>CACYQU010000034.1 GCA_902776615.1 uncultured bacterium
GAAGTCGCTCGTCGCGATTCTCGATGACGACTTCAACGAGAACGAGGCGAAGTACCGCAACGGGGTCGTGACGCCCAAGGGCGTGCTTATGCGCAAGCCGCGCTGGGATGTCGTCGCCAAGGGGATCGTGGAGGTGGCCTAGTCGGGGCCTTACCCTGCCACCTCTGGCCACCTACCCTGCCACCTCTAGGGGCTAGACCTGCCACCTCTAGCCACCAGACCTGCCACCTCTGGGGGCTAGACCTGCCACCCTTGGCGGCTTGACCTGCCACCACAAAGAGAAAAGCAGTGCCTGTCCCCAGTTGGCCAGTCATGCGAAATGTTTGGTATAATATGCGATGTGCAGACGCATGAAGCGGATGTTCAGTCTTGACTCTGGCAAGCAAGAGCAGACGACAAAAGGCTTACGATGTTAGGCGAAAAAGGCAAGGAGAGAACATGACAGAAAAAATCGGAATGGGCAGGCGCGACTTCTTCAAGGGAATGTCGCTGATTGCAGGCGGTGCCACATTCGGCTTAACGGTCAAAACGGGACATGCCTTGGGTGCGAACGGCATCGAACCTGCAGGGGCGGAGGCACTGGATTATCCTGTGCAGGACCTGAGCGCGAAAATATCGCGTCCGGTAACGGTGGCCGTGATGGGCGCAGGAGCGCGCGGCGGTACGTATGCGCGTTATGCCGAGCGCTATCCGGAGGCGATGAAGGTTGTGGCGGTAGCCGACACAAATCCGCAAAGGCGCAAAGCGATGGCCGAGAAATACGGCGTTGCCAAAAACCGATGCTACGGCGATTTCCATGAAATGCTGGCGGCAGGGCGAATCGCCGACGCGATGATAATAGCGCTTCCCGACGACCTCCACTTCGAACCGGCGATGGAGGCCATGGCGCAGGGCTACGATCTTCTCCTTGAAAAACCGATGGCACAGACCGAGCAAGAGTGCCTCGATCTGCTCAAGCGCCAGCGCGAGACCGGCGCGATCGTGGGCGTGTGCCATGTGCTCAGATACGCGCCGTATTTCAGGGCCCTCAAGTCGGCGGTCGACGACGGGCTTGCGGGCGAGGTTGTTTCGGTGCAGCACATGGAACCGATCGAATATGCGCACATGGCGCATTCCTATGTGCGCGGCAACTGGCACAGCGCAAAGGCGACAACGCCCATCATACTGGCCAAGAGCTGCCACGATCTCGATATAATCAAATGGCTTCTGGGGAAGCGCTGCGAGGCGGTGTCGGCAGAAGGTTCTCTGGCGCACTTCCGTCCCGAGAACGCCCCCGATGGCGCGCCGGCGCGTTGCACGGACGGATGCCCCCACGAAGCAACATGCCCTTATTCGGCAATCGACATATATACGCGGCGCCGCAAGCACATGCACGTGTTCGACCTTCCGAAAGACTGCACGCGTGAAGAAGTGCTGGAGAAGCTGCGTACGACCGACTACGGACGCTGCGTCTACAGATGCGACAACGATCAGTGCGACCACTATGTGGCGAACCTGCGATTTGCAGGCGGCGTGACGGCCGCGTTTTCAATGGAGGCGTTCACGCCCTGGGGCGGAAGGCGCACGCGAATCATGGGAACGCGCGGCTTCATCGAAGGCGACGGAACGAAATTCACCGTATACGATTTCAGGTCGGGAAGCCAGCGCGTCTGGGCGAAGAAAGTGTCGGAGATCGCCGAATACAAGGGCTCGGGTCACGGCGGCGGCGACCTTGCGCTCGTGCGAGACTTCCTCAAAGCAGTTGATGCGCACGACGAATCGATGCTCTCGAGTTCGCTTGCGGCATCCGTCGAAAGCCATGTCATGGGCTTTGCGTGCGAGCGCAGTCGCCTCTCGGGCCGCAAGGAGCCTGTGCCGACGGCATGCGGGTAATGTAAATCTTCGCCATGTCGGTCTTGAACGCGCTTTTCCCGGAGACGTCGATCTCTTCGAAAAGCTTTTCGCCCGGGCGTATGCCGGTGAATATCACCGGTATGTCGACGTAAGGGCGGTAGCCGGCCTGCGCAATCATGTTCTCGGCGAGGTCCAGTATCCGCACAGGTTCGCCCATGTCAAGCGTGTAGATAGCCTTCTCGCCGCGGGATGCCGCCTGCAAGACGAGGCTCACCGCCTCCTGTATCGTCATGAAATAGCGTTTCATGTCGGGATGAGTGACGGTGACAGGTCCGCTGGCGGCTATCTGTTCCCTGAAAAGCGGAACGACCGAACCAGAGGATCCGAAAACATTGCCGAACCTCACCGCACAGAACGAGGTGGCGCCGCCGACCTCCATTATGGCGCGCTCCGCCGCAAGTTTGGTCTTGCCCATTACCGAAACAGGGTTGACGGCCTTGTCGGTCGAAATAAGCACAAACCGCTCCACGCCGTGCGCAGATGAAAGCCCGGCCATGGTGCGCGTGGCTTCGGTGTTGTTGCGCCACCCTTCTTCAGGATTCAGTTCAACCATGGGAACATGCTTATAGGCCGCGGCGTGCAGGACGACGGACGGTTTTTCTTCCGCAAAAACCTTGTCCATGCGCGCGCGGTCGCCGCAGTCGATCATAAGCGGTTTGAGCGACGCCGCGCACTTGGAGCGCGCCATCTCGCGGTTTATCTCGTAAAGCGCGTTCTCGCATCTCTCCACCATCAAAATGCGCACGGCGCCTGCAGCCGCCACTTGGCGAACCAGCTCCGAACCGATGGATCCGCCTGCGCCTGTCACCATTACGACGCGTCCTGCCAGAAACCGCGCCGCAACGGTGTTGTCGAACGTCTTTTCGCTGCGCTCGAGCAAGGACGCCTCCTTCTGGCGCGACATCCAGTAGAGCCGCCACACATACCTTGCACCTACAAGACCGGCTGTCGCAAAGAAGAAGCAGATGACGGTAATCGAATACGGCGGGCGCACATGCACAAGTTCCATGGACGGCATGAGCACTCGCATGACGGTAAGGACGGCCGCGGCAAGAAACGTTGCGCAGAAGTAGCGAGGCAGCTGCGCCGCGCCGATGCGCCGCCAGGCGAGACGGTAGCATCCCGTGCAGACAAGCGCCGCAATGTGGACGACGCACACCGACACATAGGAGAGCGCGACCTTGCGCCAGCCCCAAAGCGGCTCGGCAAAGTCGAATCGCAGCGCGAAGGCCGCAAGGTAGGCCGCGCCTACAATGCAGGCATCCACGGCGACGCCAGCGAGGCGCGTCACGAGGAACAACATCCAGGCCTCTCCAGTGCGCGTCATTATTCGAGCTTGGATTTCTGCCGCGGATCAAAGGCGTCGCGGAGGCCTTCGCCGACGAGAACCGTCAGCAACATCACGATGAAGAGAGCAAGCGCTGGAAAGAGAATAAGCCACCACGCATAGCGGAATTGCTGCGCCTGGTTCATGAGCTCTCCGCAGCTTGGCGTCATCGGGGGCAGGCCGAAGCCGAGGAAGTCGAGCGCGGCGAGCGACCCGATCGCGCCCATCAGAAGAAACGGGAAAAGCGTGATGAGCGGCGTCAAAGCATTTGGCAGTATGTGCCCGAAGATGATGCGCGCGGCGGAGAACCCCTGCACCTTGGCGGCCTCGACGAACGTGCGGGACCTGAGACGCAGAAACTCGGCACGCATATAGTAGCTGACGCCGATCCAGTTGAAGATTGCGTAGCAGACGAGCAGTATCGTAAAGCTTCTGCCCATCGTCGAGCCTATGAATATCATGACGTACAGGAACGGGACGGCGCTCCATATCTCGGTAAAACGCTGCATGGCGATATCGGTTTTCCCGCCGAAATAGCCTTCCACCGCACCGGCCACGAGGCCTATGAACATTCCGCTGGCGGCGAGAATCACTCCGAAGAGAAGCGCTATGCGCATGCCGTGGACGACGCGCGCATACACATCGCGCCCGCCGGCGTCGATTCCGAACGGATGCTCCTTGCATGGACGGAACGGGAAGCTGATCTCCGGCGCAGGCATGACATGCGACGTGACGGCAGGCGGAGTCTTGGGGCGCATGTATACGCGCGTGTAGCCGTCGCGCCTGGTGCGCGTCACGTCATAATCCGCCTCGTTCACATCCGTCGGCCCCTCATAGCCCCAGATGCTTCCGTCGTCTCCAAGATTGTACCGCACGGTTTTTATGTCGTAGGTCTCTTCGACCACCGGCTTGCGATACTTCTCAAGCGTGGCAGTATCGACCACCGCGCGAGGATCGCACGGACAGACGACGTCGGCAAGCATGCAAAACACGAATATCACGCCCAGGCCGATCAGCGACCACCATGCGCGGCGAATGCGCCTGAACGACCGGAAACGTTTGACTGTGAGCGGAGAAAAGAATGTCATGGCGTTATTTCTTCGAGAAGTCTATTCTGGGGTCGATGATCATGTACAGAACATCCGATATGAGATTGCCTACGAGCTGGAAGCTGGCCGTAAGCGCGAGAAGCGAAAGGAACACGGCGTAGTCGCGACCGATTAGCGCATCCCACGACAGCCGGCCCATGCCTGGAATCTCGAAAATGGTTTCGATGATGATCGACCCGACGAAGATGAGGCCGATTATGCCGCCCAGCCCTGTCGCCACGGGAATGAGCGCATTGCGGAACGCATGGCCCCAAATCGCGCGGCGGCGTGTGGCGCCCTTCGCAATCACAGTACGGATATAGTCGGCCGATATCTGGTCGAGAAGCGAATTCTTCATCAGAATCGTAAGCATCGCAAAGCCGCCGGCCACGTAGCAGCATATAGGCAGGGCCATATGCCAGGCGCGATCCCAAAACCAGACCCAGGCAGAGGGCTCCACGTCAAAGTCGGAGGAGATGCCGCCAAGCGGGAATATGTCGGCAAAGCCATCCACCGTTCCGCAGAAGAACATCTTCAGCAACATCGCAAGCGCAAAAGCAGGAATGGCATATGCCACAAACACCACAAACGACGATACCGCGTCAAACGCCTGTCGATGCCTGAGCGCTTTGGCAATGCCCAGCGGAATGCATATCATGTAGGTAAGCAGAAACGACGCCAGACCGAACCAGAGCGATATCGGTATGCGCGAGCGGATAAGTTCCCACGCCGTCTTGTTCGGATAGTCGTAGCTCGGCAGGTTCATGCCCATGCGCTTCACCACAAGCCAATCCCAATACTGCTCGTAGATCGGCTTGTCGAAGCCGAACTGAGCCTCAAGCTGTTTCTTGTACTCCTCGGAGACCTGCGAGGCCGATGCGTTCGAGCTGCCGGACGTCTCGCCCGACTGCGCGCCAAGCCCTTTGAGCCTCATCATTCGCATCTCGACGGGACCGCCGGGAAGGAATCTGGTAAGCGAGAAACACACTATCGTGATACCGATGAAGGTAGGTATCACAAGCAACATTCTTCGAACGAGGTACGCAAGTCTATCCATGATTCTCCTTGGCCCATATCGCCTGACGGGCAACTCCCAGAAGAAGCGCCGCGTCGTCTTTCGTGAAAACTCCGCGCGAAAACACGCGGTGGAAGCCCTGCATGAAGTGATCCTCCTGCTCGGGCTTCATGAAACCGATCTCCAAAAGCATCTTCGCCCAGTTCTTCATCAACTGCATCTTCTGCGCCTGAGGGGCCGGCGGCGCCTTCTCCCGCGGCGGCTGGTACCGGCCGGAGGCCGTGAAGAATTCGTAGCACGTTATCAGCACGGCCTGCGAAAGATTGATCGACGTATAGCCCTCGTCCACGGGTATGCGTATAAGGTGCGTACACTGGGCGATCTCTTCATTGAGCAGCCCCTTGTCCTCGCGACCGAACACGAGAGCGACAGGCCCCGTCTCGGCAAGCGACAGTATATCCGCCGCGCAGTCTCGCGGCGCCTTGACGTGCTGACGGTACAATCCCTCGCGCGCGGTCGTTCCGACGACGGCAACGCAATCGGCGACAGCCTCCTCGAACGTTGCGGTTTCGCGGCGGTTGGCGAGGATGTCGGTCGCATGCACCGCAAGCCGCTCGCCCTCTTCCCACGAGTTCTGGAGGTTCGGAGCCGCCAGCACGAGGTTTCTTATGCCCATGTTCGCCATTGCGCGGCAGCTGGAGCCCACGTTGCCCGTGTAAAGAGTGCCGACAAGAACGACGCGTATGTTGTCGCGCGGATTCAACGCACTCCCCCTTCATTCGCCGGGGGCTGGCAAAGCACGCCCTGGAAAACCGTCCTGTAGTCGCCGGCCGCGCCGTCGAACTCGAACATCGCGCACGTGAAGCCGTTGGCGAGAAACAGCCAACGGTCGTTGTCCGTCTTGTACATGGTTCCGGAAGAAAGCATGTTCATGCATTGGAACGCCATGAAAGACGGACCATCCTCCAGACTCACCTTCACGCGAAGCTTGCTTCTGAGCTCGATCTCGTTGCCGTTCACAGGCGACACCCACGTCGTAACATGGTCTTTGTCGCCATATCCGTAGACGACCTCGAGAAACCGGCCGTCGTCGTCGACGAACTTCACGGCCTGCGTCTGGTGGAACGACGCGCATCCGCCCAGGACAACCGCCGCCAACGCGGCACAGACGACAGCTATGCGTTTTCTCATAGCGCGGCGAGCTTTCTGGCGACCAGCCCGCCTACGATCTTGGGGTCGGCCTTGCCTTTGGAAAGTTTCATGACCTGCCCTACGAAAAAGCCGGCCGCGGCCTTCTTGCCGTTCTTGAAGTCCTGCACGGGGCCGGGGTTCGCCGCTATCGCCTGATCGACGAACGCCTCCAGCGCGGCGGTGTCGCTCACGGCGCCAAGGCCGCGCTCCTTCACAATGGCTTCGGGATCGCCGCCCTTCTCGAACAGCTCCGGCAGAAGTTCTTTGAGCGTCGGGCCGTTTATGACGCCTGCGACGGAGAGCTTGACGAGCGATCTGAGCGCGTCAGGCGTCATTGCGCATTCGCCGATGGCTCTGCCCGTTGAATTCATGAGCGCCATCACATCCGACATATACAGGTTGCAAAGCGTCTTCGCAGCCTTTTTGTCGAGCCCCTTCGCCGCCGCCTCGAAATAGTCGGCGTTCTCTTTGTGCTGGGAAAGCACCTCGGCGTCATACTCGGCGATTCCGTAATCTGCGATCATTCTCGCCCGGCGGGCCTCGGGCTGCTCTGGCAGAAGGCGGCGCCATTCCTCCACAAGCTCCGTCGACAGCTCCACCGGCACAAGGTCCGGCTCGGGGAAGTAGCGGTAGTCGTGGGCGTTCTCCTTGGAACGCATGGAGGCGGTCTCAAGCGCCTCGCCGTCCCAACGGCGCGTCTCCTGCACGATCGGAATCGAATGCGCCATGCATTCGCGCTGGCGGCGAGCCTCGAACTCCAGCGCGGCGTGGATTCCGCTGAAGGAGTTCATGTTCTTGATCTCGACTTTCGTGCCGAGCTTCGTCTCCCCGACGGGACGTATCGAGATGTTCACGTCGCTGCGCATGTTGCCTTCTTCAAGGTTGCAGTCGCTTACGCCTGCGTACACGAGCATCTCCTTGAGAGCCGTCAGATACGCTATCGCCTCGTCGGCGCTGGACATGTCAGGCTCGGAGACTATCTCCATAAGCGGCGTACCGCCGCGGTTGAAGTCGACGCCGGAAGTTGTCGCGTAGTGGTTGATCTTTGCGGCGTCCTCTTCAAGGTGGATGTGGTTGATGCGTATGAACTTCGGGCCGGAGGGCGTTTGAATCGTCACGCCGCCGCCGATGCACAGGGGACTGCCGTTCTCGGAAATCTGGTAGTCCTTGGCCATGTCGGGATAGAAGTAGTTCTTGCGGTCGAAGGTGGCGTGGGGGTTGATCTTCGAGCCGAGCATAAGACCGCTCATGACGGTGAGTTTTACCGCCTCTTTGTTCATGACGGGAAGCGCGCCGGGATAGCCTAGGCACACGGGACACACGTTCGTGTTCGGCTCGCAACCCGTCTTGAGCAGACACGAGCAGAACATTTTGGTCTTGGTCTTCAGCTGGACATGCGTCTCCAGCCCGATGGTATTCTCAAATTCCATAGGCATATTATATCATATTTGGCTTTGGCCGGCGGACATTTGGCTTCGCGGCGGGCTAGATTTCAATCTGCCCGAGATCGGACGGTATCCACCATCCTCTGAGCGACAGTTCGAACGGGAACACCTTCACGCCGTCGCACTGGCAATTGCGCTTGAACGCCTGCGTAAAGAAGCGGCGCATGAACACGGCAAGCGTCCGGGCGATCTCGCCGGGCGTGTAACGGTCGCCGAAATATCTCTCCGCCGCAGCCTGAAGAGCCTTCGAGCCCATCTCGTTCATTATGAAGTTCCACAGGAAGAAGTCGTGCAGCTCGTACGGGCCTATCGTATTCTCGGTCACCTGTCCCTTGACGAGTTCTGGCGAGACCGGCGTCGCCACAATATCGCGAATCGCCTCCGCCGCCTTGCGGCGAGGCCCGTGCGCATTGCGATCCGCCCACCATTCGCACACTTTGCGCACGATCGTCTTCGGCACACCGTTGTTGACCGCGAACATCGCCATGTGATCGCCGTTGAATGTGCACCAGCCGAGGGCGATCTCGGAAAGATCGCCGGTTCCGATGACGATTCCGCCCGTCATGTTCGCCTTGTCCATCAGCACAAGCGTCCTCATGCGGGCCTGGGCGTTTTCGTACGTCACATCCGGCGTTCTGCCGTCGTGGCCGATATCCTTGAGGTGGCGCCTGCACGAGGCGACGATTGAAATGGTCTCGAGGCGAAGGCCTAGCCCTTCGCAGAGAAGACCCGCGTTCCCCTTTGTGCGGCGCGTCGTGCCAAAACCAGGCATTGTGTATGCGTGGATGCCCTTCACGTCCAGGCCGAGCCTGTCGAAAGCCCCGACAGCCACAAGCAGGGCGAGCGCGGAATCGAGCCCGCCGCTGAGGCCGATCGCCACGTCGCGGCAGCCTATCGCCTTCAGGCGCTTCGCAAGCCCGGCGACCTGTTTCGCATAGACCTCTTCGGGCTTGCAGGGAAAAGGCTCCACAGGCCCCTTTTTCGGAGGCTTGCCGAGAAACGCCCTGTGCGTCGCCAGGGATCCGTACTTTTCAACATCCGCCTTCATGTGCCGAATCCTCTCTCTTCTGCTTTTTGCAGGGGCAGTTGGCGCATCCTCCGCACAGCGACACATCCTCGCCGGTCCAGCAGTAAGTGCAGAGTTTTTCACGCGGAAGCCCAATCGCCTGGACAAGGTCGTCGATTGTCTGGAACGCAAGCGATGTCAGGTTGAGTTTGGAGCGTATGAACTCGACCATCTCCTTGTATGCCTCGCTTTGATTGTCGGCGTATTTGCCAAGCTCGGCATTCTCGCCTTCGTGGCCGCGTATGAAGCGCCGCGTTATGAGGTCGTATTCGCTCTTCGAGCGCGAGAAGTTGATGAACCGGCATGGATACACCAGCGGAGGGCACGCTATGCGCACGTGCACTTCCCTGCAGCCTGCCGCATAGAGGCGATCGGCCTGTTTGCCGAGCTGGGTTCCCCGCACTATCGAATCGTCGCAGAAGACGAGTCGCCTGTCCTGGATCAGGCCGGGAATCGGTATGAGCTTCATCGACGCCACCCTGTCGCGCTGGCGCTGGTCCTGCGGCATGAAGCTCCGCGCCCAGGTAGGCGTGTACTTGACGAACGGGCGAGCATACTTTACGCCGGCCTCGTGGGCGTAGCCAAGCGCGTGGGACGTGCCGGAATCGGGTATGCCGCATGCAGCATCGGCCTCGACCGGATAGCGCCTCGCAAGCGCACCGCCGCAGCGATAGCGCGCCATCTCGACATTGCGCCCTTCGTAGCTGGACGCCGGATAGCCGTAGTATATCCAAAGGAATGAGCATATCGCCATCTTGTCGCCGGGCTCAATCAGGGTCTTCTCGCCATCCGGCGTTATTTCGGCCATTTCGCCGGGCCCGAGGTCTCGCACATGATCAAACCCGAGGTTTGGCATTGCGCAGCTTTCCTGCAGGGCGATCATCGCGCCGTCTTTGCGGCCGATCACGACAGGCGTACGCCCATAGCGGTCGCGCGCCGCATAAAGGCGGCCTTCTTGGGATATGAGAAGTATGGAGCAGCTGCCTTCAATCTTTTCCTGCACGTACCTCACGCCTTCGACAAGCGAATTCTTCGTCGCTATCATGGCGGAGACGACTTCGGTCGGCCCCACCATGCCACTTGTCGTCGAAAACTGCAACTGGGAAGAATTGCTCTCGAAAAGCTCCCTCTTCAGTTCCTCGATGTTTGTGATAAGTCCAACCGTAACGATTGCAAACGTGCCAAGGCGCGCGCACATCACAAGCGGCTGCGGGTCGGTATCGGATATGACGCCTATGCCGACCTTGCCGGAAAAGCGGCCGACGTCGTTCTCGAACTTCGAACGGAACGGAGAGTTCTGTATGTTGTGGATGGAGCGCTGAAACACGCCGCCATCCTCCAGCACGGCCATTCCGCCGCGATGCGTTCCTAGATGGGAGTGGTAGTCAGTGCCGAAGAACAGATCACTTACGCAATCCGTTTTTGAAATGATTCCGCAGAAACCGCCCATGTGCAATCGACCTTTCTAGTACGTGAAAGGGGTATTATACCATATTTTCTTCTCGCACAAGCGTGGTGGCGCTGTTTTTGGTAGAATACTGCCATGACACCAAAAGACATACCGGCGGTAGACAGGGCCCTCAAGAAAGAGTTCTCGGCGCACGACTCGCCGATCATCGAACTGATCGAGGCGCAGACACACGATCCTTTCTGCGTGCTTGTCGGCACAATTCTCTCGGCGCGCACCAAAGACCAGTGCACCGCAGGCGCCGTGAAACGTCTCTTCGCGACCGCAAAAGGCAAAACATTCTCGCCAGCCGACCTTGAGAGGCTTTCCCAAGACGAGATTGAAAAACTGATATACCCCGTCGGCTTCTACCGCGACAAGGCGCGCCATCTGAAAGCCCTTCCCGCCGTGCTTGACGAGAAATTCGGCGGCAAGCTGCCGGACACGGTCGAAGAACTCTGCGAACTGCCGGGCGTCGGACGCAAGACCGCAAACCTCACGGTCGCCGTCGGTTTCGATCTTCCTGCGATATGCGTGGACGTTCATGTCCACCGCATATGCAACCGTCTGGGACTGGTCGAGACAAAGACGCCGTTCGATACGGAAATGGCTCTCAGGAAGATTCTGCCCGTCAAATACTGGAAGACGTGGAACAGTCATCTCGTTTCGTTCGGGCAGACGCGATGCGGTCCTGTCAGACCGAAATGCGACGGCTGCCCGATACGGCGTTTCTGCACTGTTGCCACGTCTTGAATGCGCGCCACGCCCATCCAGGCGGGCGCGCATGCGGCCGGCATATGCGCCGGACCGGCTTACTTGTAGCCGATCTTCTTGAGACGGGCGACGCAATCGGCCTTGGCCGCATCGGAAAGCGACACGTTGGGCAGACGCACGCCGCCCATGTCGAGGCCCCACACCTTCATCATCGCCTTGCCGCCCGCTACGCCGCCGTACTGCACGAGAATGTCCACGATGTCGCAAACCTTCTTCATTCCGGCCTGTACTTTCTTGAGATCGCCCTTCTTGACGGCATCCCAAATCTTGTAGTAGATGCCCGCAGAGTAGTTGTAGGTCGAGCCGATCGCGGACTGCGCACCGAGCGCGACGGCGCCGGCGAACCACTCGTCGATGCCCCACGTGATGTCATACTTGCCGCCCAGGCACTTGATGCAGCGCTGGTACATGTAGAGGTCGGGATAGTTGAACTTGATGCCGGCGAGGTTCTTGATCTTCCCGTCGGCGGCGAGGAGGAACTTCTCCATATCGAAGTTCACGCCGCTCATGCCGGTGTGGTAATAGTAGAACGGAAGCTTGGTCGAGGTCTTGAGAGCCTCCTTGAGATAGGCTACGAGCGCGTCGATCGAGCCGGGCTTGAAAAAGTTCGGCGGCACTATCGAGGTCGCGTCCATGCCGCACTTCACGGCATACGCGCCAAGTTCCTGCACATCAGGCAGAGCGAGCGCGCCGATGTGGGCGATGAGATAGAGCTTTCCCTTGGCGGCCTTGACCCATGCGTCGAACACTGCTTCACGCTCGGCGATCGAGCAGCAGATTCCCTCGCCGGTCGTGCCGGAGATGTAGACGCCTGTCACCTTCTGCTTTATGAGCGTCTCTGCCTGTTTCTTGACGAGAGCGAGATTGACGCTGCCGTCCGCGTTGAACGGCGTGTGCGCCGCCGCGATGAGTCCTTGGAGCTTCTTCATTTCTGAGACTTCCTTTTTGTGTTGTTGTTGCTGGTTTTACCCGGAAATAACTATTTCTTCTTGAGCGTCTTGAGCGTGAGCCCTGTCAGGTCGCGCCCCTTCTCGTTGAAGACGATCGAGCAGATGTAGGCTACGAGCACGCACACGACAAGCCCGATGCCGCCCAGGAGGAACGGATGGAACTTGAGCCCGAACACGTCGCAGTGCAGAATCTCGCAGCTGAAGCAGACGAAGTAGTTCGCCGCGAGGCCGCACACCGCCGCCATGCCCTTGATGCGCGGCATGAACACACCCATGAAGAACAGGCCCGTCAAGCCGGCCGTGAGCATGGCGATATATTTGTTGAAGTTGTCGAACAACGCCGACGACTCCATTCGCGCAAGGGTCAGCGCCGCCAATATGCCGATGATGCCGACGACATATGTGCAGACCTGTCCGCAGCGTATCTGGGTTTTGCCGGGAATGTCCGGCTTGAAGCGCTTGACGAAATCGGTAACGACCGCAGTCGACGCCGACGACAGGTTGGCCGAAAGCGTCGAGATCGTCGCGGCGAACACGGCCGCAATGACCAGCCCCGCGAGCCATGGCGGCATTTCGGTGGCCATGAATATCGGCAGCACGGAATCGCCCTTGGGCATGGTGACATCCATCGCTTCCGGATGGGTGTGGTAGAACGCGAATAGCGCCATGCCTATTCCGTAGAAAACAACCTGCGCGAAAACGCTCATGCAGCCGTTGAACCAAAGCGAGCGCTTGGTGGCATTCTCGTCAGGCGTGGCGATGTAGCGCTGGATCACGCACTGATCGGATGTGTAACTGGAGAGATTGGAGATGAGGCCCTGCACCGCCACCACCCAGAACACGGGCTGCGTAAAGAGCAGGCGGAAATCCCACATCTTGTTCTTTCCGTATTCATCGGCGACCGACCAGAACGTCGCGAAATGCCCGCCTGCGCCGCCTGTCTTCATGATGAGCAGCACAAGAACCGAAACCGCGCCTCCCATAAGCACGATACCCTGCACAAAATCGCTCCATATTACGGCTTCAAGCCCGCCAAGCGAACAGTAGATCATCGTCAATACGCCGCAGATCAGGATGCACGCATCGATGGAAACACCTGTCACGGCGTTGAGCGCGATCGCCGGCAGAAGCGTCACAACCGCCACACGGCACACCATGAAAACCACGAATGCGGCCGAACCGAAGAGGCGTACGCCGAGGTTGAAGCGTTTTTCGAGATATTCGTATGCCGAGGTTATGCCCAGGCGGCAGAAGAACGGCAGATAGTAGTAGATTGCGACTGGCGCCATGCCGATTATGAAGAACGCCATCACGAAGTAGCGCCAATCCTGGAGATACGCCTGGGTAGGAATCGCAATGAAGGTAATGGACGAGAGCATCGTCGCGAAAATCGACATGCCGGCGACATACCACGGAATCCTGTTTCCGCCGCGGAAGTAGTCGTTCTCGTCCTTCTTCTTGAAGATGAAAAAGCACGCCATGCCGACCATCAGCAGGGCATAGACGCCCACTACCGCCCACGCCGTGGCGCCGAACTTGCCGGTCTTGCGGAAACTTGCCACAAAGACCGCGTCCGTGCGCAGCGCAGGCGCCTTTTCGCCTCCCGCGATTATGATCGTGTAGCTCTCGGGCGTCTTTCCGGGCCTCAAGCCTGCCGCGGCGCCGCAGCGCGGAGTGTCGTCGCCGGCAAGTGCACCGTATTCGCACCATGCGTCAGTGACGCAGTTGTACGCCATGATCTTTCTCTGCCAACCCAGTTTTACGGGATCCGTCTCGGTCGAGCCGTTTATCGCGCGGGCGACCCATCCCTCCTTGCCGAAGCCTCCGATCAGAAGCACGTGCTGGTGGCCGCTGGGAAGAAACGCCGCGCCGATCGTGGTCACGCCGTCAGGCAAAGGCGCGAGGGGCTTCAATTCGCCGGACGACAGGATGAGCGCGTAGCCATCGCAAAGCGGCTGCTTGCTGTCCACATCATATCCGCCGAAGATTACCAGACGCTTTTCCTTCTGGTCGCCGTTCTGCACGGCTGCAACCACCTGAGACCTGTCTCCGCCCGGAATCTCCGCGATCTGTTTCCACTCTCCGCCGGCAAGCGCGAGCGAATAGACGAGCCTGCCGGACACGACATATACGGTTTCGCCGTCGCATGCCGCCGCACCCATCATGACGGGCTTTGGAAAATCAGGCAGTTTCTCCACGCCCGAACCGGTCAGGATGTAGGCGTCGCTGTAGACATTCGAACCGTCGTATCCGCCCGCGCAGAACACGCCGCGCGGAGTTTCGCACGTAACGCCTTCGCCGACAGCGTGAGAAAGCGGCCCGACCTTGGTCCACGCACCGTCGACGGAGCGTATGCAGACGTCGGCGAAGCACGTCTTTTCGCGAATGCCATCCTCGTTGACGACAAAGTCGGTTCCGCCCGCGACGATGAAGCGCCCATCGGGCAGAAATCCCGCAAAGGGCCTGGCCACGCTTACCGGAAGCTTCTCGGCCGGCTTCCACTCTACGCTGACCGGAGTTGCGAAAACGCTCGCGGCGGCACATGCCGCAGCCAAAGATGTCAAAACCGTCTTGTTCATCTGCTTTGCCTTCTTGCGCAGTTGCACATCATCTGGCCAGAAACTCGTGGGCCTCGAGCGTGCAGAACCGTATCGTGGAGTAACCCGCGCCCTCGAAAAGGACTCCAAGCCTGCCGCCAGGCAGAATGGTTATGTCGGAATATGCGGCGCCCGTCGGCTCGACGCACACGCCTTCGTTCCAGGTCTCGCCGTCATTCCAGCTTGTGCGCACATGCAGGTTGCGGCGTCCGTCCGCTTTGCAGTTGGAGAACAGCAGCACAGCCTCCGGCAGGCCGGGCTTCGGCGTCTTGTCGGGCTTGGCGCATGCAATTGGATAGCGCATGATCTGCGCGTTGCACTGCGGATCGACGAGGGAATTGTCGTAGCGAGACTCCCACGTGGCGCCGCGATCTTTGGTTACATGTATCTGGCGGCCGCCGCCGCGCCAGCGCGAATTGATCATCAGCGAACCGTCGGAAAGCTCAACCACCTTGCACTCGTCGCCGCACTTGACGGGCTTGCCGAACGCCTTCCACGTTTTGCCGTGGTCTTCCGACCCGATAAGCGCATTGCCGTCACCTACATGGACGATCGTGTGGAGCAATGTGCCGTCCTTTGTCTGAATGCCGGAACCGGATGTTATGAAGATGAAACCGCCCTCGCTCTGCTTCTTGCCGAAGGGCCATTCGCCGAACGCAATGTCGGACGATATGTCGCGCGGCTTGGACCACGTCTTGCCATCGTCGGAAGACTCTTGCACAAAGAACTGAAACACGCCGTGGCGCTTTTTCGACTCCCAGACGTTATACAGCAGGAATATCTTCTTGTCGCGGGCATCCACTATCAGAGACGGATCGGACCCCGCCCAATGCTCGTCGTCATCCCACTTCCACGTCCATGTATCCACCGGGTCGCTCCACGTCGCGCCGCCATCGGTGGAACGCCTGCACGAGATGTTTATGGGCTGCGCCGAATTAAGGTCGCCCGCATGATCCTTGCGCGCATCGCAAACCGCGATCAGATCGCCATTCGGCGCCGTGCACAAAGCGGGTATGCGGTAGGATTTGATCCCCCCATCGCCAGATTTCCAAAGCGTAGTCTGTTCGCTTACAGCCTGCACGGCGAGCGATGTTGCCGCAATTGCGGCGGCGAAAAATGTTTTGTACATTGGATATCTCCTATTTTAAGTCCGCGCATATTATCTCATAAATATGCGTTCCTGTCTAGGAGCAAGGTAGGGCGGCGGGCTGGGGTCAGCCCGAAATGAAAGATGCCCCCCTTATTAGCGCGAGGCCCCACTCTCCCAGACAGGGGGCTCTCCCTATAGAGGCAATTAATCATGCGGCCACGCGGAAACGCCCGCGTCAGAATCCAGATGGCGGATCTATGCGTTTAAGGCTGCTCACCCATCTTTTGGTTTCGGGTTTCAGCCGTGTAACGCCGACCCAGATGTCGTCGCCGTCAAAGACGAGGCCGCATGTTCCGTTGATATTATAGCGGGCGACCTCCTTGAAATCCCCGTCGAGCTTTATGCACAGGTTGTCAGTGTAATGGCAGAGATAGAAATATCCTTTGTGCTGCTTTATCGTCTCTATGCCAAGTTCGACGGGAACATTATCAAGAACATGGCTGTTTATCAATTTGTAGTTCCTGTCCAAATGATGGAATCGCACCTGCGACTTCGTGATGTCCGGCGGACGCAGACATCCCACAAGAAACGTCCCGTCCTCAAGAATCGCGAGCGAACCTGAACGGTCGTTGATGTCCGTCACATGCTCCTCCAGCAGCTTCAGCGTCTTTGCGTCATAGACGTTTATCGTGACGCGTGAATCGGGAAGCGTCTTGCCGCCTGTCTTTTCCGTCATCGTGCACACCGCCACATACACCTTGCCGTCCCTGACCTCAAGTCCGGCATGATGCTCGTCCACATCAACCTTGGCCAATATCTTTCCCGAAAGGTCGGTTTTCACCAAAGCCTGAGTATGCGCCCAGTAGAGATATTTTCCCTCGCGCCACACGTCCTGAAGATGCCCCGCATAGTTACCACCAAGCCGTATCACATCCACATCGGGCATGGTGCCGCGCCCAGTCGCCGCAGCAAACCGCAAATCCTTCGCGTCGTTGATTCCCGTCCCCACGGCTACGCCATGTTCCATCCAGAACGCGCCCTTCCGCCGTTGCCCCTTGTGCTCGTATTCAAGCCCTACATCAAGAACGGGACGTACCGTCGTCCTGTTCTGGCGCGAACGGCCCGTTGCGATGACGACGCGCACGTCCTTAAGCGCCGCGTCGCTGTACTGAAGCACGACGACCTCCGGCGAGTCGCACAGCACGCGCCCGACGGCCTTGCCCCAGAACGCCGCGTCCTTCTTCCGCCCTGCGACCATCTTGCGGAAGTATTCTGTGTGCTTCTCCGACAGAGCCGTGAGGTCGCACGAGAAACCCACCGGTCCGCCAGTGGTGAACGCCGCGACGAAATCAGGCGCGACGGAACGCACTTCGCGCCACCATGCATCCTCCGTCACAAGAAGCCGCTCGTCGTTGCCGAAATAGTCTGGTTGTAGATTTGCCGCGCTCCGCGCCGTGATCCAGCGCTCTATCTTGCTCGGCGGCAGACGGAGCATCGTGTCCTTGGCGATGCGCAGACCATGGACGGGGCTTTGGTTGTCGCTCAACCAGAAACTGTCGAAGTCGCGCGCCCAGCCGAGATCCATCATGAGTCCGCCGCTCGCGCACCCTTCAAGATAGATGCTGGGATGCCGCTCGCGCAACTCGCGGATGAACCGCCGATAACCCGCGTTGTAGTCTGCGAAATCCCTGCAAAGATCGTCCACCTTCGCATCGCAGTTGAAGTCGAACTTGATGAACTCCACGCCATACTTCTCAACGAGCGCGTCGATCGAGGAGTGAAGGTATCCGCGCGCATCGTCTCGCGCGAAGTCGAGGTAGATTCCGCCGTGATCGCGGCGGAAATACTCTGGGTGGGCTTTGAACACCTCAGAGCTGTCTGCGGCGGACTCGGCCTCGATCCACAGACCGAACTTCATGCCGGCGGACCGCACCGCTTTCGAAACCTCCGCCAACCGTCCGCCAAGCCATCCGTCTGGGCGCTCCTTCCAGTCGCCGCGCATCGCGACCCAATTGCCCTTCTTGCCGAACCAGCCGGCGTCGATCACGAAATAATCAAGACCAAGCTCACCGGCCTTCTTGACCTGCTTCATCACAAAGTCGAAGTCCAGCTTGTCGAAGCGGCAGAGCCATGTGTTGTAGATTGTCGGCATCGTGCAGCAGGGATGGTTTTCGTTCCACCAGGCGTGGAGCTTGTGGCAGTCGAGGTCCGTCTTGTTTGTGAAGTCGTAGTAAACTACCTCTGGCAGCGCGACCGTCTCACCCAGCTTGAGGACATAGTTGAGATAGCGCGAGTCCATGCCGACCTCGACGGCCACGGACGACTTGTCCTGTTCCCCCGGCACTACGGCTGCCCGCATTTCCCACATTGCGTCCGACATAAGATGGAAGACGCGCCCGCGCCCAGTCTGTCTGTTCCAGAGCGCAAGCACTGGCGCGGCACCATATGACGTGCGCATTCCGCCGCACCGCGCCTCGACGCACGTATGGAGCGGCTGCCATGCACCTCGGCTTTCGTTCATCCACGTGTTGGCCTGGGTGTACACCTCGAAGTCGCCGCCCTCGAAGCGGAAAACGTCAAGGAGGCACGTCGCCGCAAATGGCTTCTTGCCCATGTTGCGGATGACAGTGCGTCGATGCGTAACGCCCGCCGCGCCAATCTTCTCCTCCGTCTCCACGCGGATTCCGTTCTCGTCGGCGGCAAAGCCCTTGTCGGTCTTGTGCACCGCACCTTCAAAGAGGCCGAAGTCGGTGAAGATGGCCCACTTGTCGCAGGCCTTTTCCGCACCTTCAGCCACGGTTGCGGCAGAGAGCATCACCGCGAGAATCAATCTGTAAAATACTTTCATTTGTTCTTAATTCTCCATGTAGTTTTAAACCTCTTTTCAACCCCCATTATTATAGCATTAATTAGCATTCACCCACGGGAAGAGTGCAATGCGTATCTGTGTCAAGCCGAACGGGACGAGCGAAATTGTCTCGACCTCGCCATCTTCTCTAGGAAGCGGCGACGGCGGTGGGTCTATGGCTCGGCCAGCTGTCACCTTTCGCATATGCCCCCAGCCGCCAAAATCTGTGCGGATGGCGCCAACCCTCATCTCCAACCCGGCTTCACACACCTCTTCGCCTGCAAGACGCCCATCTTTGGTCAGCAGCAATGCATATCCCCACGACGACACAGGACGTATCTCCCTACGTGGGAATCCGCAAATCCCGTCTTCAACCCGTCTTTCCTCATGCGGAACCTTGTATCTCTTTACCTCGCTTTCCTTCCCCGTGATCTTCAACGCATAGAGCAAAGCCCCGCGCCTGACCGAAACGGCGCCACGCCCCCAATGCGAAAGCCGTGTCTTCTGCGGAAATGCAAGCGTCACCACATCGCCCACTTCCCAGACTCGTGAAATCCGCAGGAATCGCAAAGGACACGTTCCACCGCACATGTCGCAATCCTCTCCGTTTACCTTCACTGTCGCGGCATCGCACCACGTTGGAACCCGGACAAACAGCGGCCATTCTCTGCCATTCGTAGCCCTGATTTCCAGCCTCACGTCTCCACCAAACGGATACGACCCGCTTTCCTCGACAGTAGCCGTTGGCGTCGCAACTGTGCAGGGGCCATACGCGACTGCCGCGAGCCCGCCGTCACGCGCCATCCACATCGACTGCACAAACTTCGGCCACGCCATGTGAAAGTTGGACCGGCAGCAGCCAAAACCAGAATGCGGACCGGGACAGATTGAGCCGACATCCTCTCCATTGTTTGCGAAGTTAAGCGGCTGGTCTATGCAGGCGGGCTGGTTCATCAAACAATAGTATGTTATTCCGCGCCCGTCTGGTGTGACCATGGACATGAGCGTATTATAGGTGACAATCTCCAAGTCGTCTGCCGCCTTAACGTCTTCGAATGCGGCAATTTGCGTCTGACAACTCACAATGCGTTCAGCCACAGCGCAGAGTTCCGTCCCTTCGCTTGCGCTTCGGTCACTCAACTGCTCGCTTCCATTCAACATGAAATCTGGTCGTCCATAGCATTTCATAAGCCAGCCATCCGTTGAAAACGCCGAATGGTAGGCCTTCCGCTTCAGATCGTCGCCGTCCAGCCGCCACTGCAACACCGGAGTCTTGAGCCCCTGCATGAAGTTGACGATGTGGCTACAGAAGCCGTTGCGTCTATCACCATCTCCGGGATTTCCGCCTCGCCTGTAGTATTGCGCCCAGTCCGTCGATTGCTTAGCGATAGACTTCGCAAACTCCCGCCACTCGTCCTTGCGTGTTTTCCCGTAAAGCCAGAGAACGACATCCAGCTCGTCGCCCGCCCGCGCAACAGCCCAACGCGATTCGGCAGACAGCGGATACGCTCCGAATTCGCCGCGCTGAAAACGGAAGTAGCGTTCAAGGAACGGAGCGACCCGCGCATCATCTGTAGCCTCTGCCCAGTCCCGCAACATCTGGAGCGCAATCATGTTTGCCCACCAGTTACGATTCTTGGGACCGAAATCCCCGTTCTCACGCTGAGAGGAAATAATCGCATCCACCCAGCGCGTCGCTTTTGCCTTCAGCGCCGCGTCGTCAAGGACAAGCGCCAGTGCGACCAGCCCTTTGGCGTAGTACGGACCTCGCTCCCACGCATATTCACCACCACGTCCGGCGTTCGTCAGCCAGTCACTCTTTCCGATGTCATCGTACAGTTTCTCGGCATGGCCGGTAAGTCCTTCTGCCAGACGTTTCATGCGTTCTTTCAGAAACCCTTCCGGTCTCACTCTTCCAAGCTGAAGCACGTCCATCGCCGCCGGGCGGACACTTTCCGCAAACAGCCCCCCTGCCAAAAGCAGAAGAAACAGAACCAATATATGCTTCATCTTCCTTGCCTTACCCATTTCCCGTCGGTTTGAAGAGAACTTCCAGACCATCGTGCGCAAGAGCAAGGCCAGGAGGCATCTTGTCGTCGAACGTCCTCTGCCCCCATTCATAATAACCGATGTGGGTGAGGTAAACGGGCTGCCCAGGATTGGGCATGTAGCGACCTTTCCCGGGCTTGAGATAACTCGTAAAGATTTCATTCACCGTGGAAGCCGTCGAATGGGAGATATTCAGCCCGCCAAACTTCTGGACCGGATTCCCCGTCGCCTCAATGATGACCGCAGTGATCGGCTCCTTCGTTGTACAGCCATGAAAGAACACGGCGGACATCAGTCCAGAAGTATCAGTTGCGTACAATAGCCGCACGGCTCCGTCCGCACAATGCTTCGATACCTTGTAGATGAGCGCCTGTTCGTGTGGTTTGCCCGTCCAGTGATTCCCAGGCAAAGGCAGTATTTCATATCCTCCAAGGCTGAACGGCACACACACGTCGAGCGGATGTATCGTAGGAATGGCACCCCCTGTCTCCGAAACCGCCTTGGCGAAGTCGCGTTTCGCGTCTTCAACCCAGCCACGCTGGAGATAGACGTCCTTCACGCCAAGCTTCACCGCCGCCTTTGGGTCGTAGTGGTCGCCGTGCGAATGTGTGTAGATGATCGTCTTTGGGCGGCATCCATCCGGCAACATGTCCTCCGCCATCCAAGTGTAGTCGATAAGAAAGTTGCTGTCGATCAGAACACTCGAATAGCGTCGGAATATCTTTGACGTTCGCGGCTCACGCTCCCAGCAGGCAGAGCCGCTACCGAGGAATCGCACATGCAAGCCCTCGTCGATCGGCACTGCGAGTACGTCACGCCCTACCGCCGCAAACGACGCCACAGCACCCAAGAAACCCCTTCTTCTCATTTCAGCCTGCATGCCTTCATTCTCCGCCTTCCGTGTTCAACGCCAACACGAACCTACCGAACAATAATCACCATAGCACAACATCGAATCCCTTGATTTCGTCATGGAGATAGGGTAGCACCTCCATGAAGTAGAACCGTTGTTGATTTTATCGAACGAGCCAAGGATATGCTGGTCGTCTGGGGGATTCGGATCCGTCCACATGATCTCAGCCTCGACCCTAAGGCTGGGGTTGCCGAGGACACCCGTGTCAATGTACTGTGCGCCAGTCGATTCGCAGTAGGCGACATCAAGATCGACGCCAGCAGCTGTTGCAGCAGCCTGATCAGCAAAGCAATTGTTCGCCAACGCCACGGCCGCGCATGTCATTATCAGTTGTCTTTTCATTTTCTTTTACTCCTTTGTAAACACTTCCTTGATTGCGTCAAGATAACCGAAACGCCAGTGCGTATCCGGCTCAAGATACGAGCCTTCCGTCCACTCGTTCCATGAATTGACGGTAATGAGCTTTGGCATGCCAGGCTTGGCGTTGCGGTCCGTCCAGTCCTTTGCGCGGCGAAGCGCCGCCGCGAACTTCGTGGGAGTGGAGCCGATAACCGTACGACGCACGGAATCAGCGGGATAGCGCGGATTCGTGTCCCAGCCGACGGAAGCGTGAGCAAAATACATGTCGAGCCCAAGTTCCTTCTTTGCCTCGTCGAAACGCCGTGCGGCAGACTCCGCCCATGTCGCGTAATCGGGATTGCCCTCTGCTTTCTTCCAATGCACAAAGTTATAGATCGTCGCGGAGTCGATGCCGAGCTTTCCGAGCATCTCCGGATTCAGTGCGTAGTCGCAAGCCATGATGTGCGCTCCACCGAAGCCGGCTTTTGTGCACTCTGCGCGGAATCCGGCAAGCGCGGCTGCGGCTTTTTCGATTCCGCCGAGGCCGTCGATGAATGTCGAGACCTCGTAGATCATCAGCACGGGCTTGCCGCCGATTCGGTAGTAGTTCGGGCGCGAGAAGTACATCTCGATCCAGCGGCGCGAAATCTTCCGGAACTCCTCCGCGTCGACGCCAGCGCGCCAGATCGGCTTGTCCCATTCCTTGTCGGCGGCCTTGTTGTCCCACAGCTTGACTACGTTGTGGTTCGCCCACATGATGAAGAACTTCATCTTC
>CACYQU010000035.1 GCA_902776615.1 uncultured bacterium
AACGGTTTCGGGGGCTGACCCCGGTTGCTTTTCGAATACATCTCACGCAAAGTCCGCCAAGTGCGCAATGTCATCCTATAATTATTACTTCGTGTACTTTGCGAACTTGGCGTGAGATAAACGGCTTCGGAGGCTGTCCCCGGTTGCTTCAAGTAGGCAATAGAATCGTTGAAGTCCGTGGTTGTTGCTGCGGATCGATCTACTGAAAGAAAGGGAGTAAAACAATGCGTAAAAACGAACTTGATTTGTTGATTGAGCGCCATAATGAATGGCTAAAAAACGGCTCATGCAAAAAATTAGATTGTAGTTGTTTGGAAATGTCGAAAACTGATTTAAGGGGCAAAAACTTACGCTTCGCTGTTTTCTACCAAACGAATTTGCGCGGCGCGGATTTATGCGGCGCGAAAATGGAAGGGGCGTTTTTGCGCTCTGCAGACCTGCGCCACACTGATATGCGACTGACAGACCTGCATAATGCTGACTTACGCAACGCGGATTTACGCTCTGCGGACTTGCGCGCCGCTGTATTGCGTGGTGCAGACTTGCGCGAGGCAAACTTGTCGGTTGCAAGTTTATTCAATGCCGATTTAAACGGCGCGAATTTATGCGGCGCGAATTTGTACGGCGCTAACTTGGCAGGCGCAAACTTATACGGCGCGAACTTGTGCGATGCAAACTTGGTTGGCGCGAATATAGATTACGCTGTATGGCCGCTTAGTTGCAAGTCACTCAAAGCCAAAATAGATAAAAGAATTGCGGCCCAACTGCTTTATCACACACTAAGGGCCATGAAGTCGTGTGAAGATGTACGAGAAGTTGCGGCGGTGCTTGCTTCGGAGCCATGCTTGGAGCTTGCAAACAAGTTCCACTTAGCTGGCGAGTGCGGAATTATTGAGCGAGTTAGGAAGTATGGAGAAAGGAATATTGAGAAAGGTGGTGTGAAATGAGATGAAACTGCCAACAAGTTGTTGAGGTGGTGTTCCAACCACTATCAAGGACTAAACTGCATGGGGAGCCGGCTCAAGAGATTGTCGCGCGGCGAGACCTTTCGCAAGCGCAATGCCCAGCTTCACGCACTCCTTGAGCGGCAGCGCCTTTTCGCCTTCCACGACTTTCGAGAGCGTCTTTGGACGATACGACTCAGCCGACACTTCCGCCCGGTCGAACTCGTCGTCCGCCAGATCCATGACGGTATAAAAGCCCCATTCCTCCTCGACGAGTTCGCGCATGCGCACAAGCCCTTCGGAAGCAAAGACTGACATGTGGAGCCTGGCGCCGCGAAGTTCGCGCTGATAACGTCCGGCATCTAAACGATCGCGCCGGCAAACCTTGATCGCCGTCCGCCGTTCGTCACGCCCGCTCGCGAGATACACGATACCGTACGCGCCGCGCCCGATTTCGCGTTCAAGCCGCCATTCGCCGCATTGCCCGAACGACGCGCCGCTTCCTGTCATACATGTCTCATGCATCATTGTCGCACTTTATTGGATTTTGCGGCCTTCGTTCAACTGGATTTTATCTCAAAAACAAACACAATGAGCACGGTCGGGGCGAAGTGCAATCTTGTCGCCAGCGCGCACCGATGCGAATCCGGGCACGCGCACTATTGCAGGATGGCGCGCCGTGCCGACAACGACATGAACAAGCGTTTCAGACCCGAGCGGTTCTATGAAATCGACTGTCGCAGGCAAGGCGTCGGCAGCTCCTGCGTGAGTAATGGCGATGTGCTCCGGCCGAAGCCCAACAGTCTTTGCCGAATCCAGCATTCCGGGAGGAAACAGATTCATGGGCGGCGTTCCGATAAATCCGGCGACGAACTCGTTGGCCGGCCGCTCGTAGACCTCAAGGGGCGGTGCCACCTGCTGGATTCTGCCGCCAGCCATCACAACGATTCTCTCGCCCATCGTCATGGCCTCGGTCTGGTCGTGCGTAACATATATCATCGTCGCGCCAAGGGTGTTGTGGAGCCGTATGATCTCAGCGCGCATTTCGACGCGCATCTTGGCGTCCAGATTGGAAAGAGGTTCGTCAAACAGAAACACGGCCGGCTCGCGCACAATTGCCCGACCGAGAGCGACACGCTGACGCTGTCCGCCGGAAAGCGCCTTGGGAAGCCGCTTCAAATAGGAATCCAGCCCCAGAATCTCGGCGGCCGCGCCCACGCGCCGGGCAATCTCGTCTTTTGCGACATGGCGCAGTCTGAGCGCGAACGAAAGGTTCTCCTCGACTGTCATGTGGGGATACAGGGCATAGTTCTGGAAGACCATCGCTATGTCGCGATCCTTGGGCGGCAGGCGCGTAACATCCCGATCGCCTATGAAAATACGCCCGGAAGTCGGCGTCTCAAGTCCTGCGACCATGCGGAGCGACGTCGACTTGCCGCATCCGGACGGGCCGACGAGAACGAGAAATTCGCCGTCCTTCACGCTCAACGAAAAGCCGTCGACCGCAGGAAGGTCTCCTTTTGCATAGACCTTGCGCACATTCTCAAAACGCACTTCAGCCATTCGAAGGGCCTCCAGCCCGCCGTTCGTAAATCAACTTCGATTGACGTATGATCGACTTGAGCATCCGGACATCCGCCCCCTTCGCATGCCGCAGACCGCGATGCGCCCAATATATGGCAGAATACATCGCGTCGCCCCGGTCGGATATTCCGTATTTCGCCTCTATCTCGTTCATTGTCATCGCATCCATCGCAAGCTCGTCCCATGCGCCACGGCTTTCCACGTCGGATACGATAGCGCGCCACTTTTCTCTGTACAAGGGCGACGCATCATCGATTGACGCACCTATTTTCAGCTCAAAAAGCCACGCAAGTTCGCGGTGGAGTTCAGCCGAAGCGGGGTTGAGCCGTATGCCGTCGTCACGCAGCAGCACCATGGCGGCCTGCACCCAGCGCCACCGGTCTTCATGCGTCGGCATCATCACGGAAACATTGTAGGCGAGGTTCCACGCGGCATAGCTCCATATTTCGGGCGTATGCGGCTCGGCAAGGGTGAGCGTATGCGCAAGCTGGGCAAGCTCGACATAACGGCCCTCCTCCTGAAGTCTGTCCGCCCTGAACCACACTATCTCGGCTATGATGCTCCGCAGTCCGCCGAACGCGGCGAACACTCCCTCCTCGACAGCAGGCGACTTGACCGGGCGAGCCGCACCGAGGAAAATCTGCCCCGCGACAGCAAGCAGCAACAACAGCAATACCGCAACTGCCTTCTTCATCTCATTGAAGTATACGGTTCGCTATTGCCCGCCGCAAAGTGAGCGGATCGGAATACGCTATTCCGGAATCGACCGGAAGGCCGAACGCAAGGCGCGTAACCTTGGCTCCGCTGCCGTGCAGCAGCTCGGCTATGTAGCCAGCGGTTGCATCCCCTTCCATGTCTGTCGACAATGCAAGGAGCACCTCTGTTATACCCTCGACACGCACACGATCGGCAAGCTCTCTCAACCGCAACTTCTCCGGACCAAGCCGACGCGACGGAGAGAGCTTTCCGCCAAGAGCGTGGTAGCGTCCGCGAAACGCGCCTGCCGCCTCGATGGACACTATGTCGGCAGGCTCCTCGACAACGCATATCGCCGTTCCGTCGCGGGTTGCGTCGGAGCAAAAGCCGCAAGGATCGCTATCGACTGTCGTGAACGCGCCGCATTTGGAGCAACATCGCACATTTTCACGCGCCATCCTGAGCGCGGCGTAAAGAGGATCCAAGAGACGGATCGGCTCCCTCACTAGGGCAAGAGCGGCCCGCGAAGCGGACCGCCTGCCCAGGCCGGGCAGCTTTGAAAGCGCAGCCTCCAGTTCGTCGATCGGCTTGAGAACGCTCACTTGCCGAAGATGCCTCCTGCGCCGCCCTGCTGCATCATCTTCATGACTTCCTGCTGGGTCGCCTCGCGAACCTTCTTGAGCGCCCCGTTTACGACATTGAGAAGCATCGTCTCGAAGCGGGCCGGCTTGCCTGCCTTGACTTCGTCATATGCATTGGGGGCCATCTCGATCTTTTCGATGGACATGTCGCCCTTTGCAACGACCGTTATTCCGCCGTTTGCGTATTCAGCGGTGATTCGCTTGATCGCAGCCTCTATTTTCTTGGACTCGGAGCGCATCTTCATCGCATCCTTGACCTGATCCAGCAGTCCCATTGTCGATTCTCCTTTTATGTGTTTTCAGATGTTGTTGGAATGGAGCAATATCAGACGAGCTTGCGCCCGCTGAGTTCTTCATATGCCTTTACATATATCTCGCGCGTACGCGCTATGACATCATCGGGCAGCACCGGCCCCGGCGGCTGATGGTTGAAATTGATCGAGTCAAGCCAGTCGCGCACGTACTGCTTGTCGAGCGATGGCGGATTGGACCCGACTGCATAGCTGGCCTCCGGCCAAAAACGGGACGAGTCTGGCGTAAGAACCTCGTCGGCAAGAATCAGCGAGCCGTCGGCGTCCATGCCGAACTCGAACTTCGTATCCGCGATGATTATGCCATGGCTCTTCGCGTAATCCGCAGCGCGCGAGTAGAGCGATATCGTCGCATCCTTCAGCTTTGCGGCCGTTTCGGAGCCGACAAGTTTCACCGTTTCGGCATAGTTTATCGCCTCGTCGTGATCGCCTATCGCGGCCTTGGTGGTAGGAGTGAAAAGAACTTCGTCGAGCTTGGAGGCGTTCTGATATCCTGCGCGAAGCTTCTCGCCGTTTACAGACTGCGACTTCTGGTACTCCTTCCATCCGCTGCCCGTAAGATAGCCGCGCGCGATGCACTCTATCTCTACCATCTTCACCTTCTTGACGAGCATTGAACGCCCAGCCAGATCGGCCGCATAGGGCTTAAGCGCTTCCGGGTATTCATCCACATTCGCCGTGACGAGATGGTTCTTCATTCCGAGGAACTCCATCCAGAACAGCGAAAGCTGGTTCAACACCTTGCCCTTGTCCGGCACACCACAGGGCAGTATCACGTCAAACGCGCTGATGCGGTCGGTGACAACCATAAGCAATGTGTCGCCAAGGTCGAAGACATCGCGAACCTTGCCGCTCTTCTGCGGCAAGCCCGGAATCGCGCATTCCAAAAGCGCATGGTTTTTATCGTACTTCATAGCTGAGCCCCTTTTCACATGTTGCCGATTACGGCCTTGATACGCCTCACTCCGGCCGAGGACGACTGTTCCTTCAGTATCTTGAAACTGCCGAGCTCGCTGGTGTTCGACACGTGCGGCCCCGAGCAAATCTCCTTCGAAACGTCACCGATGGTGTACAGCGAAACCTGGTCGCCGTACTTGGAGCCGAACAGCGCCATCGCGCCCTCCTTCTTCGCCTCCTCGACAGTAGTCATCTTCTTCGTGACCGGAATCGCGTCGGCGATCCACCCGTTCACCAGCTTCTCGACCTCGGCGATCTGCCCGTCGGTCATCTTCTCGGGCCAGGTGAAGTCGAAGCGCAAGCGCTCGGCGGTGATGTTCGAGCCCTTCTGGTTCGCCGTCGGACCAAGCACCTTGTGAAGCGCGGCGTGCAGCAAGTGCGTCGCCGTATGCATGCGAGTCACGACCTCGCTGTTATCCTGAAGACCGGCCTTGAACGAACCGGCGCTCGTCGTGCGGGAAAGTTCCTGATGCTTGCGATTGGCCTCTTCGAAGCCATCCTTGTCCACCGAGAGACCGTCTCGGGCCGCCATTTCGACAGTCATTTCGAACGGGAAGCCGAACGTATCGTAAAGCTTGAAAGCCGTCTTGCCGCTGATCTGCGACTGCCCGTGGGCCTTGAGCTGCTCGGCGACCTTCCTGTACATCGCCTCGCCCTTGTCAAGCGTCGCATTGAAGCGTTTCTCCTCCGCCTCAAGGTCGATGCGGCACTGCGCAAGGTTCTCCCTGAGCTCGGGATACACATTGCTGTACTTGTCGCAAATCACCTCGGCCAGGCTCACGGTGAATCCCTCGGCTATTCCAAGCTGGCGAGCGTAACGCACAGCACGGCGTATAAGGCGGCGCAACACGTAGTTTGCCCCTACATTGCCAGGCTTAACGCCTCCCTTGGGGTCGCACAGAATGAATGTGGCGGTGCGCATGTGATCAGCGACAATGCGCTTGGCGCGGAGTTCTTCTTCTGGCGGAACGGACGGGAGCTCTGGCGCTCCCGCACCCTTGCCCGCGGAATGCAGCTCGTCGTTCTTGGCCGTGTAGCCCTTGCCCGCGGAGCGCAGCTCTTCTATCTTCGCCATGATCGGCGCGAATATCTCGGTATCGTAAACTGTCGGCGCGCCGCTCATCATGCATATCGTGCGCTCAACGCCCATACCTGTGTCAACATTGTGGCGGCCAAGCGGCTCGAACTTGCCTTCTGCGTTCTTGTTGTACTGCATGAATACGTCGTTCCATATCTCGATGTATTTTCCGCAGTGGCAACCGGGACGGCACGCATCGCAGCATTTGGGCTTGCCGGTGTCGATGAACATTTCAGTGTCAGGCCCGCAAGGACCCGTTGTTCCGGCCGGCCCCCACCAGTTGTCCTCGCGCGGCAGGCGGAATATGCGCTCGTCGGGAATGCCCAGCCTGCGCCAGATCGCTGCAGCTTCTTCATCCGCAGGAATGTAGCCTGGCTCGCCCTCCTTGCCTTCGCCGCGAAACACGGTTACGCTGAGCTGGTCTGGCGAGAAGCCTAGTTTCGTGGTCAAAAACTCGAAGCTCCACGATATGGCCTCTTCTTTGAAATAATCGTTGAGAGACCAGTTGCCGAGCATTTCGAAGAATGTGAGATGGGCCGCATCGCCGACCTCGTCGATGTCACCAGTGCGGACGCACTTCTGCACATCCGTAAGACGCGTCCCCGCGGGATGCTCCATCGCGCCCATGAGATACGGCACCAGCGGATGCATTCCCGCCGTTGTGAAAAGGACCGTCGGGTCGTTTTCGGGTATGACACTTGCGCCAGGGATTATGGCGTGCCCCTTGGACTCGAAAAACTTAAGGTACATGTCGCGGAGTTCGTCCGCCGTCAGGTTCTTCATTCTTTTTGGTTCCTTTGGTCTGTATATTCTATCAAAATCCGGCGCACCGTGCTTATTCCTCCTCCACACGGCGCCGCAGCGCCTTCGTTTCCGAGCGCGCATGCTTTTCGTCAAGAATCTTCTGCTTCTGACGCCTTGAACGGCGGCGTTTTTGGCGGCGTATCTTCTCCGCGGCCTGGCGCGCCGCGCTTTTGCGGCCCTTCTCGCGCTCGAGTATCATCTCGGCAAGGGTTCGGCGGGCGATCCAACGGTTTGTCTCCCGGCTGCGCGTCTCGCCGCACCGCACCATCAGTCCGCTCGGTTCATGGACAAGCCTCACGACGTTGGACGTCTTGTTCGTCTTCTGCCCTCCAGGGCCGCCACCAAGTATGAAGCTTTCCTCAAGGTCGTCTTCGTAGACCGACGCTTCATCCATCAGCGCCTTTATGCGCTCTATCGTATCCGGCGAGATCATTGCTCCGCCACAGGCTCCGAACGGCGCAGACGACGCTCGCGCGAGCGGACGATTATGCGCTTTACGATAAAATACGTAATCGGCGTCAGCACCGCCGCAAGCAGAAATCCGCCAAGGAAGAACGACACCATCGCATCCGCCCCGAGCCGTCTTACGGCAGCCCACGTCCACTCCGTGTCGGCCAGCTTTTCGTATGTCAGCGAGCCTCCGAAAAGCATCTTGTTGACGAGATACGTCTGCGCCGGATAGATGAAGAAGATGCTCACCGGATTCGTGATGAACGTGCCCATGGTCGCGCCAAGCTTGGATACGCGCATCATTATGGCCAGAGGAATCGCTATGACCAACTGCATGCCAAACGGTATCGCGCACCCTATGAACATCCCGAGCGCCCAACCGCCGGCAATATCTTCGGGAGGAAGCGGATCTCGCAGCATCCTCTGCCGCAAAAGGCGCGCATATGACAAAAGCGACTTCACGACACGGCGTGGACGAAAAGTCCGCTCCTCAACTTTGGTTCGAACCATGTGGATTTGGGCGGCATCACCGCCCCTGCGTCGGCTATCGCCATCATCTCCTCTACGCTCACAGGCTCCATTGCGAACGCCACGGAATTCTCGCCGGAATCCACCTTGGCGGACAAAGCCGCATCGCCCCGTATGCCGCCCATGAACGAAATCCGGGAGTCGGTTCGAGGGTCGCCGATGCCCAGCACCGGCGCAAGCAGGTTATCCTGCAGATACGACACGTCAAGCGACGACACTGCGTCCGCGCCGGACGGTATATCCCACGAAAGGTCGATCCACCTGCCGCGCAAGTACATTCTGCAGCGGCGCGACAATGGCTTTTCTCCACCGATGGCGAACTTCTCCGCGACACGGCTCAGAAAAGCCTCTTCCGAAAGACCGTTGAGATCGGTTACAAGCCTGTTGTACGAAAGTATCCTAAGCTGGCTCGCAGGGAAGATCACGGCCAGAAACCACCTTGACTCTCCCTCGAAGTTGCGCTCCTTCGCGTATCGCGAAGCGGCGGCGCTGCGGTGGTGCCCATCGGCAATATATGCCGCGGGAACTTTGTCGAACAGTTCCACGAGCCTGGCATTGACCGCAGACGGAAGCTTCCACACTGCGTGACCGATTCCGTCAGGTGCCGTAAAATCGTACAAAGGCTCTGCCCGGCACGCATCCGCGACGATTGCGTCTATCGCCGCATCATCCCGATATGTCAGAAACGCCGGCCCGGTATGGGCCGAAAGCGTCTCTATGTGGCGAGTGCGGTCGTCCTCCTTGTCGCGGCGCGTCTTTTCGTGCTGCTTCAAAACGCCGGAAAGATATTCCTTTGTGTCGAAGGTCGCGACTATGCCGGTCTGGGAGTGGGAGCCCATCGTCTGGCGATATGCATAAAACGCGCTTTCGCCGTCCTTCACAAGCGTCCCGCCGGCGACGAACGCGTCAAGCGCCTTGCGAGCCTGGCGGTAAGCCTCAGGCGAAGAGCAGTCCGCGCCTTCGCCCAAATCGATTTCGGGGCGCGATACATGAAGAAAACTCTTCGGATTGCCGGCCGCAAGCGCCTTGGCTTCTGCGGTGTCTACCACGTCATAAGGAACGGACGCGACCTTGGCCGCGTCCTCCCTGTTCGGCCTGATGGCCGCAAACGGTCTGATGTTCATCTCGACGAAATACTGTCAGAAGCCTATGTTCAAGATGGGAAGCACCGGCACCTCCGCATCGCGGATCACGTTGATAAGACCGACCTGAAGGCCGTAGAAAGTCTCTGCACGGTTTATGAGACCGATCTGGAAGCCCGATCCGTCGCCGGTAAGATTTACAAGACCGGCCTGGATGCCGCGGAAGCTCTGCGCCTCGTTGAAGCCGCCGGCCTGCAGACAGAAGAGATCGCCCCTGTTGATCGAGTTGTACAGACCAACCTGAATTCCGCCAAAGGTATCCTTGACATCATTCCTGAAGATGCTCGCCTGAACGCCTTCGAAATCCTTGCACCGCCCCCACAGACCGAAATCGATTCCGGTTATTCCCTCCTGGCAGGTGGAGAACGGAATTGTGATGCGCAGACCGATCACATCCGGTGAATCAGGCCATTCGTAGATGGCGAAAACCGACGGCCAGAGCGTCGACTGGGCGCCTTCCTCCTTCACGGCGGCATCCTGGTTTGCCTGTTCGGCAGCAAATGACATCGTTGCAAAAGCAGCGATAGCGGCGAGAGCGAGTAGTTTCTTCATTAGAGAGTCTCCTGTGTTTGGGTGTAAGTATACGGTATTTTTTGGAAATTTGCAAGTGCCATGCTCAGACCACCGTCACCTTGCGGATGATTACAGGCGTCTCGGGCACATTCTGATGGGGACCTGCGAAGCCGGTCTTCACCTTCGCAATCGCGTCCACAACCGCCATTCCGTCAATCACTTCGCCGAAAACGGCATATCCAAAACCCTGCGGAGTTGGTGACGTGAAGTCGAGGAAGTCGTTGTCCACAAGATTGATGAAGAACTGGCTCGTAGCCGAATCGATAACCATCGTACGGGCCATTGCAATGGTGCCGCGCTTGTTCTTGAGGCCGTTCATCGCCTCGTTGCGGATTGGTTCGCGCGTAGGCTTCTGATTCATTTCCTTGGTGAAGCCGCCGCCCTGTATCATGAATCCGTTGATCACCCTGTGGAAGATCGTGCCGTTGTAATGACCGTCTTTCGCGTACTGCACGAAATTTGCGACAGTCGCCGGGGATTTCTCCTCGTTCAGCGCAAGCGTTATGGTTCCCATGCTTGTTTCGATTGTGGCTTTCATGGATTTTTTCCTCCTTGTGTTGAATGTTTTCCGCCTAAATCTTGCGGGCGAGCGAAATGCGCCCTGTGGCCTCTTCAAACGCGCGGCACACCTTCAACAGTTTCGATTCCCCGAACCCGCCGCAGATGAACTGCACGCCGACAGGCAGCCCGGCCGACGTCGCGCCGGACGGCACCGACGCCGCGCACACGCCTGCGAGTGCCGACGGTATGGTGAAAAGGTCGTTGAGATACATCGTCAAGGGATCCTGCAACTCGCCAAGCCTGAACGCTGGCGTCGGAGCGCACGGCGTAAGCAGCGCATCGACTTTTGCGAAGGCGTCGTCGAAGTCGCGCTTGACGAGAGTGCGAACCTTTTGCGCCCTGCCGTAGTACGCATCGTAGTATCCGCTGGAAAGAACGTAGGTGCCCATGATGATGCGACGCTTCACCTCGGAACCGAACCCCTCGGCGCGCGACTTCATGTAGAGCGACATCACGTCAACGGCCTTCCCGGAACGATGGCCGTATCTCACGCCGTCGAAGCGCGCGAGATTCGCGCTTGCCTCCGCAGGCGCGATTATGTAGTAAACCGCCATCGCATACTCGGTGTGCGGAAGCGACACCTCCACCAGCTCGGCGCCGGCCGACTCGCAGCGGCGAACGGCCTCCTCCGTTACGCGTTTCACCTCCGGATCAAGACCGGATACGTTGAAATACTCGCGCGGAAGGCCTATCTTCACGCCCTTCAGCGTAGCACCCGCAAGCTCTGCCGGATAGTCCGGCACGGGATCGTCGGGAGTGGTGCCGTCCATTTCATCGTGCCCCGCAAGCGCCTTGAGCAGAATGGCGGCGTCTTCGACAGACTTCGTCATCGGCCCCACCTGATCGAGCGAACTCGCGAACGCCGTCACGCCAAAGCGGCTAACGCGCCCGTAGCTGGGCTTCACGCCGACGCAGTTGCAGAAGCTCGCCGGCTGGCGTATGGAGCCGCCGGTGTCGGTTCCGAGCGCCGCGACGCAAAGGTCTCCGCCTACCGCCGCTGCGCTTCCGCCGGACGAGCCGCCAGGCACACGTTCCAAATCATAGGGATTGCGCGTCACGCCAAGCGCCGAGTTTTCGGTCGAGGATCCCATGGCAAACTCGTCCATGTTCACACGCCCGGCGGGGATGAAGCCGTTTGCCTTGAGGTTTTTCACAACCGTGGCGTCGTACGGCGAAACATAGCCCTTCAATATTTTGGAGCCGCATGTGCACGGCTGGCCGGCGACGTTTATGAGGTCCTTGATTGCAATCGGAACCGCCTTCGGGTTCGACTTCGCGAGCGCTATCGCGCCCTCTTCGTCGAACGTGAGATACGCGCCTACCTTGCCGTCGACCGCATGCACGCGATCTATCACCGACCGTACGATGTCTTCGGACGAGAACTCGCCCTTCGCGAGCCCATCTTGGGCTGCTTTTATTCCAAGTTCGTAGAGTTCCATGTTCTCAGCTCTCCGCTCCTTCAACGATCTTCGGCAGCAGGAATTCTTCGCCCACTCGCGCAGGCGCGTTCGCAAGCGCCTTTTCGCGATCCATCGACGGGCGCACCTCGTCTTCGCGGAACGCGTTCACAAGCTCACGTCCGTGCATCATGGGTTCGACGCCGTCGACGTCGACCTCCGAAATCTTCTCGACGTATTTCACGATGTTTTCAAGCTGCGGCTGGAAAAGCGCCTTCTCTTCGGCGGTAAGCTCCAGCCTGGCGAGATCGGATACGTACGCAACATCTATCTTGTTTCCGGATGACATGTCACTTGCTCCATGTGGGGTCGATCCAGTTGCCGTTCGCGTGGAAAACCTGGCGCGGCGCATCGCCGTCCGGCAGGGTGTCCACAAGAAAGAGCGCCTTGTCGCGCGAAGCGACCACGTGGCGCATGTCGCGCGACCAGCTCGGATGCTCCCAATTTCCGGGCGCGGTGACGAGCTGCGTGGACGCCTCGCCTTCCGCTGGGTCGATCACGGCGATTTGCGACCCGCCGCGCTTCGTTATGTAGGTGATGCGACCGTCGTGTCCCCAATCGGGCTCGACATTGTCCCGGCCCTTGAACGTAAGGCGCCGCGTCTTTTTGGTCTCGACATCTATGATGTAGAGGTGCTGGCGGCGAGATTCGTCCGATACATACACGAGCTTCTTCCCGTCCGGGCTCCACGACGGACATCCCTCGCTGGCCAGAGGTGTGCTCGTGAGCCGCGTGAAGCGCGTGCCGGAAAGCACATAGAGATCCGGGTTGCCCTGAAACGACGCGACAAGGGCGATTTTCGATCCATCTGGCGAGACGACCGCCGGCGAAGAAAGCCCGCGAATCCCCTTCGGCCAGAGAGGTCTACGCGTGCCGGCATCGAGATTCATCGAATAAACCTGCGGGCTGTTGTCGCGGTAGGATATGTAGTACAGCTCGCCGGGACTTTTCCAGCGCGGACCGATAGCGGCCTTCGCGTCGCCCGTAAGCTGGCGAATGTCGTAGCCGTCGGGATACGACACGCACAATTCGGCATTGTCGCTGCCCTTGCGGTTGATGAAGGCTATTTTGTCCAGCGCAAAGCCCTTCTGTCCGCCGAAAGCTTCGCACATGGCGTCCGAAAGCCGTCGCGCGGCCATGCGCGCGCTTTTCGCATCCGTAACAGCCTCGGTCGAAGTGAGCGCCTTGCCAGGCCCCTCGGCGCGCACCGACACGCCTGGCGTGCCGGAAACCTTTACAGCGCCGGATCCCTGAACGACGAACAGCCCGGAAAGCTCGAGGTTCTTCTTTAGGCACTTCGCGTACTCCGCGTTGTCGACCTTGATCGAAACCGACTTCTTGGCCGCGCCCGATCCTGTCACGTCCACCACTGTCTCGGCCGAAGCCGCGATCGCGGCAAAAGCAGCCGCCCCGAAAACGATAATGTTTCTTGATGTCATAAATGTTCTCATGTCGTGTAGTCGGCGTTTATGTGAACGTAGTCAAGCGAGAAGTCGCACGTGTATATCGAGCTGGAGGCCTTTCCCAAATGCAAATCGACCGTCACCTCGAATTCGTCCTTCTGCATTACTTTCGCAAGACGGTTCAGCTGGGCCTCGTCCGCGACTTCGCCGCGGCGAAACGCCCATTCGCCGTCGTAGAAAACCTCGGCCTTCATGTCCGAGACTTCCGCCCCGGAATACCCTACTGCCGCAAGCACGCGCCCCCAGTTGGGGTCGCGCCCGAACCAGCTGGTCTTTGCAAGCGGAGACTTCGCCACGGCGCGCGCCGCACGGGCGGCGTCGGCGTCGCTCTTCGCGCCCTTGACCGTAACAGTCACGAACTTCGTCGCGCCCTCGCCGTCCTTCGCCATCTGACGGGCAAGCGAAACGCACACCGATTCCAGCGCTTCGCGGAAAAGGTCGAAGCCCTCGCCGCCTCGTGTGATTTCGTCATTGCCGGCACGGCCAGACGCCAGCAGAAACACCGAATCGTTCGTCGACTCGTCGCCATCCACGACAAGCCTGTTGAAGCTCTTGTTTATGGCCAGCAGCAGCGCACGGCGCAACATCGCAGGACTGATCGCGGCATCCGTCGTGATGAAACCGAGCATCGTCGCCATGTTCGGCTCGATCATCCCGGACCCCTTCGCGCAGCCGCCGACCGTAACCTTTTTCCCGCCGATAACCACCGTTGCGCATGCTTCCTTGGACACTGTATCGGTTGTCATAACGGCTTTCGCCACTGCGAGACCGTGCGCGGCAGTGCGCCCTAGCGCCTTGGCCGCCCGCTTGGCGCCGGCAGTCAGGCGGTCGACAGGAAGCCTGCGCCCTATGACGCCGGTCGACGCCACCAACACATGCTTCGGATCGATGCCCAGCTCGCCCGCCACTATCAACGCCGAAAGCCCGGCGTCCTTCAGACCCTGCTCGCCGGTGCATGCGTTGGCACAACCGGAATTGGCGAGAATCGCCTGCACGCGCCCGCCTTTGATCGCGGCGCGGTCGTAGACCACCGGCGCCGCGGCGACCTTGTTTGTCGTAAATACGGCAGCCGCCGGACACGGCGAATCGGCGACAATCAGCGCCACGTCGTTGCGGCCTTCGTACTTGATGGCCGCGCCGACACCTGCCGCTCTGAAGCCCTTTGCGGAGCACACCCCGCCCTTTATGCGTTTGACCTTCTGCATTGGGTTGTATTATACCAAAAATCGGCGCAACGCGAGCACGGCCGCCGCCGCCGCGGGATGGCGGACCGAAACAGGAAATCCGCGAATCGCCTCCGCAACGTCGGGTTTGGCGAGATACTCGCCCAACCCCCGGCGGAACTCGCCGAAAGAAAGACCTGCCTTGCGCCAGAGCGTAAGCATCTCAAGCGCCGACAGCGCGTGACTGGCCTGGCAGTACCGGCCAATCGTTCCGCCTGCGCGGCGATTTATGGCAAGCCGCGCCTCAAGCGCGGCAAACTTGTATTCCCAGTTGCGGCGCGTGCCGATGCACGTGGCAAGAATACCGTTCTCGCCGGGGACGTAATTGTAATACACCTGCGGAGTGGATGCGACTTTCCCGGCGTGCGCGGCGCACTCCGCTATGAAGGGACCATCCTCGAACATCAAAAGCGATTCGTCAAAGCGTATCCCGGTCCGATCGAGGAAGTCCTTCCTGAACGCGCACCGCCAAACCCCGCCGAGCTCCTTTCTCTCCATAAGCGAACCACCGGCGTTCCACCGCCGCACATCGTCAAAGGAATATCCGTAGAATGCAGGAAGCATTGCCTCTTGAATCACGCCGGATCCGGACAGGTTGTAGTCGCGCTTCAAAGGCGCCATGTCGAACGACGATAGCGCAAAATCGGCATCGGTGCGCTCCAAAAGCGCAATCATCTCGCGAAAGTATCCCGGCCGCACGGTATCGTCGGCATCCACAAAGAACACCACATCGCCCGTCGCCCGGTCGAGTCCGCGGTTTCTGGCCCACGAAAGCCCCCTGCCGGTCTCGTCGTCGCTGACGATTATCTCGACGTCAAGCCCGCGCGCTGCCGCCTCAAGCGACCGTAGCGTCGCCGGGAGCGTCCGCTCTGAGCGGTGGTTCGGTATTATCGCGCTTGCTTTCATCTGCAGCTGGAGCCGGCGCAGGCGACCGCGCCGCAACCTTGGACGCGTCCAGCCTGGTGGGATTCTTGGCCATGAATTCCCATGCAAACGCGCGGTAGCTTTCCGCCCCCTTGGAGCGCGGATCCAGAAACACTACCGGCGTTCCCATCGACGGCGCTTCGGAAACCCGCACGTTTCTCGGTATGGCCGTCTCATACACCTTGTCGCCGAAGTGCGCGCGCACCTCCGCCATTACATCCTGCGTAAGCTTGGCGACCATGTTGACCATGGTAAACAAAATGCCGTTTAGCTCAAGGTCGGGGTTGACCGACGCGCGAATGCGGTCGATGGAACCTGTAATGAGCGCGAGGCCGTCCATTGCAAGAAACTCCGCCTGAATCGGTATGAGCACGGAATCGCTCGCCACAAGCGAACTGGTCATCACGATGCCGAGCGACGGCGGGCAGTCGAGGATTATGTAGTCGAACGCGCCGGACTCCCTTACAGGCCGCAAAGCCTCGCGGACCATCTCAAGCCTGTCTTCGCGTGCGCCGAACTCCAGCTCCGCCCCGGCAAGATCCACCTCGGACGGAATCACGTTGAGGTTGTTCCACTTCGTCGGCTGGATCACATCCTCGACCGGCTTTTCGCCCAGAAGCACAGGGTACAGCGAAACGCCCTGCTGCTTTTCAAGGCCCAACCCGAGAGTGGCGTGCGCCTGGGGATCAAGATCGACCACCAGCACCGTGCGGTGGCGAGCCGAAAGCGCAGCCGCAAGGTTCACGACTGTTGTGGTTTTGCCGACGCCACCTTTCTGGTTCGCGATTGCAATCGTCTTTGTTCTGCGTTCCATCATCCCTCCTAGAATAGTTTTCCGCTGTCGCACAGTTCGCGGATGTTCTTCTTCGCGCTGCGATCCACCTCATGGCGCCACAACTCCACAAGGGCGATGTCCCAAGGATCGTCAACCCCTTGCAAAACCGCGGAGAACCTGTCGCCGCTGCGGGCGACTTCCTCCTTTACGCGCTCGGTCACGGCGGCAAGCGAATCGGTCAGCACCTGTTCCGAAAAATTGTCGCTCTTGAGGTGGTAGCCATACTGCAGAATGCGCAGATTGTCCTCGTTCTCCTTCAGCCATTCGAGATAGCCGCGCGCCGCTTCGCCGAAACCTTCGGCGACTATCTCCGAGAATCCCTTCGGTGTTATGACGCGCGGCTGGTGCGCTTCAAGCCGCCCCTCGCGCACGCGCACCTTGTCGGGCCGGTCGTCGAGCTGCGATATGAGACGGTAGTTTACGAGAGTGCTGCCGAAAGTCTCCAGCTCGTGCGTGGGCGACACGACAATCCTGACGTGTTTCGCCGCGTACCATCTGTCAAAAACCGGATTGGCTCCCATGTCAAACTCCACCCTGCGCAAGCGCTACTTACCGCGCCCGCAGCACTTTTTGTACTTCTTGCCGCTTCCGCAAGGACACGGATCGTTGCGGCCGACCTTGGGCTCTTCGCGCACGACGGGCTTTTCCCCGACAAGATCCCCGTCGGAGAACTTCCACCCGCCATCCTCCTTGACGAACCTTGAAACCTCGTGATGGTTGCAGAACTCGTCGTTGGCCGAATACAGCGCACGAAACTCCACTACGCCCTCGTCGTCGCCCGGCTGCCCCTTCTCGGTCGCGATGATCTCAAGGCCATGCCATTTGGCGGCCTTGCTCCAGGCCCTGGAAGACTCTTCGTCGAAATCGGTCTGCACAGCCTTGGTGGCGCTGGTGCGGAGGAATTCGACATCTCCGCTGACATAGCACGAATAGCGCGCGCGCATGAGGGCTTCGGCAGTCTCGGCCTGCCTTGCCCCGGAGATGATCGGCCCGCAGCACTCGCCAAACGTCTTCCCCGACTTGCAGGGACATGGTTCTTCGTTTTTCATAGTTGGCAAATAGTCTATCATATACCGCCGCCCGCGGCAACCGCAAAGACGGCGCCGCGGCAGCCGCTATATCTTCCAGCCGCCGATGCCGAGTGCGCGGCAGACTTCCGATATCAGCAGCGCGACCATCAAAGCGGGGGCGAGATACTTGACCATAACCGTATACACGCCCTTCGCCTTCATTTTGCAGCCGCCGGCCTCGCATTCGTCAATCACCGCCCTGGGCCCCATGACCCAGCCGACGAATATGCATGTCGCGATGGCGACAACCGGCATGAGCACAGAGTTGGTGATGAAGTCGAAGAAATCGAGGAACTGCATTCCGCCGTCGTTCGGGAACACGTGCAGCTTCACATGCCCCCACGCGCCGTAGCCGAGCGCGGAGAAGACGGAAAGGAACATTATGAGCGCCGTGGTGAAGAACGTGGCCGCCTTGCGCTCGATCTTGAGCATGTCGCACGCCGAGGCGACGCACGCCTCGAAAAGCGAAATCGCCGAAGTGGCGGCGGCGAACGCGACCAGCAGGAAGAAGCCCATCCCGATCCAGGGCCCCACCGCACCCAGCGTCGCGAACACCTTCGGCAGCGTGATGAACATGAGACCCGGCCCGGCGTTCATCGCATCATGAACGTCCGTGCCGGTCTTGACCGCAAACATGTACACCACCGGGATGATCATCAGTCCGGCGATAAGCGCGATAAGAGTGTCGAACACCTCGATCCTGCGGACGCATTTCTCGATGGAGTCGGTCTTCTTCATATAGCTGCCGTAGGTGATCATGATTCCCATCGCAAGCGAAAGCGAATAGAACATCTGCCCCATGGCGCCGAGGATGGTCTTGCCGAGCAGCGCGATCGAGAACCTGCCGTCGGGACCTGTCACGCAGTCGAGATTCGGCACGAGATAGTACTTCAGCCCGTCGCCCGAACCCGGCAGGAACACCACATACAGCGAAATCGCTATCGCCATCACGAACAGCACCGGCATCATGATCATATTCGACTTCTCGATGCCGTTCTTGACGCCAAGCACGATAACGGCCGCACATGCGAGAATGAAGACAAGCCCGTATCCGAACGGAGCGAACGGAGCCGAAATGAAAGACGAGAAGAACGCGCCGGAGTTCGCCGCGCCTTCGCCGAGCACATCCACGCCCGTGAACGCGATCTGGGCGTATGCCTTGAGATAGTAGAGCACCCAGCCGCCTATGACGCAGTAGTAGGGAGTTATGAGAACCGGGATGATCGTGCCGAGGAACCCGACAAAGCCCCACTTCCTGTGCAGCAGGGAATATGCAGTCAGCGGAGCCTGCTGGGTCTTGCGCCCCACCGCTATCTCCGTGACCATCAGCGTAAAGCCAAGCGTGACCACGAGCACAAGATATATGGCGATGAAAATGCCTCCGCCGTACTGCGCCGCGAGATACGGAAACCTCCACAGGTTTCCGAGACCGATTGCCGACGCAGCCGCCGCAATCACGAATGCGAGCTGTCCCGACCAGCTTGCTCTTTTTCCGTTTTCCATGATGCCCCCCCTCTTGTGTCCTTCTGTTTTTGGGTTTCAGTTTATCGAAATTCAAATTGCGAAGGGCTTCTTGCGAAGCCCCCCCCCCCGCAATCGCGTCTGGATTGCCGAGTCCAATTTCAGCGTCAGATCAGAAGTCGTAGAACGCCGTGAACTGGAATCGGTCGCTGTTCGCGTCGCCGTCGTCGCTGTACGATGTGCGAAGATGCGCATACTCCACGCCGAAGTGCAGATTGTCGTTGAACCGGTAGAACGCATCGATGTAGGCGCGGTCGTTGTAAGTGCGGCCTTCGGAGTCGCGCGCTTCGGAATCGGTCGGATCGTCGAAGCCGTAGCCGACGGCGAACGCCCACTTGTCGTTCAGGTCGTACCTGAGGTCGATGAAGCCGCCAACCGTGGAGACCTCGCGGCCTTTGCGCGTCGGATCGGAAACCGCCACGCCCTGCCCGATGCCTGCCTGCACGCCCGCGAGATTCTCGCCCGCGAACAACTGGCCGGTGAGGGTGAACTTGTCGAGGAACGGAAGCGAACCCGCGACCATGATCATGTCGGTGTCGTATTCGTCGGACGGACCGTAAACGCGGTCGTCGCCGGAGCCGTCCCAACGGCGGGACTTGTCGCGGCCGTACATTCCGCCGACGCCGACGAGCCAGCGGCGGTCGCCCTCTTCCCACGCGGCCTTGCGGTCGTAGACGACTGCTCCCTCAAGAAGCGCCCAGCCGGACGCGGAATTGTCCTCGTTGTCGTCCTTGTCGCGATCGCCGCCCATTCCGTTGCCGTTCTTGACGATGCCGGCGCGGATTTCGAGCGAGCTGTCATCCCACTCCCAACGCTTCGTCACGCGAATCTGCGGACTGCGGCGATAGGGATGCCCCGTCTGTTCGAGCCACGCACCGTCGATCTCGTTGGGCGTGACCATCTTCCAAAGGTGCCAGGTCTGGCCGAAAAGGACGTCCCAGCCGGTCTCCTCGTGATTCATCGCGAAGTAAAGGTGGCGGAAGTGGAACTTGGGGTCGTTCGCATTGTCGCCTGCGAGGTCGAACTCGAACTTGCCGCGGAACTTCCAGCCGTTGTAAAGCTCGGGCGCGTCGAAGTTGAAGCCGAGAATGGAGTCGTTCATGCTGAACACGGTCTGATGATCGCCATTGTGCCCGCCGTTCTTGCGCGGACGCACCCAGTCGGTGTAGATGTCCACATCCGTCTTGTGGGTATTGTGCACAGCCTCGAACGTCAGATAGCCGTAGGGAGTGATGGAAAGCCCCGAATCGCTGAGCGGCTCGAAGATGCGCGCCGTGGAATCGGCGAGGAAGTACTTGCGCCCGGACTCTGTGGTAAATATGCGGCCAGACTCGCTCTTTTCCGTCTTCTCGTCGGTGTTGAGGGCTGTCGCGGCGGCGAGATCCTTGCGGAACGACTCCTCGGTGGCGGCGAGCTCCCTCTTGTTGTACTCCTGAACGGCACGCAGATCGCGCTTCGACGCCTCCTGAATGGCGGCGAGGTCGCGCGTGTAGCCGGCCTTGACCGTCTCAAGCTGGGCCATATAGGCCTGGCGCGCGGCTTCAAGCTCCTGTCTGCCGGACGCCTTCACCTCTGCAAGTTCCTTCTTGCTCGCAGCCTGCTCGGCGGCGAGGTCGCGGTTCTGGCCCTCCAGCTCGGCTATACGGTCGGCCTGGACCTTGTTCTCGGCCTCAAGCCTCGTGAGGCGTTCGAATATCGCCTGCAAATCGGCCTGGGTCACAACATCTTCTGGCGCAGCTTCGATTCCGGTCGCAAGACCGGCGGCGAAGAGTGCGGCAAGCATGAATTTTTTCATTATTGTCTAGTCCTTGAATTGTCTTTGAGTAGTATATTGTACCAGAACACCGCGCTTTGCGTCAAGTCGGCGTGGCACCAACACACAGCCGCCCGCTCCGCGAAAACAGAATACGCCGGCGTTTTCGCCGGCGTATCGCCATCCGTTTGGGATGTTCTTCTTGTCTTTTCCCTGTCTGCGAGCGGGATCAGAACGAGATGCTGGCGGAGACTCCTCCGTAAAGGGTTCCGGCGTCGTGCTTGCCCTCGCCCGAATAGGCGTCCCAGCTAGAGCAGTGGCGAACGCGGTGGTCGAACTTGTAGAGGTAGTTGATGTTCGCGCCGAGAGAAATGTTGTCGGTGAGCGCATAGCTGAGCGCGATGCCATTATCCCAGCCGCCGAACACGGTATCCGTCAACTCTCCGCCGCTGATGTACTTCGCATACTCCGACGTGTAGAGAGTCGTCTTCGAGGTGAACTTGAGCGAGAGCTGCTCGGTGAGCTCGAAGCTGCGGGAGAGCGCGAAGTCGATCATGAACGCCTCGTCCGGCTTGTTGTCGTGGCAGTACTCCCAGAAGAACTTGACGCTCGGAACGAGGAACTCGTTATCGTATTCGGCGCCGAGCGTCCAGAATTTCTGCGACGACCACTTGCCGCTGGCGCCCTTGTGGGTGCAGCGCGGATAGGTGTACCAGAGGTGGGAGGCGGTGAAGTTCACCGGCCCGATGGAGTTGCCGTAGATGATTTCATAGTCGAACTCGCCGATACCGCCGAGCTGCTTTCCGCCGTTGCCGCGCGAAGGCGAGCTGTGGCGCTTGTTGAGCTCCTGGCTGGCCCACACGTCGACCGCAAGCCAACCGAAGTCCTCCGGAAGATTCGTCTGCAGCCAGAGGTCGTACTGCGCGACCGGCGTGTCGGAGAATATGCGGTTGTGGGAGACGTAGGCGGATTTCAGATCGACGCCGAACGATCCCTCGAAGAGCGGCGAATCCTCTTCTTCCGCCACAACCGTCTCCGGCTGTGCGGGTGCGTTCTGCACAGGCTGCTCATCGGCCTGCGCCGTGAATGCTGCAGTTGCGGCGGCCATTGCGCCAAGAGTGATCATCAGTTTCTTCATTTGTCTTTTCCTTTTTTTGGTTGTAGATTTTGAAGGATGGTCGGGGCGGCGATACCTCCCTTCAATCCAACAAAAGAGAATTATATCATAATGCGCTTGTAAGGTCAAAGCGCCAGCATAAGGCACCACGCTTGCCAATAACGTCTGCCAATAAAAACTTTAGTGCAGTTTGCATCAAAGATATGCCTCTCTGCACCTCTGCGTGAAAAACCAATGGGATGGTAATGAAAGGGGAAATAGGCCTAAGCCTAAATCCCCTTTGTTGCGACTTGACTTGCTTGCCCGGTCTTACTTGCGCTCGACCTTGAAGAACTCGCCGCCGGCCTTTACGGGCGTGACGATCGTAACTTCCTCTTCTCCGGTCGCTTCCGCCGTCGCGTCGCCAACAGCCGTATCGACCTTCGCGGGCGTGTCGCCGGCCGTGAGACCATAGCCGAGGTAGGGCGCGCCTTTCACTGTTACGTACACATTGCCCTCGTATACGCGGATGCCCGTGATCTTGGGCTCGGCCACGACACC
>CACYQU010000036.1 GCA_902776615.1 uncultured bacterium
GGGGAAATTGCGTTTATTGGGTGTGATGGACTTAAGTCGATAACGATTCCATCGAGCGTAAAGAACATTGGGGAGCATGCATTTGAGCGGTGCGTGGAGCTGACTGAGGTGACGATGCTCGGCGAGCGCCCTGAAGCTAAAGACCTGTTCCCTGGCTGCGGCAAGCTCAAGGCGATCCACGTTCCGGCGAACGCGAAGAGCTGGGCAGGGATGAAGGACTGGTTCGGCATCCCGCTTGTATTTGACGCGAAGTAGCGGCGAATCGTCCGCAGCTGCGGAACACGCGCCAAACCTGAAACCGCCGCGCTCGTTACGGGCACGGCGGTTTTCTGTCGCTGGGAAACTACCGGGGACAGTCCCCGCCTTGGTGGCGCTTATTCAGGCGCGATTTTGCGAATCCGCCCCGGTTTAGCCCGCTTTTAGGGCGATAACTTGCAATAATTGCAAATGTATCGCAAATATGCATTTTTGTGGTGCGTGCGATAGACCGTTTCTGAGGCAACGAACGGCTTCTTCGGCGCTTCATAGCGCCTTTTTAGCGGGGACTGTCCCCCAATAATCATATCACATTCTTCAGCCTGACTGGCAGGCCTATTTTTACCTCTAATTTTCGTAATTGGGGGGTGTATAAAATCGCTATTGTAGCAGCGGCTCATTATATGATACAATACGCATTGATGCTTGAGGGTGCAAAAACCGTAGATGTGGATATGTTCGAGAAGGCGCTGCCGCCATATCTCGCGCATGATCTTGAGGCGTACAAGAAAGGGCTTGCCGAAAAGTCCTCTCTCTTGGACTGTCTTTGGGGCGAGTTGTATGGTTCAATCAACATTGCCGAAATAAACGATGGCTTTATCACACCGACTCAAGCACAGTATCTGCGCGACAAGTATCTATGGGGTAAGGACGTATGATCGAGCCAATTGATTTCAGCACGTGCAGGCGCATAGCCGGTCGCGCTTACAATGGCGCGAACGGCAAGAAGATCGCCGTCGAATGGAACGGGGCTGTGTGGATGCTGAAGTTTCCGCCGTCTGCGGCGGAAAAGCCAATGGCGCTTTCATATACGAACAGTAGCATCTGCGAATACATTGCAAGCACGGTGGCGAGGATGTGCGGACTGGATGCGCATGAAACGCGGCTCGGGACATTTACCAACGGAAAGATTCGTACCGTATGCGCCTGCCGCGACTTCACCGCTGGAGGAATGATCTTTCATGATTTCTGTTCCATCAAGAATACTGTCATAGATTCAGACACTGGAGGAACAGGGACCGAGCTTGAAGATGTTCTTGAAACCATCGAGTTGCAGTTGTTCGTAGACCCTGTATCACTTAAGGCGTTTTTCTGGGACATGTTTGTCGTTGACGCACTACTCGGCAACTTTGACAGGCACAACGGCAATTGGGGCTTCTTGATCGACCCTGCAACAGAACGGGCGAAGATTGCCCCCGCGTTCGATTTCGGCAGCTGCCTGCTTCCGCAGTCCGACGACGCGACAATGCGCAAGGTTCTTGACGACAAGGCGGAATGCGATGCTCGCATATTCACTTTCCCGGCTTCTGCGCTGAAGGAAAACGGCAGGAAGATTGGTTATGTCGATTTCGTCCGGCGAAATGCCGATGGTGTGCTTGCTCCGTCGCTTGCACGCATACTTCCGCGAATCGACTTTGGCGCGATTGATGCTTTCATCGCCGACGCCCCGCTTGTCTCCGACCTGCAACAGCGATTCTACAGCCACTACATAAGGGCGAGGTATGATGCCTTGTTTGCCTGTCATCATTGACGAGTATTCATCGTAAAACTAAAGAGGAGTTATCGATATGAAAGCTATTATTCTTGCGGCTGGATTAGGAAGCAGACTGCGGCCTATAACAGATTCTGTTCCAAAGTGTATGGTTCCTGTGAATGGGATTCCGATAATTGATAAACAGGTAGAGAATCTTCTTGACTCGAGCTTTGTGGAACACGACATATATATTGTATCTGGGTATAAAGGTAATATTCTTAGACGCCATCTTGCCGAAAAGTTTCCTGGTGTTAATGTAATAACAAACGATAGATATAATGAGACGAATAATATGTTTTCGTTGTATTTGGCAAAGAGAGATCTTTGCGGATGTGAGTTTTTGCTAATGAACGGAGATGTGTTTTTTGATTCAAATATTATTGCTGGGATGATGACTGGTGATAATGTGAATAAAATTGCATGTGATTGTTCTGGTTATATTGCAGAGTCTATGAAAATCACTGTTGCTGATGGACGTATAACTCATATCAGCAAGGCGATTACAGAACAAGAGCACTACGCGGTTTCAATAGATATATATCGTTTTTCTGCTATTGCGAGTGAAGTTATGTTCAACGAAATCTATGATACGATTGAGGTTAGAAAAGACGAGAATTCTTGGACCGAAGTCGCCCTAGACAAGATATTTTCAAAGGAAAAGTTTATCCCATATTTAATAAATGGGCGATGGATTGAGATTGACAACCATGAAGACCTCGCCTATGCAGAAAGGTTGTTTGGAACGGATGGACTTCCTGCGTAAAGATATTAACCTACACTTGTTTGTGAGAAGCCAGTTTTGCGATAAAGTCACAGCATTGTTGACAAGATTTTCCTTTTTCGTACTCAATTAGTTCATGAGCAAATTTTCCGCATTTGCCTTTAGCGTCCTCAAGGTTTGACAAAATTCTGCATAAATCTGATATATTATATGCTATCAATCCAAAGCGGATATCATTTAAATCTTTAATCAAACCAGAATCAGTTTTTACATAAAACTCGTAATCATATGTAAAGTGCACAACAGGTTTATTTTGCAGATAGAACGGGATAGCACAACTTGAATAATCAGATATGAGCGCATCTGCTGTGAGCCAAAGCTCATGAGGCTCTATCAATTGAGCTTTTGTTCCATTGATCGAATATATATTTGAAATGTGGTGTGAATCTTCTTTGCCGATCAGATTGGGGTGGAGCTTTTCTATGATTATTGCATTGATTTTCTCTAAGACACGATGAAGATTTTCCATTTCATTCGCCTTTGCCTTTGAAAAAGAAAAGTTGTCTTTTTTGGTTAACCTAAATGTTGGGGCATAGACAATCCACTTCTTATCAATAGGGAGATTGAATGCCGCAGCAAATTTTTCTTTTAATTTTTGGATGAGAATAGTGTTGTGATTATTTTTGATTATATAATCTAGCGCTGCTGAACCATATGGCAAAACAGGCCCTTGGAAAACTCCAGGGTAACTGGCAAGTGTATTCATGCCTTGAATTTTACTCGGCACAACAAGGCAAATCTTGTTTGCAAATATTTTTTTCCAGAATTGTCCTAATGCGGGTTGCTTCTTTGTATAAGAAACGGCCTGAGTTCCAAACTTTTTTAAGGCCACTCCGTGCCCAATGTCTAATAGCAATGCGTTTCCCCAGACGGCAACAAGAGATATATCATTAGGGCTATGGCTAAACACCCACGTTCCGGCAGTGAGTGCATGCCAAAAGCCTAGAAACGAGTGCCGCACGGCATATGTCGCATTCTTCGGGAGTTGTGGAAGTGAGCCTTTAACAGACTTGTTGCCAACCCATACAATCCGCCATCCAGGACGGTTAAAATAGTATTCAAATAAAAATCTAGGGTTGTCTGAATAACTTTTGCCTTCCCATGCGCCGAATACAATCTTTTTTTTAGATCGTAGGAACAGGTGCCCTAAGAGGAGAAACGATAGGTTGATAATGTTTTTCAGGGTGCGCATTTTATGGTTGCATTGATATAACGAGATTTGTTGGTTATGTGGCTCTTTAATAGTGTGTTTATGCGATTAAATCGAACACTACATTGCTCCTACTCTATGTGCCAGCATATTGTATAGTATGCAATTCCTTTCTTGCAAGGTCTCTCTAAGTATGATATTTTAATATCCCTTTGCATCGTTTTTTTGGTAGTAGTTTATCATATTTGCGGCACTCTTGCAAATTGCGATAGCACCACCCTTATCCCGTAAAGTCCGAGATAAGGGCGTCCGGTCGCCGGCACCGGCGCGAAGTCAACCCCATATGGGGTTTAGGTAAAAGCCTATATAGGGTTTAGGGTAAAGCCTATATAGGGTTTAGTGTAAAGTCTATATAGGGTTTAGGTAAAAGCCTATATAGGGTTTGGTGTAAAGTCTATATAGGGTTTGTGGTAAAGCCTATATAGGGTTTGGTGTAAAGCCTATATAGGGTTTGGATACTACCCCATGATAGCCCGGGCTGGGAGGGGGACTTGCGTGACGGCACAAGCGTATGATATAATACGCATATGAAACTCGGCAATCCATTTACTCAAGATTAGAGGCGTTTATAAAGGTAAGAACACTCGTTAGAATGGCTCAAAATTGCACTTGATAATGTTAAATGATGAGGGCTATGCTTATGGATACACGACAGTCATTTTCTTGCGTACCGATTCTTCTAATCGGATTCAATCGACCTGACTTCATGGCGGCGCAGATTGTTGCTATTCGTGATGCTCGACCGCCAAGGCTCTATATTGCTGTTGATGGTCCGAGAGAAGGACGGATTGATGAGGCGGAGAAGTGTCGCGCCGTGCGAGATTGTGTCAAGTTGATTGACTGGCCGTGCGAGATCAAAACGCTGTTCAGAGAAAAGAATCTTGGATGTAAGTATGGTGTAAGCGGAGCAATAACATGGTTCTTTGAAAATGAAGAAATGGGTATAATCCTTGAAGACGATTGCAGGCCTACAGTTGATTTTTTGAGATTCGCAAGTGAAATGCTGGTGCGCTATAAGTATGACGAAAGAATAGGCGCTGTATGCGGTTTCAATTCCTTCAATCTTCAGAGTAACAAAAATGCTAGTTATCATTTTTCCCGACATCTGGATATTTGGGGCTGGGCATCATGGCGGAGAGTTTGGCAGAATTATGACGTAGAAATGCGTTATCTTGAAGGGCGCATCAATGGCATTATTAACAGCTCTGATATGACTGCATATTACAAAAGAATGTATAAGAGGTTCGCCAATGACTTGGAGAATGGCTTATCGACATGGGATCTGCAGTTCTCATTTGTTTCCCTTGATAAAGGGTGGTTGAATATTGTCCCGGCTAAACGGCTTGTTGCAAACGTTGGCCTTGCTGACACTCGCGCTACGCATACTGGAGGCTACATATATTGGGGGAATGATTGGTCGAGAGCTGGATCCCTTGAGTTTCCTCTTGTTCATCCGAGTGAAGTCGTTTGTGACGATGCGGCTGACAGACTTCATGAAAGAATTTTTGGCGCATTTTTCCCGCGAGGACTTACATGGCTCGGAACGAAATTCCCATCATTTCGTAATGCCGTGTCGAATATCGGGCCATTTTTAGAAAGACTCATGCCATTCCTCTTTGGGCGTTGAATTCTGTAAAGGCTGGGTGGAATATGAACATCGCAGGGAGTATTAAAGAGATTTTTCTCAAGTTTAAGTACTATGGACTTAAAGGAGCTATACGCTTTGTTATAGATTTTGTGCCATCGCGGTATTTCTTATGGCGGCAGCGGCGTTTCTTTCTTCAAAACTGGGTCAAATATAATATTACTCCTATAGATGGAATTACAGTCGTAGGCAATCTAACTGCACAAGGATCGATTTACAAGACATTGAGGGATTTTGTTTTTTCTTTGAAAGATGCGGGTATACCGTGCCAAACCTATGATACATGTAGAAAACCATGCGTCCCCAAAGAGGATGTCGCGGCAATACTTACCCCAGTTGCAGATTTTCAATTGCGCAAGTACAAAAAGATAATTGTAATGTTTGACAACCCATTGCCAAAGGAACTAGATATAGATGTGAGTGTCATATATTTCTGGGAGTATACTTCTGCCTTCCTTGACGCGCATCCAGAATGTTTATCTTGCACTTCTGTAATAGGAATGTCGGACTTCAATGTAAATTACTTTCGTTCTGTGTTGCCAGATTCAATCAGAGTGTCTAAAATTCTATATCCGTTTAGGTTCGTTTCCCCAAGAAGTACTGTGGTTTCAATTGTTCGGGAGCGGTATGGTCTATGCGAAGATGAGTTTAATGTGTTTTTCAACTTTGCGCTTAGCTCGTCATGCGCTCGCAAAAATCCCGAAAGTGCCATTATGGCTTTCGCCGAAGCATTTCGCAGCAATAGCAAGGCTAAGTTGATTTTTAAGATATTCGGCAGCGGAGATTATTCGAAAGAGTTGTCAAAACTCAAAGACATGGCTGAGAGGCTTGGGATCCGTGATAGATTTGTAGTTATAGAAGATTATCTATCACAAGAAGAGATATATGCACTTACATCTATTTGTGATGTTTATTTGTCTTTGCATAGAGGCGAAGGTTTAGGTCTTGGAATTGTTGAGGCGATGTCATTGGGCAAAGCAGTTGTTGTTACAGGCTGGAGCGCGAACACCGAGTTCTGCAATGAACACAACTCTATGTTGGTTCCCTATTCAATAGTTCCAGCGTCCCATGACAAGATAGATCATATATATATGGAAAAAGTTGAAACATGGGCGGAGCCAGATGTGCATGAGGCGGCATTTGCACTAAAACGCCTTTACGAAAGTCCCATGTTAAGAAAAGAGATTGGCGTAAGGGCCAAGACCTTCATTAAGAATCATTTTTCAATTGATAACTTCAGGCAATCCGTAATATGCTTTATTGGCGGGCAGTAGCAAGTTTATACAAAGTGCCTTCCAGTAAAAAAAGAATGTATCTTAGATTGCTCTGCACTGAACCCATCCTTAGTGGCGGCAACGTTGCAGCGCTTTTAATAAATTGCTTGATGGTTGCCTTGTCACTTTCCCATCGTTTGTATATTGATTTCATTACGGATTTTACATTTGATAGCGCAACGCCGATTTCTTTGTAGGGTATAGGTGCGAGTGTGCTTCTTCGAAAATTACAGAGAATGCCAGTCTTGCCATCTTCGATATATTCGTTCATGGTGGCGTCATCGTTTGCGATAACACATTTACCCATGGCCATTGCCTCCAGAAAAGCCATTCCAATGCCTTCTTTCAAGCGCGGGGCAATGACGATTTCGCACTTGGACAGTCGGCGAAGGTATTCTTCCTTCGGGATGAATTCGTTTGCTTTCTTTACATCAAAGGTATAGCCTTTTGATGGTGGCAATATTGTTTCTGCCGCACTGCGCGAGATTTCGCCTCGTTCCCAAAGGAATACTCTTTTGTGCACGCCTCTCTCTTGCGGAAGATCGGCTGGATTGGGAAAGTAGCGCAAATCCAAAATGTTCGCTACGCCATGTTTTTTTGCATGACTTGTCATGGCATCGCAGAAGGATATGATAGGCATCCCGCTTGCAGCGATTCTCTTCCATTGCCACTTTGAACCCCATTCGTTGTCGTACATTGGCACGAATATGCAACGCTTGCCGGGAACGCCTAGCTTGTATCGATTGTATAAAAACTCCCACAAAATTATGACATCGGCCCATGCAACATCTTCGTCGGGTATTGAGAAACGGTATGCCTTTTTGTAATAGAATGTTTTTACCTCAAACGACTCACGCAGAATCTCTAGGAAGAAATCGGCGGAGTGTGTTTTAAGATGTGTTTCGTGGTCTACAAAAAGTATGTTCATAAATGGGAAAAGTACTCTATAAACTGCTTTGCGATTTCGAGCCAGGAGTAGACAGGTATGTCATTCGCCGCGTTGTCGGCGAGTTTTTTGCAAAGGACTGGGTCGTTGGCGAGGCGCTCTATAAGGGGCGCGTAGTCGCCGTCTTTGGCGAGAAGGGCGTTGCGTCCATTTTTGAAGAAAAGGTTTGGGCGACCGTCAAAGGCGAGAATTGGCTTGTGCCAGCGAAGATATTCTTGCAACTTGGCGTTGCAATCCTGGTCGGCGGTTACCACGAAGGCGTCTGCCTGACTCATCACATGGAACTGTTCTTCTTTCGAAAGGTAGCCGAGAAATACGCAGTTTTCGGAGGCGTAGGGCTTTAGATACTTTTCGTCTTGTCCGGTAAGATACAGTTTTATCTCAGACGGAAGACTTTGCATTGCCTTGCAGACATCGTCCGTTCTCTTCCACCGCGCTTTGTCGCCAGTATACACGATGTTGAATCTACCCTTCAATTTGATTTCGCCCTTTACTCGCGCGGGGTCTATAGGGTCGGCACCGTTTGGAATGAAGTGGCTCTCTACTCCCCACTTGCGCCCTTTGGTTTGCAGATAGCGGCTTAAGGTTACGACCCCGTCTGATTTCGTGACAATGGCCTTTTCCATCCAGTTGAAGAAAACGCGCCCTGGCCATCCTGCAAGACTGCCCCATATCACGCCGTATTCGTCGTCCCATCCGTGAATTATCTTGAACGCCCTGTGGCGGCAGAAAAACCTTCGGCACATAATTGGGTTGAGCGCCGTCATGGCTCCGTATGTATAGACGACATCAGGCTTGATCTCGTCAATGCGGCGCGCAAGCCTTATCGGATTGCGGGTTGTCGCCCACCCGGCCCAATTGGCCGAATGGCCGAGTTTTACCATGTTGGCGCCAATGGCGTCGATGCTGTATGGCGCAAGTTTCAAATGTTCTTCCGGGTCCTGGCTTTCGAACCGGGGCGATCTCGAGCTTGTTGCGAAGAGTATTTTCATGCTCGCATCGTCTATTGCGCCGGAGACATGCCGTCGGGCAGCCTCGGCGCGGCCATTTCAATGATCTTGTCCAGCTTGGACTCGATTCTGTCCAGTTTTCGCGAAAGCTCCGCGCCGTGCATTTCGACGGCTTGCCGCGTCAACGCACCCTCCGACTTCACGGCGTCGAGTATTTGACGGTTTGACACACCTGCATACGACATGCTCCACATCCATACTGCTGCTGCGCATATCAGCAGAAACAGTATAACGGAGACCACGCGCTTTAACGCCTTGAGTGTTTGCATCTTTCTCCTTGCCAATCGTTGTTTTCGTGCGGAACGGTTCTTCAAGCGCATATTCTACCAAAAACCCGGCGCCTTTGCCGCGCGTTCGCGACACGCGTTCGTGACACGGTGAAGGAAATAATGTGATATAATATATCTTAATGAACGAAGGTAACATAGAATCACCAGTGCTGGACGAAACGTCGCGACCGTGCTGCCTGACTATCGCCGGCAGCGACTCGGGCGGCAACGCCGGCGTCCAGGCGGATCTCAGGGCGTTTCACGCCTACGGACTGCACGGCTGCACGGTTTTCGCCGCGCTGACCGCGCAGAACCCGTTCGGAGTGTCTGCCATACATGCCGTGCCGGCGGATTTTGTCGCGGCGCAGCTTGACGCGGTGCTCGGAGTTTATTCCATTGCCGCGCTAAAGACCGGAATGCTCGCAGACGCCGAAGCGATAGAAGCGATAGCCGAGCGCCTGTCGGCGCACGCCGAAATCGCCAAGGTGATAGACCCCGTAATGATCGCCACAAGCGGTGCGCGGCTTGTCGGCGACGCCGCTATGCAGGCGATCACGCGGCGGCTTATGCCGCTTGCAACGCTGATTACGCCGAATCTTCCAGAGGCCGAAGCGCTTTGCGGAAGCGCGATTTCGCCTGATGCCCAGCGCGCAGGCGACGCGGCGCACGCCGCCGAACTCGCGCGGCGGCTCAACGGAATGTACGGTTGCGCCGTTCTTGTGAAGGGAGGCCACGGCGCTGAAGGCGCGGCGGTCGACGTTCTCTTCGACGGGCGCGAGACGCGCGAGTTTTCTCTGCCATGGGTCCGGAACCCCATTTCTACGCATGGCACCGGCTGTTCGCTTGCGGCGGCTCTCGCCGCCGAACTTGCGCTGGGGCGCGATCTTGCGGGCGCTGTGGAGGGAGCGAAACGCTATGTTCATGCGGCGATCGCCGGTTCGTATCTCGTAGGCCGCGACTGCGGCGTTCTAGGGTTTGTTTCCAGGTCATGAATGTTCTTTTGATGTCTTTAGTCGCCGCGATTGCGGCGCTCGTCCTGTTGCTGCTCAGGGCGATGGTTCGTGTCGAGCGGATGAAGGCCGCCGAGGAGAGCCTCCGTCGGCACCTCTCGGAGAAGGACGAGGAGTGCGCGCGGGCGCTGGCCGACAAGGAGCGGCTCTGCGACAGGTTGCTGAGCGAAAAGGCCGCCGCCTGCGCGGCGGCGCTCGCCGAGAAGGACCGCACTTGCGAAAAGATAGTGCGCGAGCAGTTCGCCAACCTTGCCGCCCAGACATTGAAAGTTCAGAGCGGAGACCTCGGCCGCATGAACAAGGAGCAGATCGAGGCGGTGCTGAAGCCTCTGCGCGAACAGATGGCGAAACTGCAGGAGGCGACCCTGAAGGCCGAGGTCGATCGCTCCAACCTCAAAGCCAGCATAACGGAAAACATCGGCGCGATCGGAAGTATCGCGGGAGAGCTGGCAAAAACCGCGTCGGCGCTGTCGTCCAACACGCGCGTGCAGGGTCGCAAAGGAGAGGACATCCTCACGGAGAAGCTGATCGAAGCCGGACTGGAGCGCAACGTGAACTTCTTCCTGCAGGAAGGCGCAGGCGGCGAGCGCCCCGATGCGCAGGTGTGCGACGCCGAAAACCGCTGGCTGGTGATAGACAGCAAGGTGAGCCTTACGGCTTACATGGAGTATGCTTCCGCCAAGGACGAGGTCTTGCGCAAGTCCAGGCTGAAAGCCCACGTCGCGAGCGTCAAGCAGCGCATCGACGAACTCGCCCGCGCGAAGTATCCGAAGACGCTCGGCGCGGAATATCCCCAGCGCGACTATCTGCCGGTGACTGCGATGTTCGTTCCCTACGAAGCGCCGCTCATGGAGGCGCTCAGGGAGGACTCTTCGCTTTTGCAGCATGCCGTGCAGAACAACGTTGTGATAGTCACTCCGCTTACGCTGCTTGCCTACTTGCGCCTCGTCTATCTGGCGTGGCAACACCGCAAGGAGATGGACAACCGTCAGGATATCGTAAACACGGCGCGCGAGCTTCTTTCGCGCATGAACGGCTTCTTGATGGCGTTCGAGCGGATAGGCAAGGCGATCGACGCGCTGCAGGAAGTGTATCACGACGCGAGAGGCGTCATCGTCGACGCACCGCGCGCGCAGACGATTGCGAAGGCGGCCAACAGGCTTATCGACTTGCACGTGCGGCTGGAGAGCCGCAAAGGCCGGCGCATCGAGAAGGCCGATTGTCTCGCCGACGTTGCGGCAGAGGAAGAGCAGCCTTGAACATAGCGCGCGCTTTTGCGGGGGTATGGACGCGCAGCGGGAATGTTTGGTATAATAGTCGCATGAATTTCAAGAGTTTGTTTGCTGTGTCGTGCCTTGCGTGCGCGGCGGCGTGGCCGGGCGGGGCTTTTGCCTCGTCCGCCTCGGGGTCGGGCGTTGATGCGAAGTACGCCACCGATGCGTATCCAGGATTCGACAGCGAGGACTCCATCGTAAAGCCATCCAAAAAGGAGCCCAGGCTTTTCGCCTTCATCTACGGCCCGAAGAAGGACAACCCCGCCGACCAGCTCGAGTGGGCGCGCCAGTGCGAGGCCGAGGGTTCGTGGCGCGCGGCGCGAATAGGCTACGACGCGCTTGTGCGCGAGTGGCCCGCGTCGCCAGAGGCGCTTGTGGCCCAGAAGGCGTATGCCGACCTGCTGCTGAACCACGACCTCGACTACGAGGCCGCATTCAACGAATACCGCTATCTGCTCGACTTCTATTCGATGGACTGCGATTACGGCGCCATCGCCGAGACCATGTACAAGGTTGCCGAGCTGATGCGCGAAGAGGGCAAGACGATCGTGTTCTTCCGCTTTTCCAACACTGTCGATGTGCGTCGCGCCTACGAGGCGCTTGTCCTGCGCGCGCCTGGCGCGCCGTTCGCTCCGCAGGCGATGCTTACGATCGCCTCCCTGCGCGAAGACGAGCAGAAATACACCGAGGCCGTTCAGGTGTACGAGAACCTCAGAAGCCTGCATCCGGGAACCTCCGAGGCGATGACGGCATTGCACCGCGAGGGCAGTGTGCGGATGAAGCTTCTGGAGATGCACGGCTACAACCGCGAGCGCGTGCTCGACACCATTTCGTTCTTCAAGCAGTCGCTTCGCGGACGGATTGACGACGCCGTGCGCACCGATTTCGAGGAGTGGCTCGACGAGACAATCGAGATGGAGGCCGAAGAGGCCTACAAGTCGGCCAGGTTCTACGACTCGCGCACGCGTACGCGGCGCAGCGCGATAACCGCGTATGAACGCTTTTTGAAGGAATATCCCACAAGCCGCCACGCCGAAGAGGCGCGCGAGCGCATGGAAAGCCTAAAGGAGGGCGCACCTTTATGAACAGACTGGCTATTGTGATTGCAGCATCGGCGCTGGCCCTCGCGGGCTGCCGAACGGGTTATACCTGGACTGGCGGCGTGCCGGAGAACATGCGCACGGTAAGCGTGCCAACGTTCCGCAACGATTCCGACCTCACAGAACTCGGCAGCCTCGCCGCGAGGCAGCTTTTGCGCGAGTTCCAGCGCGAAGGAACGTTTCGCATCGCGCGGCCAGACGATGCGGCGGTGGAGGTGCAGGGCGTCGTGAAAAGCACCTCTGCCGATTTCATCGGCGGCAACCGAAAGACCGTGCTTCAGGCCGGCGACTACAGATGCGTCGCCACGGCCCTCGTGTCGGTGGTCGATCGCGTAAACGGGCGCGTTTTGATAGACAACAGAAACTACACCGCCGAGGCGGTGTTCGCGTCCGGGCTGGATCTTTCGACGGCTATGCGCAATGCAAGCGAGCGCCTTGCCGAAGATCTCGCCCGGCAGATTGCGGACGACGTGTTGGCGGTTCAATGGTAAAGGAGCTTGTCATGAACGATGTGCATGCTGTCATAGAACTCAGGATAACGCCGCAGCGCGACTGCGGCTTCGGGAAGATCGCCGAGAGGGTCGCCAAATTCGAACAGGTGGAGGCGTGCTTTCTCATGTCCGGCGGATACGACCTCCTCGTTTTCGTGAGGGGCGAGAGCCTTCAGGATGTCGCCCATTTCGTCGCCGCCGACCTTTCCACGATAGACGGGGTGCTGTCGACCTCGACCCACTTCATGCTTAAGACATACAAGGCCAAGGGCGTTCTCGAGGCCCTTGGCGTGGACGACCGCCTTGCGGTGACCCCGTAAGCGCAACATACCGAAAACCGAATTTACTAAGGAGATTCAGAAATGGCAGTAGATCTTGCCCAGAAAGCCCAGAACTTCACCAACCGCGGACGCCAGGCGCTGGAGTCCGGAAAGTACGAACTTGCGGTGGACATGCTTATGGAGGCGGTCTCGGCCGCGCCGGACGTTCTTGAGACCAGAAAACTTCTCAGAGCCGCGCAGATCGCCAACTTCAGACACAACGGCAAGACCGGCTTCGGCGCAAAGCTCGGCTACATGATTGCGCGACAGAAGATAATGGGCCTCGTCAAGAAGGGCAACGGCGCCGAAGCAATGGCAGAAGCCGAGAAACTGCTGTGCCAGAATCCGCTTGACGCAGACAACATCGAGGCCGCAGTAAAAGCGGCCGAAGCTGCCGGCAAGGCGGATCATGCCGCAATTTCCATAGAAGCCGCCTACGAGTGCAGCAACAAGGATCCTTCCCTTCTTGAGCGCGTCGCCACCTATTACACGATGGCCAAGCGCTGGGACAAGGCACGCGACGCCTACCAGAAACTGTCGGAACTCAAGCCGGGCGACCAGAGGGTCATGCAGCTTCTGAAGAACACCGAGGCCCAGGCCACCATGAACGCCGGCTGGGAGCAGACGGCAGGCAAGAAGGGCGGCTTCCAGAATCTGATCGCAAACAAGGAACAGGCCAAGAAGCTCGACCAGGCGAACAAGGCGATGGTTGTCGGCGAAGACGCGGAGGCTCTCATCCAGGAGAAGCTGAAGCAGATCGAGGCGGAGCCGAAGAATATGAACTACCGTCGTGCGCTTGCGCGAATCTACATCCAGAACAAGCGCTATGCAGAGGCGGTGGAGTGCCTCACTGCGGCTATCGAGGCTGCGGGCGCGATGGATCCGGAACTCGACCGCATGCTTTCGCAGACGCGTGTGCAGTACTACGACCAGCAGATTGCCGCGCTAAAGGCAGAGGGCAACGAGGAGGGCGCTTTGGCGCTGGAGGGCGAGAAGAACCAGTTCGTGTTCGACGATCTCGCCGCGCGCGTGGAGCGCTATCCAAACGACCTGCATCTCAGGTACGAGCTTGGCGTGCAGTATTTCACCTACGAATACTACGACGAGGCGCTTGAGCATTTGCAGCTTGCGCAGAAGAGCCCGAAGGATCGTCTGTGGGCTTTGTACTATCTCGCGATGTGCTTCCTCATGAAGGGGCAGACCGACATGGCCGTCATGCAGCTTGAGACGGCGCGCGACCAGCTGCCAATGATGGACGACCTCAAGAAGAAGGTTGTCTATCAGCTCGGCCTTTGCGCAGAAACGCAGGGCGACCTCGAAAAGGCCTACCAGTACTACAAGGATGTCTATTCGGCGGATGTCGGCTTCGAGGATCTTTCCGAGCGCATGCTTGCCGTATCCCAGGCGCTCAAGGAGCAGCAACAGGGGTAAAAAAATGGCAGCCCCAAGGAGAGTCGAACTCCTCTACCAAGCATGAAAAGCTCGTGTCCTAGCCGATAGACGATGGGGCCGCTTCAAACAGGCGTGAATTATACCATAATTTCCCTTGGCAATGCAAGGGGGTACGGAGCGGCGTCATGACCGAGCGCGAGGCATACGTGGCGTTCAACCTGACGGACAACATAGGTTCGGTTGGCGTTGACAGGCTTGCGGAGCGTTTCGGCGGTATTGTCGCCGCGTGGGAGAACCACCCCGCGAAGGTCGCGCGGCAAGGCGGCGAGCTTGATTGGCAAAGCGAATTTGCAAAGGCGAAGCGCTACGGGATTTCGATACTGACGCCGGTCGACGACGATTATCCCCCGACCTTGAAGAACACCCGCGGGCACCCCTTGGCGCTGTATGTGAAAGGAAGCGTCAAGGCGCTTTCGATGCCGTCGGTCGCCATCGTCGGCACGCGCCGCGCGACGCAGTATGGGCTTGACCAGGCGAACAGGTTTGCGCATGATCTGGCCCAGTCGGGATGGTGCATAGTCTCCGGGCTTGCGCTAGGCGTCGATGCGGAGGCGGCGCGCGGGGCTCTCGCGGCCGGCGGCATTACGGTTGGCGTACTTGGATCGGCGCTGGACCGTTTCTATCCCGACGCGAATCGCGAACTGGCGCGTACGATTGTGAAGAAGGGGGGCGCGGTGGTGAGCGAGTTTCCGTTCGGACGCGCTCCTGACCAGCAGACCTTTCCGCAGCGCAACCATGTTGTCGCCGCGCTTGCTTCGGGCGTCATAGCTGTCGAGGCGCCGATCAAGAGCGGTACACTGATAACCGCCGGGATTGCCGCGGATTTAGGCCGCGTGGTCATGTCGGTTCCCGGACGTGTGGATGCGCCGCGTAGCGCGGGGTGTCTCAAACTCATCCGCGACGGCGCGACGCTCGTCAGGTGCGCGGCGGATGTCGCGGAGGCCCTTGGCGAGCTGTTGCCTGCGAAGAAGAACGTCAAGAGCGATGCAAAAACGGTTCAGCCTCCGGCGGCGCCCGCGCCTGCCTTTTCGGTTGAAGAGTCGATGATTATGCGTGAATTGGATGCCGCAGGAGTGTCGATGGACAAGCTTGTGGAACTTACGGGTCTTTCTCCGCAGAGGGTGCGATCGCTAACGATGACGCTTCGTCTGAAGGAGCGCGTCAGGTTCCTGCCTGGCAACCGCGTCGCTTTGCCGCGCGAATTTTGATATAATTCGAGACATGAAAATACACTTGATTGCTTTCGTCTTGCTGCCGATGCTGGCTGGATGCCTCGGCACGGCGCCCAAGGCCCCCAAGAATTGGACTGTGGAGTGGACCGGCACCACAGTCGAAAATGCGTCTGACGCGAAGGCGCCGTCCGTAAAGCTTCAGCAACTTGAGGTGCGTGCTCCTTATGGAGGATCTCGCATTGCGGTTCTCAGGCCCGACGGCTCGATTGTGTTCGATGCTTTCAATGCGTTCGCGGCTCCGCCGGCGTCCTTGCTGAAGGGTGCGGCGTTCGATGTTGTCGAGGCGAGCGGCGTGTTTTCCCGCGCGGTTAGACCCGGCTCTTCCGCCGCCGCCGATCTTTCGCTGGAGATCACGGTTACGCGGCTGGCGCTGGACTGCCGCGCCGAAGGTCGCCGGGAGGCTTCCGTTGAACTCGTGATGACGCTTGTCGGAGGGCGCTCCGTCGTTTCGTCGGCGAATGGCGAGGCGTCTGCGCCGGTCGATGGCGACTTCTCTGCCGCGTTTTCGCACGCGTTCGAAAACGCCGTGCTTTCGGCTTTGCGTTCGCTCAAGGTGAAATGAAGCTTTTTGCGTCCATTGGAAAGGGTTGGCTGGACGGCCTCTGGGCGTTCCACGATACGCTCGCCGTGCTTGGCGAAACCGTCTGCGAGGTGTTGGCGCTCCCGTTCAGGCCTCGCAGGTTTCGTCTCCGCGACTTTCTCGTGGCGTTTCAAAGGGCGTCGTTCGACGGTTTGCCGATTTGCATCGGAATAGGCTTTCTGCTCGGTCTGATACTGGCGTTCGAATCTGCTGCGGCATTGCGCACTTTTGGGGTCGAAACATATGTGGCAGACCTCCTTGCGATAGGGCTTTTCCGCGAGCTTGGTCCGCTTGTCACGGCGATAATCCTCGCCGGACGTTCCGGAAGCGCGTTTGCCGCCGAAATAGGCACGATGAAGGTGGATGAGGAACTCGATGCACTGACCACCATGGGCTTGCCCCCTGTCAGGTTCCTTGTGCTGCCGCGCACGTTTGCGGCTGTTTTCGCCATGCCTGCTCTTACGATCTTCGTTGAACTGGCAGGCCTCGTCGGCGGGGCGATAGTGCTGAAGATGATGGATGTTCCCGGGGCGGTGTATTGGGGAAACGTCTCGAACACGACAGACGTTTTCATGATCGTGTTCAGTCTTGTCAAGGCCGCGTTCTTCGGCCTTCTCGTCGGGCTTGTGGGCTGCTGCGCGGGGATGCGCACAAAATCGACCGCCGACGGCGTTGGCGTGGCGGCGACTGCGGCCGTCGTAGGCGGTATCGTGGCCGTCGCCGTGTCGGACGGCATCATTGCCGTCATCTGCTACTTCTGGGGGGTGTGAGGTGGATGACATTGTAGTCAGGCTGTCGCATGTGGATGCGGGTTATCCGGGCGCCGTGATACTCAAGGATGTTTCATTCGAAGTGAAGCGCGGCGAGATATTCGTATTGCTTGGCGGATCGGGCTGCGGGAAGTCCACGATAATGAAGCATATGATCGGACTGAACCCTGTGCTTGCGGGCGATTTGACTGTGGCGGGCGAGAGATGGACCGCAAAAAACCGCGCGGCGCTTTGCCGCAAGATTGGCGTAATGTATCAAAGCGGCGCACTGTTCGGGTCGATGACGTGTCTCGAAAACGTGCTGCTTCCGCTGGAGGAGTTTTCGGGGTTGAAGCGCCGCGCGCGCGAAGAGAAGGCCCGTTCGCTGCTGGCGGACGTAGAGCTTCTGGACGCGGCGCACAAGATGCCCTCGGAAATATCCGGCGGCATGCGCAAGCGCGTCGCCATCGCTCGCGCGATGGCTCTCGATCCGGAGGTTGTGTTCCTCGACGAGCCAAGTGCGGGGCTGGACCCGATAACATCATCTTCGCTGGACGACTTGGTGCTTCGTCTGAGAAGCGAACGCAATATGACGTTCATCGTCGTCAGCCACGAGCTGCCGAGCATATTCAAGATCGCCGACAGGTGCGCCATGTTCGACAAGGCGCGGCGCGCCATGATAGCTCTCGGAACGCCGGATGGGCTCCGGAACAGTCCGGGCGACGAATTCGTAAGAAGGTTCTTCAACAGAGGGGAGAAGTGATATGGCAAACGAAAACAAGCCGAAATACGCGCGGATAGGCTTTATGGTGTTCGCCGGGGCGCTGGCCGTCGCCGGCACGCTCGTGTACATCGGCGGCTTTGAGCGAGGCGATATGGAGTATATCGTCGAATCATACTACGACAAGCCCGTAAGCGGGCTGTCTGTAGGAAGCGCGGTCAACTTTCGCGGGGTGAAGATCGGGGAGGTTCGCGACATAATGATGGTCCGTCCGAGGTCGGCCGATTTCTCCGTGGCGGACATTCAGCGCATCAGGATACTGCTGTCGCTGAACCTGCGGCGGATGGGCCACAGAGTGCGCCCTGACGAAGCGGAGCTGCGCCGCATGATGGAAAGCTACGTCGCCCACGGGCTGAGGGCGACCGTCTCTGCGAGCGGCATCACGGGGCTGTCGCGCATCGAACTGAACATGCTCGACAATCCTCCGCCGCCGGCCAGCCTTTCGTGGAAGCCGCGTCACCCGCTGATACCTCCGGCTCCATCGTTGATGGAAGGTTTCTCAGATGCGGCGACCAGGCTGATGAGGCAGCTGAACAGGATGGATGTCTCGTCCGTCTGGAGCAATATCCAGTCGGTGGCCGAATCTACGGCAAGGCTTGCGCATAACGTGGATTCGCTCGTTGAAGGGCAGCGCGCGACTGTCGGCGCCATAGTGGAGAGCATTGGCGATGCGACTGACCGCTTGGGCGAGCTGGCCCGTCGCCTGGAGGAGAATCCGTCGCTGCTGCTTCGTCCGGCGGATCGCGAGCCTTTGCCCGAAACAACATTCCAGACCGGCCGGCAATGATGCGAAAACCCGAGATACTTTCGCCTGCGGGCGACTTCACGTGCCTGCAGGCCGCGCTTGACGCGGGTGCGGATGCGGTGTACTTTGGCCTTGGCCTTTTCAACATGCGCGCGAGAAGCGGCGTCAACTTCAAGGAGGAGGATCTGCCTGAAATAGCCCGTCGCTGCCATGAACGCGGCGTAAAGGCGTATTTGGCGCTCAATGCCATAATGTTCGAGGATGAGCAGAATGCCGTAGAGCGCACGATAGTGGCGGCGAAGCCGTTCGTGGATGCGTTCATAGTGTCCGATTGGGGGGTGATATCCCTCTGCCGGCGCCACGGCGCGGTGTTTCATGTTTCCACCCAGATGTCCACCTCCAATTCGGCGGCTGTTGGTTTTCTCGCATCGCAAGGCGCCTCGCGTGTTGTGCTTGCGCGCGAATGCACGCTGTCCGAAGTCAAGCGCATGGCCGCCGCGGTTCCGTCCGTCGAGATAGAGTGCTTTGTCCATGGCGCGCAGTGCGTGGCCGAGTCCGGGCGATGTTTCATGAGCCATGACGCATTCGGCAAGAGCGCATGCCGAGGCGAATGCAACCAGCCGTGTCGCCGCAAATTCCTTGTAAAGGCGGTGGACTTCTTCGAGGATGACGAGGGCAATCCGGTTCACGAGAGCGATACGGCGTTTGTGGTTGGAGCGCATACTGTAATGTCCGCGCGCGACCTTTGCTCGCTCGGCTTTGTCGACAGACTGATGGATGCCGGAATCTCCAGTTTCAAGATCGAAGGACGTGCACGAAACGCCGAGTATGTGAAAACCGTGACGACGGCATACCGCCGCGCCGTAGATGCGGTCGTTGCGGGCGAGTACACGCCGACGCTCGTCGATACGCTTGTGGAGTCGGTGAAGACGGTTTTTCACCGGGAGTTCTCCAACGGTCTTTACTTCGGACGGCCTGGCGCGGACCAGTTCACCGACAGCGAAAACTCGCTTGCGACTGCGGTGAAGCGTCATGTCGGGGTGGTGATCGACTACTTCTTGAAGGCTGGTATCGCGCAGGTGAAGATACAGGATCATTCGCTGTCGGTCGGGGACGAAATCCAGATACACGGCTCAACTACGGGCGTTCTGGAGCTTGTCGCCGGCGATCTCAGGCGGGATGACGAGATTGTGCAATGCGCAGAACGCGGCACGTGGGTGACATTGAAGACGCCGCGTTGCCGTGTTGGCGACAAAGTGTTTTTCGTGGAAAGACGCTGAACGAGGGGAAATTGGTCGGAGCGGAGGGATTTGAACCCTCGGCCTTTTGGTCCCGAACCAAACGCGCTACCAGACTGCGCTACGCTCCGACGATGCTTTCGAACCTGTTAAGCCGAAAACGGGGAAAAGTATACTCTTTCTTGCGTCAGAAGTCAATGGGGGGCCTCCAGATCCCCGGCCCTTCGCAAAACCCCCGAATATATCTCACGCCAAGCTCGCGAAGTGCGCGAAGTTTCGTTTTTAGGGTTGCTTTGCGAACTTAGCGTACTTTGCGTGAGACAAACAAGTAGGTTTTGCAACTGACTCAACAGGTACACGGCAATATCGATACTCTCCTCTCTGCCGGAAATCGGGACGCTTTCCGACGGGAAGCTCAACCGGCTTGTCGGCATCGCGCCCGAGGAGAAGCAGGGCGGAACAAAGGAATGGCAGCGGCGAATGAAGTTTACAGTTGCAGACCTGCTTTCAGATGTTTGGAAGGTTGCGGCGGTTGATTTGGGCGGGGTGGTTTTGGTATAATTCATATGTTCAGTTGAGGGGCGGTGGATGCCGCCGCGATGCCGGGCGATGGATTTCCCGTCGGCGAAACGACGAAGACTTTGGTATAATATACAGCAAAAGGTTTTTAGAGAATGATCGTGTACCACGGCAGCAATGTTGAGGTGAAAGAGCCGAAAGTCATGAAGCCAAGCCATGCGCTTGATTTCGGGCCGGGATTCTACACAACGCTTAACCGTGATCAGGCTGTGGATTTTGCAGGAAAGGTAGTTCTTCGCAAAGGCGGTGTCCCGGTCGTGAACGAGTATGAGATAGACGAAAATATGGCTTTTGGGTTCTGTGACGTATTGAAGTTCGATCAGCCGAATGAGGTCTGGCTTGATTTTGTCTGCTCGTGCCGCGATGGTGTCAATGTCGCGGAAGGGCGAGATCTTGTCCTCGGGCCGGTGGCGAATGATGATGTCTATCGGACATTGACGCTCTATCGGGAAGGTGAAATAACGAAGAAAGAGACTCTCGAAAGACTGAAGATCAAGCGATTGTACAACCAGCTTGTCTTTGCGACCGAGAAAGCGCTTGCATTCATCCGATTCAGGAAGTCGGAGGTGCTTGCATGACAGAAAGCCAGTACATAGCCTTTCTGGGCGTTCTGGTTCTGCCGTCTCTGGTGGCGGAAATCGGAAAGCGGCTGAATCTTTCAGAGGCCGAGGCGACCGATCGGCTGTACCGCTCGGAATTCTACGAAAAGCTTGCCGACGAGAAACTGAAGCTCTGGCATTACAGCCCGGTCATGCTTGGCGAAATGTTCGTCGAGGCCGACAGGACAGGCGTAATGCCGTATCCGGAGGAGGCATAGACGTGAGCGACGCTGGCAAGTTCCTGATATACTGCATTGAGATGTATCGCCGTGCGAAGAAAATTTCCGGACGCGCCGCGTACGAACTTTTCCGCTCCGTCGGTGCCGATGAGTACGTGCGCCGCTGCTACGGCGCATTGCACACCACCGGCGAACAGTACATCCTCGCTGATATCGATGGATATATCGGAAGTGCAGTGAAGCGAATTGATTGCCGATAGAATAATGTGGAAAGTAACAACGAAATGACAAAGAAACTGATGATGTTTGTCGCAACGCTTGCCGCGGTGTTCGGCGCGTGGGCCGCCACGGAAACGGCCGGCGGCTGAACATGGACGCATCACATCAACGGCGGCACGGCGGAGAATTTGGTATAATTTGAACCAAAAGGAGCGTTGGACACCATG
>CACYQU010000037.1 GCA_902776615.1 uncultured bacterium
AGACGCGCTGTCGCGCGCGTTCCAAAAACGCTTCGGAATGTCGATGCGCGAATGGCGCGCGAAGCGGCACGAAGCCCGCAGTTTATGATACAATACAAGACTATGAAAACCAACGAAAGGAACTTCCTCGCGTCAAGGCGCGAATTTCTATGGAGCATTGCGGCGCTCGGCGCCGTCGGCGGATGCCGCTCGCTCGGGCTTGCGGACAACGGTACGCTTCTGCGGCTCGGCGTCATCAGCGACATACATGTGACAACGCCAGAATCCACGGACAAGTTCAGGCGCGCGCTCGCCTGGTTCCGCAAACGCGGCGTGGACGCCGTGGCAATCGCGGGGGACCTCGCGGACTGGGGACTCCTGAGCGGGTGGAAATACACGAAAGAGGCATGGGACGCCGAGATGTCCGGAACGGAAATCACGCCCCTCTTCATCACCGGAAACCACGACTTCGAGGGATGGCGTTACGGAGACATGACGCTCGACATGCATGTGCAGGGCTATTCCGAAAAAGAGGCTCTTTCGAAGCTCGGCATGAAGAAATGCTGGGAGGAGACCTTCGGCGAACCATACGAAGACATCCGCCACCGCAAGGTACGCGGATTCGACTTCGTGAGCGTCGAATGGAACTGCAAGGAGGATGCGGTACTGGACTGGTTCAAGGCGCACGCCGGCGAGCTCGCGGCGGACAGACCCGTATTCTTCATGCGCCACCCACCCTTCTCCGACACCACGGCAGGGTCCGGCAGAGGAGAGAAATGGAATCGTCTGAGGGAGTATTTGCAGACCCTGCCGAACTGCGTCGCCATAACGGGCCACACACACTGGACCGCCACCGACGAACGCTCCATCTGGCAGAACGGCGGCCTCACGGCGCTTTCGGTTCCGTCCATGAGCTACACAGGGCTGCCGACCGGATACGAGAACGGCTACGCCGTGCGAGACACCACAAGCGCGATGTCCATGGAGAGGATCCAGGTGCGCGAGAACCTGAAGGAGGCACAGGGCTTTCTGCTCACCGTCGGCGAACGCGCGATGACGGTGGAGCGCCACGACTTCGAATACGGCGCAGAAGCGGCCGCTCCTTGGGTTGTGACGATGCCGGCCGGCGCGGCGCAACAGTATTCGATCGCCAAGAGGGCGAGCGCAGCGGAAGCGCCGCGCTTCGCGGCAGGCGCGACTGTCGCCACGCACATGACCAACTCCGTACGGAGAAACGGCACATGGACAATGTTCCTCTCGCTTGACTTCCCGACAGCGGATCGCGGCGGACGCGTCTTCGACTACGTAGCCCGCATCGTCATGGAGGACGGCTCTGTGTTCACGTCCAAGAAATACCTGTCGACCTCATTCTACAAGCCGCGCCGCCATGAGGACAAGGCGCAGTCGTTCTGGTTCGACGCGATGGATCTGCCGGAGACCGGGCGCTACCGCGTGGCCGTGGTCGCGCGCAACTGCTTCGGCGGCGAAAGCGCGCCAATCTTCTCGCGCACCTGCGAAAGCGTTCCCGGCAAGTCCTCGATCCCGCAGACATAGGCTGGCGCACCTGCAATCAGGCGTGGTCCTTGCCGATGAACTCGCAAGGAGCCTTGCTGGCGCAAAGTCCACGCAAAAACTGTATGCCGTATGTGATGTGCGTCGCGAACACTCCTGCCGCCGTCACAAACCATTTGAATGGATTGAGCGACACGGTCGTAACGGCGACGAGCGCGGCATACGCCGGAAGCGCCAGAAGAAACGCCGCCTGCATGCACCATGCCAACGAATGCGGAACCGTCGAGACACACGAAACAGGCAGCCACACGAGAAGATACACGACGAACGCGCTCGGCACGAAGTAGCTCAAGTGGAGCGAATTCGAAGGGAAGCGCCTGCAGAAGTAGCCGCGGTGGAATGCGTAGCGCCCGAGCTGGCGAAGATGCGGGCCGAAAAGCGCTCGCCTATGGTGGAAGACGACCACCCAGGGATCGTAGACTATCCGCGCGCCGGAATCGACCATGTCCTTGCACAGAAGCGTATCCTCGCCGGGCCAGAAGTCGGTTCTGTAGCCGCCAATGCGTTCCAGCAGATCGCGGCGCACCAGCAGGTTGCAGCTTGGATAATCGTCGACATCCCTTCTCACTCCGCCGGCCTTGTATCTGTAACGGTAGTTTCCCGACACGAGCAGATTGTCGTATACTCTGCCGCCGAGTTTCGCCATGAGGCTGTCGCGCGGGGGCGTAACGCCAGGGCCGCCGACCGCGCCGATATCCGGTTCGGAGAAGTACCTCACCGCATATTCCAGCCAGTGTGCGTCAGGATAGGCGTCGTCGTCGATAAAAGCGACTATCTCGCCTTTCGCCTCGCGTATGCCGGTGTTGCGCTTCTCGGCCGGGCGAACCTTTCCCGTCGGGACGAAACGGATGCGGGAATCGTTCGGCAGGGCCGCGCAATCCTCCGCAGAGAGGCGATCGTCCGGCAGCACGATGCACTCCCACTTCTCGTGGCTCTGCTGCACAAGGCCCGAAAGGCATTCCGCCAGCATCCAACTTGAGTTTGGGCACGCCACGACAACGCTCACGAGCGGTTCGTGGTCGAGGGGACGCGGCACCATCGCCTTTGCGTAGTACTTGAGCACGCGCAGGCGGTAGAAAACGGCCAAGGAGTCCGTCGCCATCTGGCGCACGGTCGAAACCTTCAGCGCACCGAACTTGTTGCCGAAACGGATGCGCACGGGGGCTTCCACGATCTTCGCCCCGCGAGAATGGGCGATCGACAGAAGTTCAAGGTCAAAGGCATAAGCCTTTACGAGCATCCTCGCAAGCGCGGGGCCCAACGCCTCCCTCTTGAAGAGTTTCATGCCCGTCTGCGTATCTGTCACGGGAAGCCCTATGAACAGCTTGACCAAACCGAAATACACAACGCTCACAAGACGGCGATGCCACGGGTACTGCACTACCGACCGCCTGTGGCGCTTTGAGCCGACTACGATATCGGCGCGCCCCTTGGCCATCGCCTCGAAGAAGTACGGCGTCTGCCTCGGGTTAATATCCAGGTCGCCGTCCAAAAGCATCACATACGCCCCGGCGGACGCATCGAAACCCGCCCTCAGCGCGGCGCCTTTTCCTCCGTTGCGCTTGCACACGACAGGCTTTACGGCGACATGCGCGTAGCCGTCGCCCATGGACGCAAGCCGCGCAAGCACAGCGTCCGTTCCGTCGGCGCTACCATCGTCGACCGGCACCAGTTCGACGTTCACGCCATGTTTTTCGAAAAGATCGGCTACCTGCCTGAGATTGTCTTCAGCCTCGGACGCAAGACGATAGAGCGGCATCACAATCGAGAGCCGCCCGTCGCCGACGGTCTCGCGCACAAGCGCCCATCGCTCGTCAGCCTTGGTCACCTTGTATCAAATCTCCGGACGGACAAGCGGCGTCATTCCGTAGCGAGACCGCCGCCGAGTGAACTGTAGAGGTCGATCAACCCAGTGGTGATCTGCCCGCGGGAAAGCACGAGCTCCTCCTCGAGATTGAGGCGGCTGCGCTGCGCATCGAGGACATTGTTGAAGTCCCGAAGGCCGTTCTTGTAAAGATCCTTCGAAATCGACACTGCGTCCGTCGCGGCCTTTACCGCGGCCTGCAGCGCCTGATAGCGGTGGTACTGCTGGGTGTAGGCCGCGTAGTTGCTGCGCACCTCGGCGTAGGCGCTGTCGAGCGCGAGCTCGTAGTTGAGGCGAGCCTCCTCTACCGCGGATTCAGCCGCCTTTACCTGCGCATAGATCGCGCCGCCCTGGAAAATCGGCCAGCTGACGGAAGGTCCGATGGACGCATAGAAGCTGCCGGGCTGGGCGAAGTTGGAGAATTGCGTCGACTCCATGCCGACTCCGCCCGATATGAAGAACTTGGGATACCACATCGATTTCGCGACGCCCACCTGCGCCACGCGCGCAGCGAGCTGGCGCTCGGCGGCGCTCACATCCGGGCGCGAGCGGATCATGTCAAGCGGCATCCCGGCAAGCTTCTGCGGCGCAAGCATCCAGTCGCGGCTGCGGTCTTCGCCGAGAATCTCCGAAAGCGCGCCTGGCTTTTCGCCGGCGAGAATCGCTATGGTGTTCTTGAGCGCCTCCTCCTGTGCGAGCAGCGTCGGTATGCGCGCGCGCGTCGTCTCGACGACATACGCGCACTGGTTCACGGCGAGTTCGTCGCCGATTCCGGAGTCGAAGCGAGACTTCAGGATGTCGTAAGTCTCGGTCTGCAGCACGAGGTTCGTACGCGCCACGGCGATGAGATCCTGGGTGGTTCTGAGCGTTATGTACTTTTTGCCGATCTCGCCCGTGAGCGTCACCCACGCCTGATCGACGTTGTCCCACGCCGCGCATACCTGCGCAAACGCGGCTTCGCTGGCGCGGCGGCTGCCGCCGAACAAGTCGATTTCCCAGCGTCCGGAAAGGCCTCCGTTGAATGTATCGAGCTCGCTGTGGCGATACGCATCGCGCACGCTGCGGTTGTGGCGGTGGGCTTCGCTCCGGATCGCACTGCCGTCGACCGAGAACTTCGGCATAAAGGCCGAATACGTGCCGACCATCTGCCACTGCGCCTGCTCGAGACGGCGTTGCGCCACGAGGTAGCTTACGTTGTTGGAGACCGCGCTCTCGACAAGTCCTTCAAGCACGGGGTCGTTCAGGCGCTCCCACCAGCGCGCTATGCGGTCGTTCGAGATCGCCACGCGGAAGTCTTCGTTGGACTCCGCCGGACGGTACTCGCACGTCTCGGTAAGATTGGTGGTCGGCGCACCTGCGTCAGGAAGCGCAAAAGCCTCTACATCGGCCTCGGGCGCTGCGTAGTCGGGTCCGACAGACGGCATGTTGACGCAACCCGCGAAAGCCGCGACCGCCGCCATAGCCACTACTCTGGTATTCATTGACTTCATCACCTTGGATCCTGTTGTTTTTGACATGTTCACTAAGCCGGCGACCTATTCGCGCGCCTTGAGCTGGCGCTTGCGGAAAGCCATTGTGGAAACATACGAGAAGAAGCGCTTCACCCGCTCGCGCCACGTTTGGAACAGGGCGTAGAGCCCCGGCACGAGCAGTACGCCAAACATGACCGACGCCGCCATGCCGAAGAACTCCGTTATGCCGATCGCATTCCGGCTGGCAACGCCAGCTCCAGGATAGCACCACTTCGGGAAGAAAAGGTTCATGCACATCGGAAGCGTGCCGAGAAGCGTAGTGAGCGCCGTCATGAGAATCGCGCGCAAACGCTCGCCGGCAGCCGCACCTGCCGCGTCGACGATGGAATAACCCTCCGACTCGCGCTTGTCCTTCGCGAACTCCACGAGCAGAATCGCGTTCTTCGAAGCAAGGCCGACAAGCAGCACCAGCCCCAGCTGCGCATAGACCGAAAGCGACATGCCGAACAGTTTCAGGCCAAACAGCGCACCGAACGTGGCGACGAAGATCGACAGCATCACCGGCAAAGGAATCGTCCAGGACTCGTACTGCGCCACAAGGAACAGGTAGCCGAAGAGAATCGCAAGGCCGATCAGAGGCGCCGCCGAACCGGAGTTGCGCTGCTCCTGATAGGTTATGCCCGACCACTCGTAGCCGAAACCTTCGGGAAGTTCTTTCTCCAGAACGTTCTTCACATCCTTCATCACCTGTCCGGAAGCAACGCCAGGCATGGGCATGACCTTGAGACCAGCCGCCGGATACATCTGGTAGCGGGACATGACCCGCGGGCCGACCTCGCGCGAAATCGTGCCGAGCGAGCCGACGGGCACCATCGCGCCCGTATCGGAACGCACATAGAGATTCGCCACCGCTTCGGGCGTTGCGCGGCCGGACCAGTCGGACTGCACCGTCACGCGGTTCACCTGCGTGCCGAGGTTGACATCGTTGACATAGCGCGAACCCAGGTAGTTCTGGAGCGTCGCGTAGGCCGTCGCCACGGGAACGTGGAACATCTCCGCCTTGGTGCGGTCGATCTCCAGGCGCAGATGGGGCGTCTGGGCGGTGTAGCCCGAAAAAGCCGCCATGACCGTAGGCAGGGCGTTCAGCTTCATCAGCATCTGGTTCTTGACGGAGTCCAGCAGGAGCGGGTCGGTCGAATCCTTCGACTGCACTCGCACGTCGATGGAGTTGTCCATGCCGAGCCCCGGGATGGCGGGAGGCGCGAACACCTGGACCGACGCCTCGGGGATCTGCGAGAGCATTCCCTTGATGGTCGGGATGAGGTTCTTCACCCACTGCTCGGGCTTGCGGCGCTGCGACCAGTCCTTGAGGTCGCAGATGAGCATAGTCTCGTTCTCGCCGCGTCCGCCGACCATGGAGAAGCCGTTTACCGAAAGAACGCTGTTGACCTCGTTCGTCAGAGACAAGAGCATTTCCACCGCGCGCATCGAAACCTCGCGGCTGCGCGTCATCGTGGAGCCTTCGGGGAGTTCGAGCGCGGCGAAAATGCAGCGCTGGTCCTCGTCGGGCAGGAACGACGTCTGGGTGTTGCGGAACATCTGCACCGTGAGGAGAATCGTCAGGACGAGCAGCATTGCCGCCAGTATGAGACGGCGCGCAAGGGCCTTCGAAAGGAAGACGAACAAACCCTTGAAACGGTCGATAAGCGCGTTGAACCACGCCAGCGGCCCGTGCTTGAACGGACGCGACTCCCTAAGAAGCAGCGAACACAGCGCCGGCGCGAGGGTAAGCGCGCAGAGCGTCGAGAAGCAGACGGCGGCGGAAAGCGTCACCGAGAACTGCTGATAGATGCGGCCAGTGATGCCGCTCATGAAGCCGACGGGCACGAAGATGCCCAAGAGCACGAGCGTAGTCGCTATCACGGCGCCGGTGACATCGCTCATGGCCTGTATCGTCGCCTCCTTCGCATTGTAGCCGCGCGTCTCGATTATGAACTGAACGCGCTCTACCACCACGATGCAGTCATCCACCACAACGCCGATCGCGAGCACAAGGCCGAAAAGCGTAAGGATGTTTATGGAGTAGCCGAGAACCGCCATGAGAATGAACGTCGAACAGATCGAAACCGGAATCGTAAGGCACGGTATGAGCGTTGCGCGCCAGTCCTGCAGGAAGATGTAGCAGACGAGCACCACCAGGCCGAATGTTATGAGAAGCGTAGTCACGATTTCGCGGATGCACATGCGAACGTAGTCCGTGGCATCGTAGGGAATCGTGAAATCCATGTCTTCGGGAAAGCTCTCCTTGAGGCGGTTCATCTCGGCGATAAGCATATTCATCGACTTTATCGCGTTCGCGCCGGGCTTCTGCTGCACCGCTATGTTGATCGTATTGCCGCCGTTCAACTGGCCGGAGAAGGAATAGTTCTGCTCGCCGATTTCCACGCGGGCGATGTCCTTCAGGCGCACAAGGCCGCCCTGGTCGTCCCGGCGGACGACGATTTCATTGAACTCCGCCGGCGTCATGAGACGGCCCTTGGCGAGAAGCGAATAGGTAAACGCGCCATGCTCCTTCGTGGGCGAAGCGCCAACCGCGCCGAGCGACGCCTGTATGTTCTGCTTGGAGATGGCGGCGATGACCTCTTCGGAGTTCATCGACTGCGCCGCCATGCGCTGGGGGTCGAGCCATACGCGAACCGCCAGCTTCGGGCCGTATATCTGGGCCTCGCCGACACCGGGGACTCGCAGAAGGACAGGCTGGATGTTCTGGTAGGCGTAGTCCGAAAGCTCAAGGCGCGAATGCGTGCCCTTCGGCGACAGCAACGATATGAAACCCAGAAAGTCCGTGGACTGCGCGCGGACGCGTCCGCCGAGCTGTCTGGCCTCGGCGGGCAGCTTCGCCTCGGCCTGGGTCACGCGGTTCTGCACCTTTACGAGGTCCATATCGCGATCTGTGCCGACCTCAAAGGCTATTGTAAGCGAATAGGAGCCGTCGTCACCGGAGTCGGAAGACATGTAGATCATGTCGTCCACGCCGTTCACCTCGTCCTCGATGGGCGTGGCGATGGTGCTCATCACCTCGCGCGCGTTTGCGCCGGGATATGCGTAGGTTACGCGGATTTCCGGCGGGGTGAGCTGGGGATACTGCGCGATCGGCAGGTTGAAGATAGCCATCACGCCCGCAATGGTCAGCACGATGGCTATGACCATCGCAAAACGCGGTCGCTCCACAAAAGTGCGCGAGAACGTCTTTATCTCGTCGACCGCTTTTCTGATTGAAAGCTTCATTTCTGTCAATCCTCGACGGTGGGCTTGAAGTCAGGTGTGATGTCTTCGTTGGGCGTGGGCGCGACTTCTGCGACTTTCATGCCGGGCTGGAGTTTCGCCACGCCAGATATGACAACGCGCTCGCCCTCCTGCAGACCTTCAATCATCGGGCACCATCCGAGATAGGCGTCTCGCGTCTTGACGGCGCGGCTCTCGACGGTTCCGTCGTCCTTGACGACCCACACGCCGACTCCGCCGCCGGGAAGATCAAAAATGGCGCTCTGCGGCACGGAAGGATATTTGGGCGGATTCTGCAGATCGGCGAGCAGCGTGACATAGCTGTTCGGGATGAGCAGCCTGTCCGGATTGGGGAACGAAAGCCTCATTTGAATTGTCGCGGTGGATGCGCTCATCTCGTTGTCGTCGAAGTCCCACGAGCCTCTCTCGGAATATTCGCTGCCATCGGCCAGTTTGAGCCTGAGGCGCATGGCCTCGGCCTCGCCGCGCTTCTGCGCCTCGCGCCATGCGATGTAGGCTCGGTCTGTCATCGGGAACGAAACACGCATCGGATCGATCTGCACTATCCTCGCAAGCGCCCCCTTCGACGGCGCGACATAGTCGCCGACATGTGCGGACGATTTGCCGATCTGGCCTGAGATGGGAGCGATCACCTTCGCCTTCTTCAGGTCGTATTCGGCTACGACCAGATTCGCCTTCGCCTGGAGAACGGCCGCCGCCGCCGAATCGTTCTGCGCCTCGGCGTTGTCGCGTTCAAGCTGGGTTATGCCGCGCGCGTCGGCATTCTGCATACGCTCGTAGTAGCGCTTGGCGCGGCGCGCCTCTGCCTCCGCCGCCTCAAGATCGGCCTTGCGCTGGTTCACGACAGCGCGATAGCGTTCGTCGTCGAGCACATAAAGAAGGTCGCCCGCCTTCACAGTGTCGCCTTCCTTGAACTTCATCTCGAGAATGTAACCGTCAACCTGCGGCAGAAGATCGACCTCCTGTACGGGCTCGGCGTGCGCCACGAACGTCTCGGGGTGGTTGTACGCACGCATCTGGGCATTCGTTACTGCGACCGTCTGCGCCATGCCGGCCATCGCCGCCATGGGGTTTTCGACGGGTTTCGCTTCCGGAAAGAGTTCACGGGCTATCCAGCCGCCAACTATACAAACCACCGCCAGAACAATGGTTCCTATTACGGATCCAACCGCGCTCTTGCCATCATTGTTGCCATTTGTCATTTTCATTTTCCTCGATAAGGTGAAGGCGTATTATACCATATCTTCACGCATACCTGTCAAATGCCGCCGTTTGGATGCGTGCGTCAACCGCGAAGCAAAAAAGGATTAGAGGCCTTCTCGCGCCCGATGGTCGTCGCGCAGCCATGTCCAGGAACAACCTCAGTCTCATCCGGAAGGGTCTTCAGCGCATCGATGCTGTCCATGAGGGTCGCCATGTCGCCGCCCGGAAGATCGGTGCGGCCGACAGACCCTGCGAAAAGCGTGTCGCCCGAAAGCAGAAGGCCGTCATCCTGGAAGAAATAGCACATGCCGCCCGGAGTGTGGCCCGGAGTGAATATCGGCTTCAGCGAATGGACCCCTTCCAGTTCGCGCACGTCGCATATGTTTGCAGGGCGTCCGATCGCAGGGTAGTCCGGCGGGAAAGAGTTCAGCGGGTGGGTGATTACCCTTTCATCCGCCGGATGCATGTAAACCTTCAGTCCGGGCCACTTCGACTGAAGCGTGGGGATCGCACCTATATGGTCGAAATGTCCGTGGGTCAGCAGTATCGCCTCTGGAACAAGCCGCGCGCGCTCAAGCACGGCGGCGATGCGGTCTGGCTCCGCACCAGGATCCACTATCCATGCGCGGTCGCCCCAAGCGAGCACCGGGCAATTGACTTCAAACGGACCGACCTGAACAGTTGTTCTTTGCATGGGTGTATTATACCAAATCCCTCCTCGGCGCGAAAAAGCGGCTCCGTTGAAGACGCGCCTGGGCGGACAACATGGAAAATCCGTTCTCCACCTTGCATCCGGCCGCGCGGGCGCGCGCCATGAGCGGAGTTTCTTCGGGCACGTATCTGAGGTCGTATACCATCTCCCGGCCTGAAAACGCATACTCGGGAACGGGATCGACCGGCGTGGCGTTCACAATCAGGTCGAAACCCCGCTCAAGCGGACGGCGGTGGAACACCTCCACCTTTGCCGCTTCAAGCCGCTTTAGGGCGCACGCCACGGCCTTTGCGGCGCCTCCGGCCCCAAGCAAGGCAACGCGCAGTCCCGCGAGGCTCCCTCTGCCCACGAAAGCAAGCACCGCCTCGGCGAAGCCGGGCTCGTCGGTGTTGTAGCCGAACTTCCTGCCGTTGGCGAAAACCACAGTATTCACTGCGCCTATCGCGCGCGCCGCGTCGTCGATCGCGTCGAGATGCGCCATTACGCTCTCTTTGTGCGGAATCGTGACCGCCATGCCCTTCACGTCGCACCGCTCCGCAAAACGCAAAGCCTCTTCTATCGTCTCCGCCGGATATGACACCATTTCCGCTTTTCGCCCGTCTTTGGCGTATGCGGCGTTGTGCAATTCCGGGCTGCGCGTCTTGACCAGAGGCCATCCCGTTACGCAATAAAGATCCATCCTGAACTCGTCCCAAAAACCGGGATACGATTTTGCCACGCATCCGGCATCATGGATTACGGCTGGCGAATCACCGTGCGCCGCAAGAACCGCCGCCGCCATGGCGATGCGATGGTCGCCGCGCGGATCAACATCGCACGGCGATGCGAAAACCGACTCCATTGCCGCAATACGGTCGCTCTCCTTGATGCGCAGGCGTTGTGTGCCGGTAAATCTGGCGCATCCGCCAAGCGCGTGGTTCACCACCGCTAGCGCAGGATAATTGTCGGGGCATTCCGAGACATCGATCTCAACAGATTCGCGCCGACTGTTCGCATCGGAGATCCTCCGCACCAGTTCGCCCACGACACGATCGGGCTGGGCGCTGCATTCGTCGAGTCCGTCAATCAGAATATCGCTTCCAAGCGCATTCGCCGCATACCAGAAAGCGGCTCCGCTCCAGTCCGCTTCGGGAGCGGATTTCGCCGGCGCCACATAATGCTGACCCCCGCGAATGCGGAATCCGCCGTTCGCAAGACGTTCTACCTTTACGGAGAAGTCCGCAAGAACCTTTAGCGTCATTTCGACATATCCGCGGGACTGCAATGGAGTCGAGAACCTTATCTCCGAATTGCCGTTCAAAAGCGGAAGCGCGAAAAGAAGCCCCGTGACGAACTGCGAAGATATATCGCCTCTTAGCTCGTGAACGCCAGGTGCAAGCTTGTCATACTCTATCGCCGGACGTTCGGCAAGGCGTCCGCGCTTGACGAAATTCGCCTTCACGCCAAGCGCTGCGGCCACAGGAGCGAAAAACCTCAGAGTAGACCCGCTCTCGCCGCAGTCCAGTTCGGCCTCTCGCGCGCCACGCTCCTTTGCAAGCGCCAGCGCGGCGGCACATCTCTTCGTCGCGGCGACATCATCGCTTTCGGGCCCATCGATCTCCGGCATTTCGACGCCGGCAAGAAAACTCGCAATCATCAATCTGTGCAGATGCGACTTGGACGGCGGCGGCTTGATGCGGCCCCGAAGCGGACGCGGCAGCACTATCCTGGAAGCCTCGTCGGCATGATGCTCGAACGACGCATAGTGCGCACGTCTTTCCGCAAGTTTGTCGCCCAGGGGTCGCGTACCCCTTGCGGCCGCTATGCGCCGCGCGACAGTCTCGTCATCTGCATCAAGCACGACCACAAACCCGTGTTCCTCCGCCCACGCGCGATTGTCCGGATCCAGCAGCGTACCGCCGCCAAGCGCCACGATGGGGGCGCGAACCTCCCTCAACGCGATACTCTCAAGGCGACGGAACTCTTTTTCTCCGTCGGATGCGAATATCTCCGGTATGGAGCGTCCCGCCCTTGATGCGATCTCCTCGTCGAGGTCGGCATACATCCTGCCGAATTCTTTGGCAAGGCGCTTTGCCATCGTCGTCTTTCCGCTCGCCGGCGGACCGTACAGGTAGAGTGTCTTCACAGCTTGACCATCCTAATGTCGCCCCATCCGCACGGCAGCGCGAACACTACCCCGCCGGACACCCGCTTCTTGTCTCCCTTCATGAGAGGCTTCAGCGCGTCGAAGGAAAGTCCGTCGGGCAGCGCCACAGGGAGCCCGGCCAACGCAAAGCGCGCGGCAAGCCCGTCGGCCCATCCTGGTTTCGCAAGGCCAAGGCTCTCCGCGAGCCGAGCCTCCTCCACGCATCCGATCGACACGGCCTCGCCATGCGAGACTGCATAGCCCGTCGCTTTCTCTATCGCATGCGCAACAGTGTGTCCGCAGTTGAGTTTTATCCGCTCGCCCGTCTTTTCCATAGGGTCGCTCCGGACGATCTTCACCTTCACCGAAAGGTTTTCCCGTATCTCATCGGCGGAAGGCAAGCCTCCAATATCGTCACGCCGGGCGAGGCCTCCGATTATTTCATGCTTTATCATCTCTGCGCGTCCGTCGGCCACGCGGCGCGGAGGAAGAGTCTTGAGGAAACCCACATCTATTATGACACGGCGCGGAGGGTGAAACGCGCCAGCCATGTTCTTTCCGCACGCGAGGTCGCAGGCCGTCTTGCCGCCATACGAGGCATCTACCATCGACAGAAGCGTCGTCGGAACATTCACCCAGTCTATTCCGCGCATCCACGTGGCTGCGGCGAATCCGACAAGGTCGCCGGTCACGCCTCCACCGACCGCAGTTGCACAATCCTTGCGACCGAGGCCGGCTTTCGCAAAAGCGCCCCAAATCGCCGACACAGTGTCGATGGTCTTGCGTTCTTCTCCAGAGGGCACCACGAAAATCGCTCTCTCGGCGAGCTTGGGGTAAAGCTTCGCCACATTAGAGTCGATTACGATATTGGGCAGTCCTTCGCCATCGCCGACGGCGCGGAACTCTATTCCGCTGTCGTCGACAAGCATTTCGTCAAGAACCACGAACGCCGCAAGCGCTTCAACCACAGGAACGGCGCGCATCGCTATGCAAGGGTCGTGCCGACCCCTTACGACAAGCTCGCACGGCTGCATTGTCGCAAGATCCACGCTGCGCTGCGCCTTGTAGATGGATGGCGTCGGCTTCATCGCCACGCGAAACACGAGAGGCATGCCGCTGGTCATTCCGCCAAGAACACCGCCGTGGTTGTTTTTCGTCGTGACGACCTTTCCGTCTTCAATGGCAAAGGGATCGTTGTTCTCCGACCCTTTGAGCGCGGCAGCGCTGAAGCCGTTGCCGAACTCCACGCCCTTCACGCCAGGGATCCCGAAGACCGCCTGCGCGAGCGCGCCGTCAATACCGTCGAACATCGGACCGCCAAGTCCGACAGGAAGCCCGGTAATCTCGCATTCCACTACGCCCCCGACCGAATCGCCCTCGGCCTTTGCCGCAATTGCATCGCCTGCCGACTTCACCCACGCTTTCACCGACACGCCGCGTCTTGCAAGTTCTTGCAGGCACATTCCGCCGGCAATGCACATGGCGGCGGTCATGCGCCCGGAATTCGCACCTCCACCAGGAGGAATCCGCCCGGTCTTGACCCAGTTGGGATAGTCGGCGTGTCCAGGGCGAGGTATTGTGCGCTCGTAATCGCCGCTGCGTGTGTCGGTGTTGCGAATCACCGCCTCCACGGGCGCACCTGTCGTCACGCCGTCAACGACGCCGCCGATGAACTCCGGAACATCCGGCTCACGGCGCGCAGTCGAAAGCGCGTCGCGTCCAGGCGCGCGCCGCTCCATGAAGGATTGCAGCGCATCCATGTCAACGACCGTTCTTGGAGGGAAACCTTCAAGTCGCATGCCGATACACGGCGCGTGCGATTCGCCGTAGACTTCAAGCTTCAGCTTTTGGCCTATTTTCATGGGCGTGTATTGTACCAAAAACCGGATATATCCGTGAAGTCGAGTACCTCACGAATCGTAGAAGGCGCCGCCGGACGTGTCGAGACGCTTCGTCTTCGCGTATTCGTAGCACGCGCCCGTCTTGAGAATCTCGACATACTTGGCCGCTTCCCATTTCGCCATGGGCAGATCGTGAAGAAGGTAGTTGCCGCAGTTTAGCGGCGTCGCGCCAGGAACGTCGCCTTCATAATTGCGCAGATGCTCGAACGCACGGAGCATGAGCGGCTGGATTTCCTGCGGCTTCGGACGCCCCTTGACGATCAGATAGCTGCCCGTCAAACATCCCATCGGACCCCAATAGACGATTCTGTCTTTCCATTCCGCGTCGTTGCGCAGGAATGTCGCTACGACATGTTCGATCGTATGCATGGCGTTTGGATGAATCGCCGGCTCTTTGTTGGGCGCTTTCATGCGAATGTCGAAAGTCGTGGCGAAATCGCCGCCAATCTCGTCCACGCGCGACTCGTAGATGCCAGGGACGATTTTCGTGTGATCGACCTGGAAGGAGGCGATCATGTTTGTTTGCTTGTCTGTCATTTATTGCCTCTTGAAATTGTGGGTGATGGTGGAGGCGCCCTGCTTGCCTGCCTGACGCGATGCGCATAATTATACCAAAATTCTCTGCGCATGCGCCCCGCCGCCCGCACAAAAAAAAATCGTCAACTTCCCCCATTGACATTCTGAAAAAATATGAGATAATATACCGCCATTCGTCCAAATTAGGCGAAAACAATTCCGGCAAGGAAGAAAGAAAGCACAACGATCATGAAGATCAAGAACACCAAGAAGGCTCCCACCGAGAAGGTGGTTGCCAAGAAGGAAGCGAAAATCGCGGCGCCCAAGGCCCCCAAGGCCGCAAAGCAGGCCGTAACATTCACGGTTCATGCCGACAAGGACAAAGCCGTCTATGTTGCTGGCGAGTTCAATGGATGGGATCCTACCGCCAAGAAGATGGCCTACAAGGCTCGCAAGGGCATCTACGAGGCCACGCTGAGCCTGAAGCCCGGCACGTACCAGTACAAGTTCGTCATCGACGGCGTCTGGTGCGCCGATCCCCAGAACGCCGAGGCCGTAGCCAACGATCAGGGAACCTTCAACTCCGTCATTACCGTAAAGTGACGCAATCCGGCATGCCGGAAAGCAGCGGGGCGCTTCTCTGAAGCGTCCCTTGCTTTTTGGTATAATACACGCCACTTGACATGAACATATGCTTTGATACATTCGGCTGTCGGCTCAACCGCGCAGAAGCTCTCGAGGATGAGGCCCGCAGCATCGCAAAGGGCCATAAGATTGTCGCCTCGCACTCCGAGGCCGATCTTGTCGTAGTGCGAGGCTGTTCGGTTACCGCTCGCGCGCAACGCGATTGCGAGCGGCTTATCGAACATATAAAAAGCAAATATCCGGCAAAGCGCATATTCGTGACAGGATGCCTGCCCAACGCCAAGAAGCTCGACATATCGGCTATTTTGCGTCCACGCCCCGGAGTCGCAGCATCGGAAGCGCCGCTGCCGACGCGTACTGCACGCGCGTATTTGAAAGTGCAGGACGGCTGCTCGTGCGGCTGCACATTCTGCATCGTGCCGAAATTCCGGGGCAAGCCGGTTTCGCTGCCGTTCGATGACGTGGTGTCGAAGGCTAAACGCTTCATTGACTCAGGCTACTGCGAAATCGTGCTTACCGGATGCAATCTCATGCTGTATGCATCGAATGGGCGACGACTGCCAGAACTGGCGACAGCAATAGCCTCGCTTTCGCCTGGCTGCAGGGTGCGCCTAGGGTCGGTCGAGCCCGGACCGGTTGCAATGGAACTTGTGCATGCAATGCACGAGAACGGGAATATCTGCCGGTTTCTCCATCTTTCGGTGCAATCCGGCAGCGACAACATACTTGCCGCCATGCACAGACCGTATTCGGCAAAGGATGTGGACGCATTGGCCAATGAAGCCGAACGGCTAATGCCAATGATAGGACTTGGCTGCGACCTTATAGCCGGTTTCCCGGGGGAAATGGAAACCGACTTCCGCCTCACCAAAGGGCTGCTTGCGCGACATATGTTTTCAAACGTGCATGCATTCCCCTTCTCCGAACGCCCGGGAACGCTTGCCTCGGCCATATTGCGCGGCAAGGTGCTTCCCGATTTGAGACACGCGCGCGCACACGAACTGGCGGATGTTGGGGCAGAGTGCCGCAGAAAGTTCGCAAAGAAGTTCGTCGGCCGCGAAGTCGAGGTAGTGGTAGAAAACGAATCGCCGATATCCGGCTGGAGCAGCGAATACCTGTGGTTCGAGGTTCAGAACCCAACGGCATGTCCAATAGCCGGTCGCATATCCGGGCCTCGCCGAAAGCAAAAGATGACCTTCAAAGTCAAAAGCGCCCACGACGGCCGGCTCTTTGGAGAATTGTACGGAAATGGCCGGTGAGACGATACGGACGACGGCCATATGCATGGCGATAAGACCGTGGTCCCAAACAAGCCACGTCGTAACTTGGCTTACGGATTCCGGACGCGTGACAACGCTTGTGAAAGGCGCAGTCCGCCCCAAAAGCGCATTTCTGGGGCAGTACGACGCGAACTATACGTGCGAAATCCTATATTACGCGCGCGCGCGCGGAGAACTGCACGCCCTCAGGGAGTGTTCGCCAATCAATAGACGAGACGCTCTGAGAAGCGACTACAGGGCGCTGGCGCTTGCCGACTATTTCAGAAAAACGGCCGGAGAACTCACCCCTGACGGTCCTGATGCGGCAGAATGGCTCAAACTGCTCGGCGACGCGCTCGACGGGCTGACGGCGCGCACGGATAAATCCGCCACCGAGTCGCTACGCAGGCTATTGACCTTCGAATTGGCCGTTCTGGAGATTTCCGGACTGATGCCCAACCTCGCAAACGAGGCTGAAAACACTGTCTTTCAACTACGCGGAGAACGCCGCATACCGGTTTCGCGCGAAGTCCTTGAGTGCCTAAGATCACCCGCTACTGAAAAAAATCTGAAAATTCTAGTAGACGCGGCGAGGGTAATTGGTGTATTCTATACATTCCACCTGGATTGTGCCTCCAATGTGCGGAGGACGGTTCTGAGAATGATTTGCAACAACGAAGAAGGAAAAACAACACATGAAGAAAACTAACATAGTAGGCGCGGCGGTTCTCGCAGGCGCCATCATGGCCGGATGCTCAAAAGAATCCGCAACGACAGAAACCGCCGCTGCAGAACGCGACCCCAACGAGGTCGTGATTGAAGTAAACGGCGAAAAGCTTACCAACGCCGCGCTGGACAGCGATATTGAAAAGATCGTAGCCGCGCAGGGCGACAAGGTACCGGCTGATCAGGTTGAGTATATGCGACAGACTCTTCGCAATCAGCTCGCGCAGTCGTTCGTAGTGGAGCGTTCGCTTATAGCCAAGGCCAAAGCCGAAGGCTATGTGGTCACCGACGACGAGCGCAAAGAAAAGTCCGATGCGCTGGTCAAGGCCAACGCCGGCCGCGATGGCGCGCCCAAGACATTCGATGAATTCCTCGACAAATTTCCGCTCGGCCGCGAGCGCGCCCTCAGCGAATTCAACAACGGACTGCTGATCGAGAAGATGCTCAAGTCCGAAACGGCCAAGTCCGGCGAGACGGACTACACTGCCGAGGCGCAGAAGATCATAAGCAACATTGCGTCAAACAACGCAGCGAACGCCAGTTCAGAGACGGAGGCGTTGGCAAAGATAACAGCCCTGAAGAACGAGCTTTCGGAGCCGGGAATCGACGTGCCCGCCAAGTTTGCGGAACTCGCCAAGGCCAACAGCGCGTGCCCTTCGTCCGCCAAGGGCGGCGATCTCGGAGAGTTCACTCATGGACAGATGGTCGCCGAGTTCGACAAGGCGGCGTTTGAACTTCCGGTCGGCCAGGTGTCGGACCCAATCAAGACGCAGTTTGGCTATCACCTGATTCTCGTAACGAAGAAGACCCCTGCCGCGGAAGCCACCGACGACACCCCTGCCGCGCCTGAAAAGGTTCAGGCCAGCCACATACTGCTCAAGGCGGGAGCCACGCAGCCCGTTCCGAAATTGGAAGAAGTTGTCGAATTCCTCAAAAAGCGCGGAGAGCGCGACAAGGTCCAGAAGTACATTATCGAAGTTCTGAGGGCGACGGACATCAAGACTACGGACGAGTTCAAGAGCCTTCTGCCGCCGCCGGAGGAAAAATAACCCGGGCGCGGTTGAAACACCGCCCCAAAAATGATATACTATTCAACTCTTGAAAGGACAAAAAGAAAATGAGCCAGCATCCATCTCTTAAAGGTTCCGGTAAAATCACCTCCAGGCGCAATGTTCTCAAGCGCTTCGAGCGGGTCAATCTCCTGCAGAAGCGCGGCGAGTGGAAGGAAGGCTGCCGCGGCCTCGGACTTAAGAAGACGAAGCCCGAATAAGCGGAGTTAAAACACCAAGCCAAAGGGCGCGACCAACGGTCGCGCCCTTATCTTTATCATCTGGAAAAGCAGAGTATCTTAGTTGCCCCAGGCGTAATGCGCGAACGCCTTGTTCGCCTGCGCCATCTTATGAACGTCGTCACGCTTCTTGATGACGTTACCCTGACCCTGAAACGCATCGATGATTTCAGCGGCCACGGCGGCAGGCATGCCCATGCCGTGACGCGCACCCGCGTACTGGGTCGTCCAGCGAAGCGCGAGCGAGAGCTGGCGGTTCGCGGCGATCGGAACCGGAACAGGATAGGTCGTTCCGCCGACGCGACGGGTCTTGACCTCTACCTGAGGCTTCATGTTGTCAATCGAAGCGGAAACAACCTCGAGCGGGTCGGTGAAGGTCTTTTCATCCTTCACGAACTTCGCCGGATCGGCCGCCATGGCGTCTTTGATCTTGTCGATTGCGCCATATACGATCTTCTCTGCGACGGACTTCTTGCCGTCCTTCATGATTACGCGAATCATGTGCGCGACGAGCTCCGAATTGTACTTCGGATCGAGACTGACGCGCTTGACGATTTTCCTGGCTCTGCGTGACATGGCTTACTTCTCTTCCTTCTTCTGACGCTTCATGCCGTACTTGGAGCGGCTGCGATTGCGGCCGTTGACACCAAGCGAGTCAAGCTTGCCGCGGATGATGTGATAGCGCACGCCCGGAAGATCCTTTACACGGCCGCCGCGAACGAGCACAACCGAGTGCTCCTGCAGATTGTGGCCCTCGCCGGGAATGTAAGCCGTAACCTCGACACCGGTCGTAAGGCGCACACGGGCAACCTTGCGAAGAGCCGAGTTAGGCTTTTTGGGGGTCATCGTCTTGACGATGAGACACACGCCACGACGCTGAGGGCATGCCTTCAGCGCCGGCGACTTCGAATGCGTGGCAAGGGGATGACGCCCCTTGCGAATCAACTGATTGATAGTCGGCATTTGTTGTTGTTTCCTTGCTTTTCCAGAATTGAGTGTATAGTATACCAATTTAGGCCCCTGTTTGACAAGGGGGTAAATTTGATGCCTCCCACGCCGACTTTGTTTTCACGAAAAGCCAGCATGTAACAGGCACGGTCAATATGTACAGCAGGCCGAGAACGCCTACCGTCATCCAAAAGTTGGACGCCATAAAGGCAACCACCAGCAACAGGGTGGCCATCACTGGAAGAAGATACTTCCCGCGAATGTGCACCGCCTTCAACGAAATCGTCGGCAAACGGGAAGCCATAAGCGTGCCGACAAACAACAGCATGAAAATGCCGGTCCACGGGTTTTGCAGCGCCGTCGCAAGCGCCGGGGCCTTGCCCTTTGCGTCAAGCGCCAGAGAAAGTATCGCCGGAGAAAGCACCATCCAGCATCCGCCGGGCGCGGGAACACCGGTGAAGAAATGCTTCCAGTACGGCATAGACGGCTGTTCCAGCATCGTGTTGAACCGCGCGAGCCTGAAGCAGTCGCACAGCGCGTAATAGAGCGAACATCCAAGCACTATCCTTATCAAAGGCGTAGGCACGGCTGCGCCACCCAGTACATGCAACGGGCCGCCTGTCATCCAAAAATACATGAACATCGCAGGCGCGACCCCGAAGTTTACGAAATCCGCGAGCGAATCCAGCTCTGCACCAAGCTTCGAGCTGGCATTGAGCAACCGCGCAATGCGACCGTCCATGCCATCGCAAACGCATGCAATGAGAATCGCGACAAGCGCATGCTCAAAGCGCCCCTCGGAAGACAGCGAGATGGATGTTATGCCCGCGCAAGCCGCAAGCGACGTTACGAGATTCGGCACTATCGCCCTCAGCGGCACCTGCTGCTGTTCGCCGAGCGGACCGTCTAAAGTAGGTTCTTCCATGTCAACCGACGGTAATCCTGATCTCTTCGTTCTTATGCTCCGGCGGGCGCTGTGGCTTGGGCCCGTTCTTGCGCGGCGGCCCTATAAGCGCGCCATGCACGCGACCAAGCGTTTTCGGCGCTTGCTCGACGAAGCATTCGTCCTTGAGAATCTCCAGCACGCGGCTGATCACGTCTTCACCGATTTCGCGGTGGGCGTTCTCGCGCCCGCGGAACTGAAGCGTAAGCTTCACCTTGCATCCGTCATCAAGAAAGCCGCGTATCTGCCGCAACTTGTACTCAAAGTCGTTTGTGTCGGTGCCGGGATGGAATTTCACTTCCTTCACCTTCTGCACCTTCTGCGCCTTGCGCGCCTGCTTTGCCTTGATGGACTCCTCGTACTTGAACTTTCCGTAGTCCATTATCTTGCATACAGGAGGATTGGCGTTCGGCGTAATCTCGACAAGATCGAGACCGCGCTGATCGGCCAATCTTTGGGCGTCGCGCACCTGCATGACGCCGAGCATGTTTCCAGACGCATCAAGAACCCGCACCTGCGGTGCGCGGATCTTGAAGTTTACGCGTGTGAACTGAGCGATAAGTCACCTCTTTTGCTAGGGTTGGTATAAGTTGTGTGTGTATTGTACCATATCCGCTACGGCAATGCAAGGGCCACCATCAGTTGGAGGTCCGCGGCAGATCCAACCCTCGCGCTTCTCGGGGAAAATATGACCGCCGGACATGGCCCAGTCGCCGCATCACGGAGCTAAATCATCCATTGGGAGAGCGGGCGTCCTGGGGGCGCGAGCATCCTGGGGGCGCGAGCATCCTGGGGGCGCGAGCGTCCTGGGGGCGTGGGCGTCCCGCCCGCGACTAAGGAAGGTTTCGCATCTTCAGTCTAAGCGGGCGTCCTGGGGGCGCGGGCGTCTCGCCCGCGGCTAAGGAAGGTTTCGCATATTCCGTCTGAGCGGGCGTCTCGCCCGCTCTCCCAGTGAAGCGCTCTGCCAGGAGGAAAGCGGGGACAGTCTCCTGGTTCTCGTCTCACAGAATGCGGTAAAACGCCATAATTGCACATTAACGCACTAATCAGCCACCCGTCCACACCTCTTGGGTGGTGTGTAAGCTAAATTCCACTTAAGGGCGAATCGAATTCACCCTTGGGGTGAAGCGACTTCACCCTAAGGGGAAAGCGACTTCACCCTAAGGGGAAATTAAACTCCCCCTTAGGGTAAATTAAACTCACCCTTAGGGTAAAGTGACTTCACCCTTAGGGTAAAGTAAACTTCCCCTTAGGGTAAATTAGACAGTCCCCCAATTTTTGGGGACAATCCCCGCCAAAAAGGCGCAACGAAGCGCCGGAGAACGCGTTCGTTGCCTCAAAAACGGCCTATCGTACACACCACAAAAGTGTATATTTGCGATATATTTGCAATTATTGCAAGTTATCGCCCTAAAAGCAGGCTAAATTGGGGCGGATTCGCAAAATCGCGCTTGAATAAGCGATACCTGAGAGAGCTCACCTGGGCGGGGACTGTCCCCGATATTTCCTTAGTCGCGGGCGGGACGCCCGCGCTCCCAGTTGGCGGCGCTCACCTGGACGGGGACTGTTCCCGGTAGTTTCCTTCTATAACTTCAAAAACGCTTAAAACCATTTTATGCAGTTATAGCGTTTTCGCTGTTAGGACCAACTAGTGCCTGTCCCCGCCTGACTCTTCTGCTCTTCCTACGCGCCATATCCGTCTCTACCGCACGACAAGCTCGGCGTCGAGAAGGATGGTGCGCGGCGGAAGCGCCGGCGTCTTTATGCGCGAGACGAGGGTCTGAAGCGCAATCTCGGCAATGGCGTCGAGCGGCTGGCGAACCGATGTGATCTTGAGCTTTGCCGCAACCTCAACGTCGTCGAAGCCCACGAGCCGGATCTTCTCCGCGCCATGCCCTATTTTCGCAAGTGTCTTGCCGAGGGCCGCTGCGGCAACGTCGTTCCCTGCGACAAACGCATCCGGAACGCCGTTTGCAAGGAACTTCGCCACGGCGCGGTGGTTTCCCGGCTCAGCAACGAGGACATTGTCTTTCAACGACCACGTTCCGCCGCTCTCGATCACTGCGGACGCAACGCCGCGCATGCGGTTGGTCACGGTAGGCGCGGCGTTGGGGCGGTGGAGAAAGGCGATTCGCTTCGCACCCGTGCGGACGAGGTGCCTGCCGATCGTGAGTCCGGCAGCAACATTGTCTATGCCGACGACATCGTAACGGGACCTCGCAGGCGGAAGAGCAATGTCATAGTCGATAAGGACAACTGGGATTCCCGCCTTGTCGAAGTACGTGACCGACTCACCGCTCGCCCTGGGCGCGTCCTTGATGAACTCAAGCGGCTGGAAGAACACACCTGCGACGTGCTCCTTCGAGAACTGGTACGCAAGACGCCGCACTTCGCGCGCTCGGACCTTCGGGTCGCTGCTCTTTATCTCGCCGTGGATGAGATCCCATCCGGCTCGTTCGGCAAGCAGTGCAAGCCGCCTCTCCAGGGGCTTGAAGATTTCCGCATAACCCTCGCCCGGCACGACAAGCCCAAGCGCACCCGTCGCGTTGAGGGCATAGCGCGTTATTGTCGTAGGAGCTCCCCTGCGCGTGGCGACAAGCCCCTCGCGTTTGAGGTCGAGCGTCACGCGGCTTATCGTCGGACGAGACACCCCGAAGCGCTGCGAAAGCGCGGCTTCGCTCGGCAGATGTCTGTCGGAATCGTACTTTCCGGCGAGAATCTCGCGCCGCAATGCCTCGAAAATCTCTTTGTGCCCCTTCATGGAAATCTATTTTACCAAATCGCGCCGTCTCGACGCAAACAGGCCGAGCCCGAACAGATATGCGATACACAGCCCAAGCGTCACGACTATGCCTGCAGGTCCGAAAACGGACTGGGCAAATCCGAGGAGCGCGGAGACAATCCCTCCGCCTACGATCGCCATCACCATGAGGGACGTAATCTCGTTCGCCTTCGCGGGAAAACGCTCGATTGCAAGGCCCATGCACATCCCGAAGCTGTTGGCCGTCAAAAATGCGACAAACGCGACGACCGACAGAAATGCGAAAGGCGAGGGCACGAACGGAATGGCCGCCGTCGCCAAAAGGCCGATTCCCATGCACCAGGGGAAGCACTTCGCCGCCGAGATCTTGGCAAAGACGATTGCCCCTGCGAACGCCGCAATTGTCTTGGCTACGAAATAGACAGTAGGCCCCATTCCGGCGAGGTCTACGTCCACCTTGAAAACGTTCTTGAGGTATTCTGGAATCGCCACAGAGAACCCTACGTCCGCCCCTACGGAGAAGAGGATTCCAACCGTCATCGCCGCGACATAAGGCTCCTTCATCATCGCAAAGCATCCTGTAAAAGTGGTTGGGTGGACGAGTGTGTGAGTGGGTGAGTTGTTTTGGCATCGCTCGTCCGGTATCTTCGTAAGCCACAGCCATGCCGCCGCAACGACAGTCAACGCCCCATAGAGCGGAAAGAGCAACTTCCAGTTTCCGAAGGCTGTCGCCGTAAGATACACAAAGACAGGCGTAAGCGCCGCGCAAACGGCCTTCACGAACTGTCCAAGCGAAATCCGGCTCGCAAGCAGGGACGGCTCTACGACATTGGACCGTTCGCGAAAATCGGCACAATCATGGCAGCGACCGTCACAGCCAGCGATACGAGGACGGCGTTCTTGCGTCCGATGCGTCCGGAAAGGACGCCTGTCGGGATGGAAACGACGAGAAACCAGACATACGCGAATATCGGCATCAGCCACGAAATCGCGTCCGCGTTCGCCGCGCACTCGGCCTTGACCTGGTTCATCACCGTGCCGATGATGTCCCCGAAGCCCATCACGAAGAACCCCGCCAGAAGCGGAAGCATTGTGTATCGTTTTAAACTTTTCAACTTTTCCACCTTTCAACTTTTCAAACTTTCAACCCGACATCCCCGGCCACCGCAAGCGCGGCATAGTCGCCGATGTTCTCGCCAAGCTCCGCCGGAACAATCCGGCAGACCTTCCTCGCAAGCGGCAGGGCCTCGCGGTTGAGGATCGGGTCTACGATCGGCATGAACAGATCGGCGTTGCGCATAAACACGCCGCCGAGCGCAATCACCTCGGGATTGAGGATGTCGATTGTGAACGCAAGAATCGCAGCAAGCTTTTCGGCCGACTCCCGGAAGACCTCCGTGCAGTCCGGGTCTCCGACGCGGACGCGCGCGAATATCTCCTTTGTCGTAAGATCGAGCCCCTTCCTGATCTTGGCGAGACGCGCTATTCCGGCTCCAGAGCAAAAGCCTTCGGCGCTCCCCTCCTTGTTGTATCCGACAGGGCCAGTCGGAGCAAGGCGAATGTGCCCGATCTCGCCCGCGTTGTCGTTCGCTCCGGAGTAGAGCTTCCCGTCTATTATGATTCCCGCGCCAAGGCCCGTGCCGAATGTCATGAAGACCAAATTCTTGACTCCGCGCCCCGAGCCGTAGAGGTACTCCGCAAGCGCACAGGCGTTGGCATCGTTCTGCACCGAGACAGGAACGCCAAACCGCTCTTTGAAAAAGTCCACCACCGGCACGTCGTCCCAGCCGGGGAGATTCGGCGGGGACATGATGACGCCGAGCTTCGAATCGAGCGGACCTCCGCAGCTGATTCCGATGGCACCTATAGTTTGATGCTTAAAATTTGAAGTTTGAAGTTCAATGCGTCGGGCAAACTCGTCGAGGACCTGCTGCCAGGGAAGTCCTGCGGTAGGGAACTCCTCGCGCGAGAGTATCTTTATCGCGCCGTCTTCGCACTCCCCGGTCGATATGGCGCACTTCGTTCCGCCTATGTCTAAGCCAATTTTCAATTTCATTTTCCAGTATCCTCCACAAACTTCAAACTCTTAACTCTCAACTCTTAACTCTCAACTCTCAACTCTCCAAACATCTCCTCCTCGATTGCCGCGCATAGCGCATGATACACTGGCAGGTGCAGCTCCTGCACTTTGTAGGTTTCCGTTTCCGGGACGCGAATGGTGATGTCGCATATTTCCGAAAGACGCGACGCATTCTTGCCAGTAAAGGCTATCGTCTTTCCTCCAACGGCCTTCATCACTTCCGCAGCGGCAGCGCAGTTGGCGCTGTTGCCGCTCGTTGAAAGCGTGATCAGCACGTCATTCGGCTTCGCAAGTGCAAGCACCTGCTGCGCGAAGGCAGTCTCCCATGAAACGTCGTTGGCGAACGCGGTGATGATTCCGCTCATCGAGACGAGAGAAATGGCCGGGAGAGCGCCTTCGAGATTCGCGGCAAGTTCCGGTCGCAGTTTCGCCGCCACCTCCGCCGGAACGCCACGATGCTTCTTGAACTTCTTCAGCAGTTCGCCGCAGATATGCTCTGCGTCCGCCGCACTTCCGCCGTTGCCGCACACAAGCACCTTGCCACCCGAGCGAAACGCAAAGAGAAGCACGTTAAAGGCGTTGGCGACGGCATCCCTGCATTGTTCAAGACACGGGTTTCTCGAATATAACTCCTCAAGCGAATCTTTCATGCGCTCATTATACTACACGTCGGCGATGGACAACAAACCTGTAAATACACGTTTTCCCACTATTCCGGATGCTGCATTTTAGGAGAAAGAGGCAAGTGTCTCTCCAACCCTCGAATTGAAACGGGGCCGAAGAGTCCGGACGGCAGCCCGATCTCGCCGTTCTTCGCGCACTCGCAAGACTAGTTCCGCAGCCAACGGCAAATCGACCGCCAGTTGAACGGCGGCTCGCCGTAGAGGAAGTGACTCTTGAAAGGCTGTCCGTCGAGAACGGCGTCGATCAATACCACGCCCTGCCCTTCAAACGGCACGGAGCCCAGAGCGAGTTCCCCGTTTGCCGGTATTTCAAAGTCGTCCACGGCCAGTCGCCGCTCGCCTGTTTCCGCGTCGGTGAAGACGGCACGGCCCTTGACCGGACGGCGTGCGTCGTTTACCGCCCAGGCGGTGTGGTCGTCCACAACGCACACGATCTGGTCGCGCTGGGCGTTTTTGAGCGCGTAGTACGCACGCTTCTTCCCGCCGAAGTAGTCCACGACGGCGTCTGAAAGCTGCGGCCAGCCGTCGCGCACGTTCCACCAGATGAGTCCGTTGAATCGCGTGAACTTGCGCGAGCGGAAGAGTTCGCAGAACGTCTTCATAGCCTCGGCCTGCACGAACTGCGACTGCGCGATGAATGTATCGAGGTCGGTGTCGACGCCGCCGAACATCAGGCGCACCTGGTTCGTCATGAGGTCGTTGCGCAGCATAAGTCCGCTGTCGCGTCGCATGAGGGGATTCGACGCCTTGATGAGCCATTCGTCGTTCCACTCGAGCTTTTTGTGGTCCTTCTCGAAGGGAGCGGGCGAGCCTTTCCACGGATAGACGCATCCCTTGGTCATGACGCGTTCGAGAAGTTCGCGGTTCGGCATGCCGTGATATCCCATTTCGCTGGCGAACCAGCAAGGCGAGTTAGTGTAGTAGTTTGTCTTGTAGTAGGCGCGCGGCCCCCACAAATGATCCTCGGAAGGCTTCGCAACCTCCTTCACGACGTCGGGCGAGCGATACGGGCTGGACGGCAGATACGGACGTGTTACGTCAAACTCGAAAAGTACGTTCGGTATCGTTGTGCGGCTGTTACGGTCGCGGTTCGGGTCGCGGGCGAGTCCGCCAAGCTTCCAGCGGAATGCCTCGTCATTCTCGTTGTTCCCGCTCCAGATCGCAAGCGAGGCTCGGTTGCGGTACTTGAGGACGATTTCGCGCACCTCCCTCTCGGTCGCCTTGGCGTAATCGTCGCTCTGCGGGAAAGCGGAGCAGCCCGTCATGAAGTCCTGCCAGACCATTATGCCGTGCTCGTCGCAGAAGTCGAAGAACTCGTCCGGCTCGTACACACCGCCGCCCCAGACGCGCACCATGTTGCAGTTGAGGTCGTCGAACAGCTCGAGCGTGGACTGCATGAACCTGCCGTCGCGTCCGTGCAGGGCATCGAGCGGAACCCAGTTGGAGCCTCTTATGTAGCACGGCTCGCCGTTGACGCGAAAGAGGAACTGTCCTGGTCTGTCCGCCCCGTAAACATCGTCGCGCTCCAATTTGATCGTTCGGAATCCTATCTTTTCCGAATGCCGCGCAAGGAGTTCGCCCCCGTCGTCCATGATCTCGATGGTCGCGTCGTACAAGGCGTGTTCACCCATGCCTTTCGGCCACCAAAGCTCGATGCCAGACGCGCCGAACTGTGCGATGTTGTGGTATGTGTCCAGTCGCCGCGTCCTCTCCGCAACCACCTTGCCGCCGCGAGACACGGCGTAACGGATTGTCGCATTTCCGAGACGGCTGAACGGCGCCTGTACGCGGCATGTAACCATCATGTCCGTGCGCCGCCCGGCTACGTCGAGCGACTTGACGATCCATGCGGTCTGATCGATTCTCACGGGCGGCTGCACTTCAAGGCGCACGCTCCTCCAAAGGCCACTCACGAACGCTCTCGGAAAGATGTCCCAGCCGCCCATGTGCCCGGCCTTGCGGAACGGTTCAGCGTCCGCCAGCGAATCGCCCATCGACCATCCGAGTTCGCCGATCGTCTGGAACTGCGATTCGCACATCACGCTACGGATCAGCACCTGCACGGTGTTTTCGCCGTCCCTGAGCCGCTTCGTGACGTCAAAGGAATGCGGAATCAGCATGTTGTCCGTCGAGCCGATTCTTTCGCCGTTCAGGAACACGTCGGCGAGAGTGTCGATTCCTTCGAAGACGAGCAGGGCGCGCTCGCCCTTCCCGACCGCAGGGCCGACAAACGTTTTCGTGTAGAGCCACTGGTATCCTTCGTACTGGCGAAGCTCAAGGACATTGAGGCCGATTTCGGGCGGTGGCAGAATGCCCGCGTTCACGAGGTCGAGTTCGCAGTTGCCGGGCACGGTCGCCTTGACAGACCTCGCGTCCGCAGGAACCGACGCAACCTCGCGCACCGCGCCGTCGTCCGGCTGAGGAAAATAGTCAAGCCGCCATTCGCCGTCCAGCGAAAGCACCGCCGCCAAAAGAAAAATCATGCTCATGGTGTAATTATACCATGAATCCGTCCGCCGCGTTTACCTGTAAATACAATTGGAGGTTCCCCAATTTTTTCCGAGTCTGCCGAGCCTCTGCGCCCCCCGCGCGGATTTAGCGCATTCTGCGCTTGAGTGTTGCCCTCCTTGGCCGATCTTCGCTATAATGCGAAGTGCTAAACCAGAACGTATGATACCACAATTGCGGCGAAACTGCTCAAACAACTTGAATCGCTTGCGGTTCAATGCTGCAAGCGCGAAACCGTTTCGGCACCGCTCAGGTAGCCGCCGTTCCATGCGCCGACGGACGGGATGGTCGCGTAAGTCCCGTTCTTCGTCCGTTCCAGCTTGATCGCTACCGGCTCGCGGCGCATCTCGTTCCATACCACGTCTTTCCATGTCGGCGGAACGCCGCGCAGAAGAATGCGCACAGGACCCTGTTCGGCGATTCTAAGGTTCATAAGCGCAACACTTCGCAGCGCACCGTCTTTATCGACATGCACCTGCATAAGACCCATGAACGGCGACTTTACGACGGCGGGCAGTCCGCCAACCCGCCTGTCCAGCTCATCGCGGAACTTCTGCACGTCCGCCGACGTCATGAGGTTTGCGTTTTTCGCAATCTCGTCTTTCGTGAGTTCTCCCACGCTACGCCCGATGCCGGATATGACGGGAATCGCCATGTTCCTCACGCCGATCTGCTTGCCCTCCGGCATGGTAAAACCGACAGGCTCGCATT
>CACYQU010000038.1 GCA_902776615.1 uncultured bacterium
TCTCGACAAGTACTGGTTCGAGGCGAACAAGGTTGCGGTGCCGTCCGGTCATACGAAGTTCGGCGTTGTGCTGGGCAACGACAAGTTCGGCAGGCCCACTTCCGTGAACTGCGAGATGGCAGAGGTCTTCATAAACCAGGGCGCGACCTTCGACGGGAAGGTTGCCGTCCAGGTCAGGCATCCGGTCGATACGCTGGACGCGAAGCTGACCGTTGCGGCGTACGAAAAGGCCGATCTCGTGAACCCGGTCGCCTTCAAGACCGACTGCGCTGCGGGCGGTATCGTGGAGTTGACGGGGCTCCGTCCTGGAGCGGAATACTATATCGCGGCTTGGTATGTGAAGGACGCCGCCGACGGCCGCGGAGCGGCGGAGCGCAGGATGCCGTACGACACGTGGGGCTATCTCTGCAACCTCGGCGTTACGAACTCCACTCAGACCGCTGTTGGCACGGCGTTCGATCCCGTGCCGGTCAAGGCCGAGCTTGAACCTTCCGAGGTGAGCATGGTCTGGCTGCAGGATACCGACTGGAACGCGAACAACATCGCCGACCGCGAGGAGGACTTCCTCGGAATCAACGGCGACTATGTGAGGTCGATAGATCCGCTTTACGGCTTTGACGTCGCCGGTGTCGCCGAGACGGAAATCTTCAGCGATGCCGCAGAGAACGACGTGTTTGCGTACGCAGAGGTTCCGTTCTACTGCGTCATGGCCGAAGTGGATGGCGTCGAAACATGGTTCGCGGTGACCGATCTTGACGCCGAGACCGTGTCCGACAAGGTTACGCCCGGCATTCCTGTGGGCACGTCGCTCAAGGATCTCGTCTCGCTTTCGACCACCTACCTATACGACTACGGCAAGTCGAACGCCAAGCGTCTCGCCCTAGGATCGGATGTGGTGTGGACAGGCGATGAGAAGGTGAAGAAGGTCGAAGAGGGCAAGGCCCTGATACTTGTCCATTCGCAGGTTTACGACTGGTTCGGATTCAACCCGAACACGGCAAACGGCCGTATCGACAAGTCCGAATGGGTCAACACCCGCGAGTTCACCAGTGCCGACAAGGCGTTCGTCACGAACTACCTCGCCAATGTCCTTGGCGTTGCGGACGCGTGGCTGTATGCGCTTCCGAAGAACAAGGCCGACGCGGACGAGGTTGCCGACGGTTCCGGCGACGGCATTCTCGACGGCTGGGAACTTTATGTGAAGCACAGCCCGTGGAATTACGCCGACCGCACCTCCGATGTCGACGGTGACGGACTCGACCTGCTGCACGAATACGATGGCGGTTTGATGCCTACCGATCCTTTGAACGGCGATACCGACGGCGATGGCGTCGGCGACAAGGCCTCCGTCGAGTATCTCTTCAAGGGCGGTGCGACCGAAGACGGTTTGGGCGGCTATCGCGGCGATGCCGACAACGACCAGCTGTCGAACTTCATCGAGTACATGATTTCCGGCCTCGACGGATTCCCCGAGACCGATCCCGAAAAGGATCTGAACGCTTCGGCGATGAGCACCTTTGCGGCTGCGAAGAACCAGCTCGTGCCCGACTACTTCCTGCCGCAGGGCAAGCTGTACCTCGGCGAGATGTTCGCCGACCACGACATGATCGAAGACTGGTGGGAAGACGGCCAGCCCGTGGAGATCGACGTTGGCGCCGTCAAGACGCCCAACTACTCGCGCTACAGGTTCGACGCGACGGCCGACTCCGACGGCGACGGCTGGAGCAACTGGGCCGAGGCCCGTCTCGCGATAGCGGGCGGTTTGGCCACGGTGACGACCGTGACCACCAACACCGTAAACGGCGTCGCGACGGTAGTGACCAACAACACGGTCGCGTCTGCGTACGAGCTTGCGGGCGGCAGGCCGACGCCCACGGTAGCGGCGGCCTTCCGCTACAACGGCGACAAGTCCAGAATCGGCTCCGGCGATACGCTCGTAGTGAAGGCGTGGAGCACCAAGAAGTCCACTCTCGGCACTTGCGACGCCGCGTGGGTGATGCCCGTAGGCGACCTTACTGCAGGCCTCCTTGCGACGACGCTCGGCGAGCCGACCGAAGGTGCGCTGCGTGAAGGCGACAACATGTTCGTGGCATACATCGCGGGTTCTTCAACCGAGTCCTCCGAAGAGACGGCGGCTGTTCCTGCGTTTGCGGTTACGAGACCCTACGGCGTTGCGACTGGCGTGGAGGTCGGCTATGCGACCGGCGCGCCGTTCACGATCGAACTTACCGACGTCGATGCTACGACGATGCGTCTCGACCTCGCGTCGGCGCTGACGCTGCAGGGCAATTACGCCGCGGCGTTGAACACCCATGCGAAGGAATGGTGGGTCAGCGCGATGCAGGACGGCTCCGATCAGTGGTACGAATACTACCGCCTCCTGAACGAGTACGCGGGTCGGGTCATGGAAACCTGCACCGACAGAGGCGCAATCGCATGCGACTGGGTCGGCTTGACGCGTCCAATCGACTACGCAGGCACCAACATGACGTTTGCGACGTCCGACTCGGTGCATGTCTGGGTCACCCAGATGCTGATCAACGGCAAGAAGCATCCTAAAGGTCTCTACTACAAGCCTCTCTTCGAGATTGGCGCAGTTGATCTCGCGAACCATGGTGTGATCACCGAGGCCGACATGCTCTCTTCCGGCGAGCTTGATCTCGGCTGGAGCACGCTGCGCGATTCGATGAGCAGCAACTGGAGCGCAATAACAAACGCTGCATTTGGCATCATCGTCGAAAAGAAACCCGTTTCGTATCCGAACGAGAACAATGTGCTTCTTGCGATGGTGGAGAATCGTTACGAGAGTGGAAGTGCCCAGTCGCCTGTGACCTATCTTGAGGCGACGGCGACAGCCGGCCGGCCCACGTTCAAGTGGCGGCACGACAACACCATCGGCAAGGCGTACCCCGCCTTCAGGCTGAGAGTCTGGACGAAGACGGGCAACACGCTTGTGTACGACTCCGGCGATTTGCGCGCCCCGGCGCGCGATGCAAACGGCGTCTACAGCTGGACCGCTCCGATTTATGTCGGCGCAATGACTCCGGAAGGCGTGGTGTTTGCGGCCGACACCGACTATGTTTGGGGCGTCTCGATGCTTGACGCCAAGTTCCCGGTCGCCATGCCAAAAGCCATATTCGAGGGACGCGGCGAGCTGCGCGTGTCCGACTCGTCGGGCTCGGCAGGCATTTCCGACTACGGTACTATAGCCGTCGCCGTGAAGTACATGGGGCCTGGAACGGTCAATGTCGAAGGCGCCAAGGGCGTGATCCGCGTCGAGGCGTATGAGACGCCCGACTTCTCCGGCGCACCTGTCGCGGCCGGCTACGTAAAGAACGCCGACACGATTGGCGACATCGACAAGATCGCGCTTAACGCGCTCGTAAGGAACCTCTCTAAGGGACGCGAATACTACGTGCTCGCCTACCTCGACTCGAACGGCGACGGCGTTCGCCAGGCGTCCGAGAGCTGGGGCTACGGCTGCTGGGTGGGCGATCCCGAGCGCCGCGACGTCTACACGCCACGCGCCTACGGCGTGAGCGTAACGCCGGCGGACGACCTCAAGGTTCCGACATGCGTCATCTATCTTGAGGACTGCGACACGAACAACAACAAGCTGCCCGACGCAATGGAGGTCGACGAAGACGGCGAGTTCGCGCCTGCGGCAGTCGAAGCGGCCGAGACGCCTTATGTCGTCACTGTCGGCGGCGACGGCAAGGCAAACGCGCTCAATCTCTTCGAGTCGATCCAGCCCGACGTGGTGACGCTTCCGTACTACTCGACGCTCGTCGAGATGGAGAACGGCGGCGCGCTCTCGTCGCCCTCGTTGGCGCTTGCGATGAGCGGCATAGTTTTCTCGGATCTTGAAGTCGATCCTGTCGCCCGCATCACTCAGTTCTCGCTTGACGAGGGCATTGTGATCGAAGTCGATACGCGCGCCACCGTGAACGGCGAAACGCTCGTCGCAAGCCCGCTTTCGCCGGCCACGTTCAATGTCAAGCTCACAATCACGGTGGAATACACCGAGACGCTTGCAGGCGAATGGAGCGAGCTTGGAACCGTGACGGAGCAGTTCAATCTGCCTGCCGGCGCCGAGGTGATTTCGGGCGACAAGCTGGGGTCTATCAAGACGAAGGTACAGAACATCTTCGCCACGAAGCCGCAGGCGTTCTTCCGCGTGAAGGCCGATGTAGTAAAGGAATGACAAGGAAACGTTAAAGACATGAAAAAGCCAATAAGGAAAGTTCTCGTAATAAACTCGGGCTCGAGCTCGCTCAAGTACCAGCTGTTCGACATGGTCAAGGGCGAACGCCTCGCCAAGGGACTCGTCGAGCGCATCGGCTGCGGCGGACCCAAGGACCACACCGAGGCCCTCAAGAAGGTCGTCGCCGATCTTGGCGATGTCGCGAAGGATGTGGACGCCATCGGCCACCGCGTGCTGCACGGCGCAGAGGTCTTCAAGGATTCCGTCAAGGTGGACGCGAAGGTCCTCGCCAAGCTTGACAAGCTCGTGAAGTTCGGGCCTCTGCACATGCCTGCCAACATCGGCGGCATCCGCGCGTGCCAGAAGATATTCAAGGGCGTTCCCAACGTGGCGGTGTTCGACACGGCTTTCCACCAGACGATGCCCGACTGCGCGGCGATGTACGCCATCGATCCCAAGTACTACAGGAAGATGGGCATCCGCAAGTACGGTTTCCACGGCACGAGCCACAAGTTCATCGTCGCCGAGGCGGCGAAGCTGCTGAAGAAGCCGCTCTCGAAGGTTAATCTCGTGACGTGCCACATGGGCAACGGCAGCTCGCTCGCCGCAGTTCGCGGTGGACAGTGCGTCGATACTTCGATGGGCCTCACCCCGCTCGCCGGAATGGTGATGGGCACGCGCTGCGGCGACATCGACGCGGCGGCGGTGCTTTCGATAATGGAGGCCGATAAGCTTACTCCCGCCCAGGCCGACACGCTGCTCAACAAGAAGTCGGGCCTTCTCGCGCTCACCGGCTCCAGCGACTGCCGCGATATCTGCGCGAAGGCGGAGAAGGGCGACAAGAAGGCCGAGCTCGCCCTTGAAATGCTCGCCTACAGAACCGCGCTTTACATCGGCGGATACAACACGATAGTCGGCGGCGCCGACGCAATCGTAATGACGGGCGGCATCGGCGAGAATTCCAGCGAGGTCCGCGAGCGCATTGTCAACCGGCTCGGAGCTCTCGGCATCAAGCTCGACAAGAAGGCGAACGCCGTGCGCGGCAAGGTTGCGACGATTTCGGCCAAGGGTTCGAAGATACCGGTCGTAATCATCCCGACGAACGAAGAACTCGCCATCGCGCAGGATACGGTCAAGGTTTTGGGAGCGTGAAAACACCATGAACGCCATCAAGCAGATAATCGAAAAAGCCTCGAAGCTGAACGGCACCGTCGTTCTGCCGGAGGGCATGGACGCGCGCGTCATAACCGCCGCGTGCGCTTGCGTCGACCGCAAGATATGCACACCCGTCGTTCTCGGCACCGCCGAAGAGATCGCGCTCGCCGAGGCATCGGCCGGTTTGAGTCTCGCCGCGCGCGGCATAAAGACGATCGACTACACCCAGGGCGACGCGGAGCTCGAGGCGGCGTATCTTGAGGCGTGGAACGCCAAGGAATCGAAGAAGCCCGCCGAAAAACAGAAGATCATCGATCTTGCCGCCGCGCAGAAGACGCTTCGCACGAAGCGCATCTACTTCGGCGGCATGATGGTGAAGCTCGGGCGAGTGAACGGCCTTGTGGCCGGTTCCATCGCTTCGACTGGCGACATGCTCCGCGCGGCGTTCCACACGCTCGGCACGCAGAAGGGCGTGAAGACCGCGAGCTCCTGCTTCATCATGGATCTCAAGCGTCCGACGGCGTCCGGCGATTCCGTGCTGGCCTTCGGCGATTGCGCCGTGATTCCCAACCCGACCGCCGAGCAGCTTGTCGACATCGGCCTCGCCACTGCGCAGACCTACCGCGACCTTACAGGCAACGAGCCGCGCGTGGCGTATCTGTCGTTTTCGACCAAGGGCTCCGCCGCGGGCGACCTTGTCGAGAAGGTGCAGAAAGCCGTCGAGCTGGCGAAGCCGCGCTTCGCCGAAGCCGGTATCAGGATGGACGGCGAGATGCAGTTCGACGCCGCGATAGTGCCTTCCGTCGGGCAGCTCAAAAACCCGAAGGGCGATATCCAGGGCAACGCCAACGTGTTCATCTTCCCCGACCTCCAGGCCGGCAACATCGGCTACAAGATTGCGCAGCGCCTCGGCGAGGCGGACGCGATCGGCCCCAATCTGCAGGGCCTCGCCAAGGCGATGAACGATCTCTCGCGCGGATGCTCCGCCGAAGACATCGTCGGAACCGTTTGCGTTACTCTGCTGCAAAGCCAGACAAAGTGAGGAACATGACCGGGGAAGCGATGATAGCGCGTGCGAAGGAAGTCTTCGATATCGAGATCGAAGGCCTCCGCCGCACACGCGACGCCCTGGGCGACGGCTTTACCGCCGCCGTCCGGATGATACTCGCCTGCGCATCCCAGGGCGGCATAGTTGTCGTTTCCGGCGTGGGCAAGAATCTGCACATCGCCGAGAAGATGAGCGCCATCTTCTCGTCGACCGGCACGCGCTCCATCGTTTTGAATCCCGTGCAGGCAATGCACGGCGACCTCGGGATGGTCTCCGCGAAGGATATTCTGATCGCGCTTTCGTTCAGCGGCGAAAGCGACGAGATACTGCGCCTCATTCCCGCGATCAGGCGGCACGGGCTCAAAGTCGTATCCATGACCGGCCGGCCGGAATCCACGCTCGCCGGAATGAGCGACGTGCATATCGAAATCCCCTGCGGGAAAGAGGCCTGCCCGTTCGGCATGGCCCCGACGAATTCCACAACGGCCACCATGGCCATGGGCGACGCCCTTGCGATGACGCTCATCGATGCGCAGCGCTTCTCAGTCGAAGAGTATGCGATGAACCATCCTGCGGGCGCGATCGGCCGCGCGCTGGTGATGAAGGTCACGGACGTGATGCGCACCGGCGAACGGCTTGCGAAGATCGGTCCGTCCGCGACGGTGATGGAATCGATCATGGCCATGACCAGGGCGCACGGCGGCGCGGCGGTCGTGGCCGGCGCGGACGGTCGGCTCGAAGGCATATTCACCGACGGCGACTTCAGGCGGATCATGTCGGATCCGGCGGGCCGCCTGCCGTCGGTGCTTTCCGCGCCGGTATCCGAATACATGACGCCGTCGCCGATGTTCGTGAGGGACGACGTCTACGCCGCCGAACTGCTGAAGATATTCGAGAGAAAGCGAATAGACGATCTGCCCGTCTGCGATGCGGCCGGTCGCGTGGTGGGGCTTGTCGACATACAGGACCTGCCGAAGATGAAAGTGATGTGAAGTCTGCCAAAAGAAACCTCTTAAGGAAAGGAACAAAAATATGAACATCAAGAAGACAATGGTTTTCGGTATGGCCGCAATGGCGGCCGTCGTCGCAACCGCCGCGCCCACGACGCGCTCGGCATACGGAAAGAAGAGCGCCGCCAAGGCCGCAGTCGCCGAGGAGGAAGAGGAGGGACCGGAGGCGGCCGTAAAGATCGATCGCTTCCCCGTGCTCGGCCGCCAGGCGACCCTCAGTGCCCCTTCGCTCTCGGGCGAGTCCACGATCGGCAACGTATTCACCAAGCCGCGCAAATGGATCGTGCTTGAGGCGAAGTATTCCACGCTGGACCGCATCATCGACCAGCTGACTTTCACCTGGCACGTGCTTCTCGACACGAGCACGGCGACTACGAAGGACAAGGCGGCTCTTGCGAAGCGCGCCCCGTATTCGTACTTCTCGCAGACCGTCACCTACGCCAACATTCCCAAGGGGGCGCATGCGGCGAGCGTTTGCCTGCATCCGAGCTACCTTGAGCAGTACGGCGAGCCCAAGGCAGTCGGTCTCGTCATCACCGACGCCAACGGCAAGGTTCTCGCGGGCGACTGCGAGAGCGAGATCAAGGGAATCGCCTCCCATCCGAAGGCGATCGACACGGCCTTCTGGAACAACGACGAGATCATGAACAAGAAGAACCCGAAGTCCGAGACGGGCGATTTGATGATCGAGCGCCGTCAGGGCCTGCAAGACCGTTCCAAGACCATCTGGGCTCTCGTCAACCCCAACGACTACGAACTCGTAATCCAGTAACCCGCAAAAGGGTATCGATCTTATGGCAAAGAAATTCCTTACGCTTGACATAGGCGCCGCAAACGTGGCCCTTGCCGAGTACGAGAGCGGCGCGAAAGGCGCGCTGACGCTCGTCAACTACGGCACGGCCGCCCTGCCGGCGCCGCTCGATTCCGGCGATCCGGCGACGATTCTCGTGCCTGCGCTGATGGACATCGTCCGGGAGAAGGGCATTCATCCCGGCCCCGTGGCGATATCGCTCTCCGGACAGATGGTGTTTCCCCGCTTCTCGGCGATTCCGGCCACGGGCGGGGCCGAGAAGTTCGAGCAGATGGTGCGCTACGAGATCGAGCAGAACGTTCCGTTCCCGATCGACGAGATGGTGTGCGACAGGCAGGTGCTGGGCGACACCGAAAACGGCGACAAGGCCGTAATGATCGTGGCGGCGAAGATCGAGCAGGTCGAGGCGATCACGGATGCCGTCGCCTCGGCGGGCTTCAGGCCCACGCTTGTCGACGTTGCGCCTCTCGCCTTCACCAATGCCGTAAGGGCGTCGAACGGCGGCGACGAAAGCTGCGCCATACTGCTCGATATCGGCGCGAAGACCACGTCGCTCGTGATCGTCGAGGGCGACAAGGTGTACAACCGCTCCATTCCGATCGGCGGCAAGAACATAACCCGCGACATATCGCAGGCGCTCGGCTGCACGGCGGAGGAGGCGGAGGCCCTCAAGATAGAGAAGGGCTACGTGTCGCTCGGAGGCGTCGTGGAGGACGAGGACGAAGTGGCCGACCGCATATCCAAGGTGTGCCGCGCCATAATGACCAGGCTGCAGGCCGAGATTTCGCGGTCGGTCAACTTCTACCGCAGCCAGCAGGGCGGCGGCGCGCCGGTGAAGCTGTATCTCACCGGCGGTACGGCGCTTCTGCCGCAGATCGACCAGTTCTTCGCCGAGGCGCTTGGCATAGCGGTGGAGTTCTTCAATCCGTTCGACTTCATTGGCGTGGCGCCCTCGATCGACCAGAACGCGCTAGGTTCCGACGGTGCGCTTCTCGCGCCGACGGCGGGCCTTGCGCTCCACGTGACGGGAGCCGCGCGTTTCGCCATCAACCTTCTGCCGCCTTCCATAATAGCGGCCCGCGCCGAGCAGGCCAAGATACCCGTGGTTGCGGCGGCGGCGGCGCTTTTGGTCGCAGCGCTTGCGCTCGTGTTCGTGGGCATCGGCCGCCAGGCCGAGGTCGTCGAGGCGCAGTACGACGGCGTCGCGGCCAAGGTCGCCACGCTGAAGGGTTTCGAGTCGAAACTCAAGGCCGCGGAGAAGGATGTCGAAGAGGCCAAGACCTCCGCCGATGCGATAAAGGATCTTCTCGCCCGCCGGTTCGCAGCCGCAGCCCGCCTGAGCGCCGTGCGAGGAGCTCTGGGGCATGACATGTGGATCGAGAAGTGGGAGCCCGGCAGAGTTACCATACGCGGCTGGAAGGACAAGCTCGATGTGATGACCGCCATGCACGCCGAACAGCACAACGGCAAGAAGCAGACGGCGTCGGAGATAGTGGTGGCGAAGCTCAAGGCGAATCTCTCGGTCGATTCCGATTCCGTGCGCATAGCAGACATGACCTCGCTCGGCAAGGACGCCGCGCTCGAGCAGTTCACAGTGGAGGTTAAGTTCAAATGAACAAGTCGAAGATAATATTGGCCTCCATCGGAGGCGTCACGCTTGTCGCGTCGCTCGTGCTGGCCTATCTCATATGGGATGCGCTTTCCGAAAAGGGCGAAAAGACGTCCGACCTCGAAGGCGCGGTTTCCACGGCCGAAAGGCTTGTGAGGCTTCCGGTGTATCCCGGGCCTGAAGGCATCAAGGCGTACAAGGAGAACGCCGAGACCTACGAAGCCTGGCGCGAGAGCGCCATCAAGCTGGCGTCCGCCGGCGATATGGCGTTCGAGCCCACCACGCCGCCGGCGTTCAAGGCGTTTCTCGTCGACGACGCCCGCCGGCTGTCGTCTCTGCCGGGCGCGGTCGACGGAAGACTGGTCAAAGAGGATTTCCCCTTCGGCTTCAAGGACTACATCACCGGCGGCGTTCTGCCGGCTCAGGCCGATCTTGCGCGGCTGCAGCGCGAATGGTTCGACGTGTCGACCGTCATCGAGGCGCTTGCGAAGTGCGGAGTCGGCGAGATCGTCGATGTCGTCATGAAGGCTCCGGTGTCCGTTCAAGACGAGGAGGCTTCGTCGAAGAAGGGGAAGAAGGGCAAGAAGCCGGCCAAGGCCGCAAAGGAGGAGAAGCCCGACGACAGCCCTGCCGTGACGTGCTTCACCGTCGATTTCCGCACGCGTCCTGCGGGGCTGGTCAACGCGGTGAACGAATTCATCACATCCTCGCGCTTCATAGTGGTGGACGATTTCACGTTCGTGCGCGAGAAGGACGACATCGCCGACGCGCTCGGCGGCGACGCCAAGAAGCAGCAGGAAGCCCAGCCTCGCGGCCGCCGCGGCCGCCGCGGTCGGCAGGCCGAAGAGGAGGAAGCCGCCAAGCCCGCGGCCGAGGCCGGCCAGGGCGTGGTGACGGATCCTGCCATTGCATCGTTCTTGAGGGTGTCGATGACATTCTCCGTCTACGACTTCCGCTCGCTTGAGGGCGGCCACTCTGACGCAGAAGCGGCAGACAACAATTCCGAGGAGGCGAAATGAGTTCACGAATTGGAGGCAATTTCTTCACGGCCCACTACGACTGGCTTGCGGCGGGCGTGGCTGTTCTTGCGCTGGCCGGCGCGGTCGTGTTCTTCACCGGCGCGATCAAGGAGGATGCCGAGGCGCAGACCGCCGCGGCCGTCCGCAGGATAGAGTCGCGCAAGCCTGATTCGAGCGGCGTAAAGCCTGCCGACATGGAATGGTACACCCGTATCGTCAAGCTGGCCAAAGCGCCGCTGACGATGAATCCGGTAAACGAGAAGGGCGGCAGCTTCCTGGCGAGCGACCGTCGCGTCTTCTGCGCGAAGGCCGAGTGCCACGCGCCGATTCCGCCATCGGCGAAGGTGTGCCCCTACTGCAACGAGCCGCAGCCCGAGGAGCAGGCGCCGGCCGTGCTTCTCGACGCCGACGGCGACGGCCTGCCGGACGATTGGGAGCGCAAGTACGGTCTTTCTCCGAACGACCAGAACGACGCCGACACCGATTTCGACGGCGACGGGTTTACGAACGCCGAGGAGTTCGCGGCCAACACCGATCCGACCGACCGCAACGACCACCCGGACTATCTCGACTCGGTCAAGATCGCCCTTCCTCTCAGGGAGACGGCGTTGCCGTTCTTCCTGCGGTCGTACCAAAAGATACCCGCAGGCATGAAGCTCGATCTTTTCGATCCGAAGAAGCGCAACGACTACGGAACGCTCGGAAAGTCGTATCCGACGCTCGTCGGCCAGGATGTCGGCGACACGGGCTTCTCCGTAAAAAGCTTCGAGCAAAAGGAGAAGAAGGTGAAGATCGCCGGCGGCGGCGGCGCGGTAAAGACGGTTGACGTTTCGTATGCCGTCATCGTGCGCAAGAGCGACGGCAAGGAAGTCAACCTTTTGGTCGCCTCGCAGGGCAAGCCGAAGCGCGTGCCTGTGGATGTACAGGCAAGGATCTTGTACGAGCGAGGCGGAACCAAGGAGTTTATCGTGGTGCCGGGCGACACGATCGATCTCAACGGAACCAAGTATTCCGTGAAGGAGATCAAGCGTCTGCCGAACGGCGCATCGGTGACTTTCGAGCATTCCACGCTCGGCAAGTCAAGAACACTTGAAGCACTTGAACAGTAAACAAAATTAGAGTATAATACTCTCAGACTTTGAACAAGGAGCATGAGATCGGTATGACGAATCTTAAGAAAACCGCCGTCGTCAGCGTGGCAGCTGTCGTTATCGCCTGCGTTCCGCTTGCATTTGCGCAAGATGACCTTGATGACCTGTTGAAGGATCTCGAAAGCGATCTCGCAGCAGAGACGTCTGCTACGGCGGCACCCGCCGTCGCCGAAGAGCCGGCGGCGGAAGAGCCTGTCGCCGCAGAGGAGCCCGCCGCAGAGGAACCCGCCGCCGAAGAACCTGCGGCTGAGGAAGAGCCTGCTGCGGAGGAACCTGCGGCTGAGGAAGAGCCTGCCGCGGAGGAGCCCGCCGCCGAAGAACCGGCGGTTGCGGAAGAGCCTGCGGCGGAGGAAGAGCCTGCTGCGGAAGAGCCTGCAGCGGAGGAAGAACCTGCTGCGGAAGAGCCTGCAGAAGAGCCGGCAGCCGAAGAGGAACCTGCCGCCGAGGAGCCTGCTGCTGAGGAAGAACCTGCTGCGGAAGAGCCTGCGGAAGAGCCTGCAGAAGAGCCGGCAGCCGAAGAGGAACCTGCCGCAGAGGAGCCTGCTGCCGAAGAACCGGCGGTTGCGGAAGAGCCTGCTGCGGAAGAGCCTGCGCCTGCGGCGGTTGAGCCTGTCAAGGCGGTTGTGGCCAGTGCACCGGCCGCAAAGGCGGTTGATCCCGATGCCGAGCTTCTTGATAACTTGCGCACTACCGAGCGTTTGCGCCGCGAAGCTTACGACGAGCAGGCCAAGCGGGAAATCGTTGCCGCCCGCAAGAGCATGTCCGAGGGTGCGTACGAAGATGCGACCCGTTTCTACGGCAATGCGCTCAAGCTTCTCAACGACAGCGCCGCGACGAAAGCTCTGCGCCGCGAGTGCGAGCAGGGAATAGCCGAGGGGCAGTACCGCCAGGCTCTTGAAGAGGATCGCATCGGCCGTCGTGAAAGCGCGGTGGAATTGATGGAGAATGCGAAGGCGATGCGCCACCCCAAGGCCCGCCGCCAGCTTGAGGCCTGGAGCAAGGGCGTGGATCCGAATGCCAACAAGACCGTGCTTTCGGATGTGCGCCACAGCCGCAATGAAGCCGAGTACAAGGCACAGCGCGAGAAGAATCGCCGCCATCTCAGGCGCGCACGCCAGCTGCTTTCTGTAAGGGATATCGACAAGGCGCTTGACGAATGCGAGCTTGTTCTCGTAAACGATCCCTACAATCAGGAGGCGATTCGCCTGAGGGGCGCCATACAGAAGAAGCGCGCTCTCATTCTCAACCAGGAGTTCAATGTCACGCGCGATGCGATGATTGCCGATGTCGACAAGGCGTGGAGGCCGGTCTATGCCCCCAACGCGCGCCAGTTGGAGGAGTCTGTGTCGTCCACCGTCAAGCGCTCCGTCGGCGACGATCCCGAGCGTTCCATCGAACAGTCGATCATACAGCGCATGAAGGAGATGACCCTCCCCACGATTTCGTTCAAGCCGCCGGCCACGATCATCGATGCGGTCGATTATTTCCGTACGGCGTCGAAGGATTTCGACCGTCCCGACATTCCCATGGACGAGCGCGGCTTCAACTTCGTGCTGAAGATGCCCGACACCCTCCTGTCGCAGGGTGCCGCGCAGAATGAAGACGACGCCGACGACTTCTCGTCCACAGGAGACGAGGCGGCGGCGACGGGCCCGGCGGGCGTGCCTGTGATCCCGATGATTACGGCAAATGCGATAAGCTTCTACGATGCGCTGAAGCTCGTCTGCGACTCTGTCGAATACAAGTTCAAGGTTCAGGGTCCCGTGGTGATGGTCATGCACAAGGATATCGTCACCGAAGAGATGATCACGCGCAGCTATCCCGTGGTGGCGGCCTTCCTTGAAAGAATGGGCAGCGCCTCGAGCGACATCAAGGAGATGAAGTCCGCCGGCTTCGGCGGCGGCAGCTCGCGCAGCAGCAACGACGAAGGCGACGAAAACCAGGAGCGCGACTGGAAGGAGTTCTTCTCGCTCATGGGCGTTCAGTGGCCCGAGGGCAGCTCGATTCTCTACATCAAGACGATCGGCAAGCTCCGCGTCAAGAACACTTACGAAAACCTCGCCGAGCTCGAGAAGGCGCTGACAGAGCTCAATGTCGACCAGAAGCTCATCGAGATCGAGGCTCGCTTCGTCGAGGTAAGCCAGCAAGACCTCAACTCCCTCGGCTTCGAGTGGATTCTGAACAGCAACTACACACTCGGCAGCGGCGGCTGGCTCGGGCGCAAGCTCGGCATGAAGAAGGGCGGCTGGGCCGAAGGCTACACGGCGCAGCAATCCACCGTCACTACGCCAAGGGCCGACGGTACGTTCGACACGTCCACGAAGACTACATATACGTCCGACGGCAACACGGCGTGGCGCAGGAACGGCCTTGTCAACGGAACGCCCACGCCGCTCGCCAACGGCATAGGCGGCATCAATTCGATGGGTGGCGAGAACGCGACGTTCGGCGACGTGAACCGCTATCTCTCCCGCACGGGCAACGCGGTGTCGGGTCAGGACCAGTCGTCCAACGACCAGTTCATGAAGGTGAACGCGTTCCTCGGCTCGGCCGATCTTTCGATGATTCTCCACATGCTGTCGCAGCGTACCGATACGGACCTGCTTTCCGCGCCGAAAGTGCTCACGCGCCCCGGCGAGAACGCGGTCATCAAGGTCGTCACCGAGTACATCTATCCTACGGACTACAACGTGCAGCTGCAGTCCAGCTCGTCTTCCGGTTCCAGCTCGAACGGCGGCAGCCAGTCGGCGATTCTCGCGGTCGTCGAGCCTGAGCAGTTCGAGACGCGCGAAGTCGGCGTCATCCTCGACGTCACGCCTACGCTTACCGACGACGGCAACCTGATCGACCTCAAGCTCGACACGAAGGTCGTCGACGAGCCTACGTGGAAGAACTACGGTATGAAGATTCCGTATTCCGGCAACAGCTCCTCGCTGCAGAGCTTCCAGGGTATCGGCGAAATCTTCTCGTCCCTCGCCGAGCTTATTTCGGATGTCGGCGGCGAGCTCACGTCGAGCACACGCCAGATGATCGTCGACAATGCGACAAGTTCCGCCATCAGCGCCATGGATTCGCTCTCCGCCACCGGCGAGAAGAACATGACCTACTACGAGGCGCCTATGGAGCAGCCGTTCTTCCACGTGCGCTCGATAGTGTCCTCCGTCTCGATCTTCCCCGGCGCAACGATTGTCATGGGCGGTCTCATAACAGAGAGCCGCCAGGCGATGGATGACAAGGTGCCGTTCCTCGGCGACCTGCCTTTCGTCGGAAGGCTCTTCCGCAGCCATGCAGAGCAGACGCTCAAGAAGAACCTGCTGATTTTCGTGACGACGCGTCTTGTCGATGTGCGCGGACGCGAAGTCTCGGTTGGTACGCCCGGCGAAGGCGATACGAGTGTAAAGCCTGCGCCCGAGGCGACGGCTAATTGACGATGGTGCGCAAAGTTCCCATACTTTGCACGGTGGCGTCGCTGCTCTTCTCCTTGAAGGCAGCGACGCCGCTTGTCACGCAGTATATAGCGCCTGTCGACAACCCCACTTGGGAGAACCGTGTGCTGACGGCCGAGTATGGTACCGGCGCAGGCTTCAAATATACTGTCTGCAAATCGACGTGGGACGGCAAGACCTGGTACAATTTCTTCATCCTGGTGAAAGATCAGGGTAATGACCACCCGTATTTCCGGGCATGGTCCAATTGGCTCAGGTTTACCATGAACGGGAACACCTACGATCTGGCCGACAATTACACCTGGAATCGTTCTGCGGCATCTCGCGAGCGTTTTCTTTACCAGGCTAATTTCAAAAGCACTGGGGAATTCGAAAGCGCGAACGATCATCACGCAACGATTCCGATTGTCGCCGGAACGATAAATCAGGTGTTCGACGAAAATGGCGACGACACAACCTCCGGCGGGGCCGCATATGTGCAATGCGTACATACGGATTGGGTCTACAGAGTTGCATTCGACTCAAACGGCGGATCCGGTACGATGGGGGATTTTGTTTTCACAAATTCGGCGGCGCTGCCTGCGAATGCGTTTATCAGGGCTGGATATGGGTTTACTGGATGGAACACCGCCGCTGATGCTTCCGGCGCCGCCTATGCAAACAAGGCGAGTATTGCACGCGATCTCACTTTGTATGCCCAGTGGAAGGCGAAATCGTATACCGTGACCTTCGACGCGAACGGCGGCACTACGTCGACATCGTCGAAGACTGTTACCTATGATGCCACTTATGGCACTCTTCCTGAGCCGGTGCGCACAGGCTATTCGTTCGGCGGCTGGTTTACTGCGGCGTCCGGCGGATCGAAAGTGACCGCGAGTTCAACGGTCGCAATAACTGCTGCGCAAACGCTGTATGCCCACTGGACGGCGAACACATACATCGTGACGCTCAATAGGCAGAGCGGTTCGGGCGGCGACTCTACCGTAACCGCTACATATGATGCGGCGATGCCGGCAATCGCGGTTCCAACGCGCGCAGGCTACACCTTCGGCGGGTTCTATGCGGAAACCGGCGGTGAGGGAACGCAGTATTATACCGCTTCCGGGAAAAGTGCCTGCAAATGGAACAAGACCTCGACAACGACGCTATATGCGAAGTGGACGCCGAAATCATATACCGTTAACTTCAACGCGAACGGCGGAACTGCGTCGGTAGCATCAAAGACTGTCACCTACGATGCGACCTACGGGGAGCTCCCGGCGCCAACCCGTACGGGCTATTCGTTCAATGGCTGGTTTACTGCGGAGTCGGGCGGATTGAAGGTCACAGAGAGTTCAAAGGTTGCCATAGCAGCCGAGCATACGCTATACGCGCAGTGGACGGTAAACACCTACACCATTACTCTCAACAGACAGAGCGGATCGGGCGGCGATTCGTTCGCAACCGCTACATACGGTGCTGCTATGCCTGTGATCGAGGTTCCAACGCGCACGGGCTACACCTTCGGCGGTTACTATACGAACGCTGATGGCGGCGGCACGCAGTATTACAAGGCCTCCGGAACAAGCGCGCGGAAATGGGACAAGACAGTCGCGACAACGCTCTACGCAAAGTGGACGGCCAACTCGTATACCGTTACCTTCAACGCGAACGGCGGCACTACGCCGACATCATCGAAGACTGTCACCTACGATGCCGTCTATGGCACTCTTCCGGCGCCGACGCGCACGGGCTATTCGTTCGGCGGCTGGTTCACCTCGGCGTCCGGCGGGTCGAAAGTGACCGAGAGCGCTACGGTATCAATAACAGCCGCACAAACGCTTTATGCACACTGGACGGCAAACTCGTATACCGTGACCTTCGACGCGAACGGCGGCACAACGCCGACATCATCGAAGACTGTCACCTACGATGCCGTCTATGGCGCTCTTCCAACGCCGACACGTGCGGGCTATTCGTTCGGCGGCTGGTTCACGGCGGCGTCCGGCGGGTCGAAAGTGACCGAGAGCGACACGGTGTCAATAACAGCCGCGCAAACGCTTTATGCACACTGGAGCGCAAACACCTATACCATAACCTTCAATGCGAACGGCGGCACAACGCCGACATCATCGAAGACTGTCACGTACGATGCCACCTATGGTGCTCTTCCGACGCCGACGCGCACGGGCTATTCGTTCGGCGGCTGGTTCACCGCGGCGTCCGGCGGATCGAAAGTGACCGCGAGTTCAACGGTCGCAATAACTGCTGCGCAGACGCTGTATGCCCACTGGACGGGGAAAGCATATGAAATACTCTTTGACAACGATTTCAGTTTTTCCGACTATGCCAAGACGTCCTCATACTCCACCTACAGCGGTGGCACACTGACAAGAGACTGGGTGACATTGACTGTGAGCAATGCTGACATCACAGGTGTTGACACCAAGTGGGGCGCGGCAGACGGCTACTATTTCATTGCCGTCGAAGCAGGTAGCGAGTATTGCTTTGAGTGCACGCTGTCCAACCTTGTCAATATAGGGAAGGGAAGCGTGGGAGTATTCTATGTTGCCTTTGACGCCAGCAAAGCCGTAATCAAGGATGGAAGCAGCAATTACAGGCATCTCGCCAACACGGCAACATCGAGTGATGGATATTTCGCCAAGTTCACGCCCCCGACTGGCACTAGGTATATACAGCTTGTCTTTAGAGTTGCAGGGGTGCAGGGCGTCGCAGGGAGGTCTGGCCGGTTCTCCCACATCTGCGTCTACAAGAGCGATCCCTTTGGAAAGACCTCTCTTACTCGCGGCAACCGCAGAAAGACGTTCGCTTTTTCGGATGCTTCGAACGCCACTTTTGAATCCTGCCTGAGCAGCGGCAACACATGGCCGACCGTGACGCGCACAGGCTACAGTTTCACAGGCTGGTTCACCGCCGAGAGCAGCGGCGGCGTGACATATTCCAAGACTAGCAAGCCTGTCGCCGATGATTTGCGGCTTTGGTCTCGCTGGACGGTGAACAAATACACCATCACCCTCAACAGACAGAGCGGATCGGGCGGCGACTCCTCCGCAACCGCTACATACGATGCGGCGATGCCTGTAATCGAGGTTCCAACGCGCACGGGCTACACCTTCGGCGGTTACTACACTGGTACCGGCGGAGGCGGTACGCAGTATTACACGGCTTCCGGAACAAGCGCGAGGAAATGGGACAAGACAGTCGCGACAACGCTCTACGCAAAGTGGACGGCCAACTCGTATGCCGTTACCTTCAACGCAAACGGCGGCACAACGCCGACATCATCGAAGACTGTTACCTACGATGCGACCTATGGTGCTCTCCCGACGCCGGTGCGCACGGGCTATTCGTTCGACGGCTGGTTCACCGCGGCGTCCGGCGGGGCGAAAGTAACCGATGGCACAAAGGTATCCATAACAGCTGCACAAACGCTTTATGCACACTGGAGCGCAAACACCTATACCGTGACCTTCGACGCGAACGGCGGCAGTGTCAGCCCAACCTCCAGAAGCGTGACATTCGGCGGCAAATATTCGCTGCCGACGCCGACGCGAACCGGCTATGCATTCACAGGATGGTATGCGTCCACCGATTCCGGTGCGCAGCTTGTCGATTCCGAGACGATTGCAACTGCGACCAAGGACCACACTCTTTACGCGCACTGGTCGCCGAATTCCTATGAAGTCGAATTCATGGCCAATGGAGGCAGTGGCGAAATGGCGGGCGAGCCATTTAAATATGACGAGATGAAGCCACTCTCATCCAATCGGTATGTACGAACCGGATATGCTTTCGCCGGGTGGAGCCAGCGCGCCGATGGTACCGGCTTTGTTTATGCCAATGGTGCTGTCGTTTCAAACCTGTCGTCGAGAGCCGATGCGGTCGTGAATCTCTACGCATGCTGGGTTGCGGAGAAAACGGCGATATCCTTCGACAAGGCCGGCGGCGAAGGCGGCGCCGATTCCGTAGAGGCTACATACGATACCCGCCTGCCTACGGTTGGGGTTCCTGTCAGAACGGGCTATGAATTTCTCGGCTACTGGTTTGGCAACGACCAATATTACTTTCCGTCCGGCGAGGGTCGCCTGACCTGGAATGTCGCCGACGCCGCGGCGACTCTCGTCGCCAGATGGCAGCCCAAGACCTATACCGTATACTTCAATCCGAATGGCGGAGGCAATGCGTCGTTTTCCAGCAAGTCGGTGACATACGCGGAAGAATACGGCGAGCTTGCCGCCGCCACCCGTACGGGATACGACTTTGACGCATGGTACACGGCCGTGAACGGCGGGGCGAAGGTTTCGTCGGGAACGGTTATGAATGTTGCGTCCAACCATACGCTTTACGCTCACTGGAAGGCTGCTTCGTACAAAGTCACCTTCGATCGCAACGGCAGTGGTTCGTTTGCCGATCCTGGCGAGGTTTTGAACAAAGACGGCAATGCCGAAAGGTCGTTCGAATACAACGGAACATATGGAGAATTCCCGTCCGTCGTCTGGACCAAACATGAGCTGCTGGGCTGGTTCACCGCCGCTTCCGGCGGGATGCAGGTGAACGAGTCAGACACTGTGAGCATAACGGCGCCGACGGTTTTCTATGCGCACTGGCAGGATAACACCATGCCGGTGAATTTCGACGCGAGCGGCGACGTGCCGGACGGCGAAGAAGGCGCGGGCTTCATAACCGATCAGGATTTTACCAAGAACGGCTCTCTCTACCGTCGCACGGATTATTACGAGAAGGGTGCGGCCTACGGTTATCAGCCTGTGCCCACAAACTCCAACACGCGCCTCTTCTTCGCAGGCTGGTGGTCGTCGGCCGATCGCACAAACCGCGTTCAGGTGCTTGCTTCGGACAAAGTCGATACTTCAACGCAAACGCTTTACGCCCGCTGGAAGGTTATTCCGTCCAATGCAACATGCACATTGACCTTCAAGTTCGCCGACGGCCGCGAGTCCACAAATGTCACTGCAACCGTCGGTGACGAGTTCGGCAAGTGGTTTTTGAATCCGGCTCCGGAATATGCAGGCGGCTACAGCCATTTCGGCTGGTACAGGAAAAACGGCAGCCGCGTCCAAGAGACGGATATCATCGAAGGCGACGAGACGCT
>CACYQU010000039.1 GCA_902776615.1 uncultured bacterium
CCATTCTGCAAGTTGTCAAAGAACGAATCCTTCTCCACCGTAAAGAAAAGGCTCGTTCTACATTATACCTCTGCGTGAGATTTATATGGGATGCTACTGCTATTTGCGATAATCCAAACGGGTGCCGGGCGTGGTTGCCGTGCGGTACCGCTTGGTTTTGGGCTCGTAATATACGACATCCAGCCTGGGCGTAGACTTCTCGCCGTTTGCCACGAAATAACGCCGCCATTCCACGGCACTTCGCCCATTGCGGTCTCGCGCGGTCCGCGCCCACTCGTACGCGGCGCCTTCGGGCATCCAATCATCCGGCAGATAGCCGTCATGCTCGATGCGATATGTTATCGTAACGACATCGTTCGTTTCCACGCTCCTGATGTCCACGCTTTCCGTAAGCCTCAGCCTGTCTGCGATTATGCCCCCAAACGCCTTCGGCTGGCCTGCGGACGGCAGGGGCTTCACGTCAATATCCACCGGTGCCGTGCGCGTTTCGAACGAATTCGAATAGGTGAAGCTGAAGCGTCCGCCGTGGCGCGTCTGCCGGCCCGTGACCATTCCGCTGACGCCGAACGATAAGCGTCCCTTGAACGGCACGTCATACCGCACCGGAAAAACCATGCGCTTTACCGTGTTTGACGGATTCGAGCCCGGTGCGTCCGGCAGGTTTTGCGCCGGCCCGACAACCTGCAGGCCGAACGACTCGGACGGCGCAAGCTGTATCTGATCGACGGTGTTCCCTTTTGGATACTCCAGGCTGAGCACAAACTCGAACGCATCACCCACCTGAAGTTCTTTCTTGCTTGCTGCGACGGATGCGTCGATCTTCACGCTCTCGCGCTCCTCCCCGCCGAACGACATGCGTATGCCGCCGCCCATGGGAAGGTTCATCATTTGCTGCATCTGCTGCTGCATGCGACGGTGCATGGCCTCCATCTCCGCGAACGGGTCGGCGCCCTGGGCATTCGCCGGCAGCGCGAGAAGCGCCGCAAGCGCCACGCATGCAAGCGCGCGGATCATCCTGCCAAGAAGCCAGAACAACGCCACAAACGCCGCAACTCCGCCGAGGACCGTCGCTGCGCGTCCCTTCCAGCCGTACCGCAGAACCGGCCGCCCGACCTGGCGCCAGACGGGCAGTTCCGCAGCCGCATTCCGGAAGCGCAGCGCAAGCGCCGCCACCAGCCCACGCTCTATGGCAGGCGTCTGCCCTATCCGCCACTCAAGCCGCGAATATACCGATATCGCGCGCCGCCAGTCGCCTTCGACAATCGCGCACCGCGCCTCGTTCATCTTCGCCGCCGGAAAGTCGAACGCCGCGAACGCATCCGCCGTAGGGTTCGCGCACGCCTTTCGCCATGCGAAAAGTTCATCGTCGGTCAGACCGGGCGGGGCGGCGAGCTCGAGGCCGTCCGGCAGAGGCATGGCTTCTTCTTCCTCGCCCATCCCGGCGACAACGACATCCGCGCCGGGTTTTGCATGGACCGGTATCGCGTTGGAACGCACGATCCGCTTCGCGCCATCGCTCCCGGCGTACTCGAATTCAAGCGCCGGAAACCACAACACCCCTTCACGCCTGGGTCTCACGCGGTAGGTCAGACGGCGCGCATCGCGGAAAGTGTCGGTCTTGGCGCTTGCGTCGTCCAGCTTCCAGTCGGCTTTGTCGACTTCGCGGGAAAGCGCCGGCGGATGCAGCGCGGCGAAATCGGCGCTGCCGAGAAAGTCTATCGTAAGCACTAGCGGATCGCCGACCTTAGCGTTGTTCACATCGAAGAACGCGCGCACCTTCAACGTGTCGCCCGTAACGCCGGCAAGCTGCACCGCCGCCAAAATTGCCGCAAACCATGTCATTGCGCCGTCACCTTGAATCTTATGGTCACTTCGGGATTTGCACGGAGAAAATCGGTCGAAAGCCCGTAGACCGTGTGCACCAGCGACGCGGCCTGGCGAACGGTGGCGTCGGCTTTTGCATCGCCGGAACTCTTCACAAGCCGATAGCCTTTGACCCGTCCGCCCATGTCGAATTGCACGGTGAGAAGCATCTCCTTCAGGGAATCCGTCCACGGGGGACGATCCCACTTGTCGTAAAAGGCTTTGCGGATAAGCGAAATGCACCGCTGCGACTCGTCTGCGGCCAGCTGTGTCTTCGTTCCGGGATTGTAGCCCTGATCGAGGAGCTTCCTGATCTCGGCCTCGCTCATTGTCTGACGCTCCGTCCTGCCGTTGCCGCTGGGCTTGTTCCTGACCTCGATCTTCACCGGCTTGTTGACGAGCTTGGCGCTTTCGCGCATCTTCTTCATGCGCTCTTCCCGGAGCTGTTCTTTCGTTTTTTCGGGCGGCTTGGGAGGCTCGGGCTTTTTCTCCTCCGGCGGCTTGGGTTCCGCCTTGGGTGGCTCGGGCTTTTTCTCGACGACCTGTTCGACGGCTTCGGTCTTCTCCTCCGCCTTTGGCGGCGGGGGAGGAGGTTCCGGCTTCGGTTCGGGCGGTTTCGGCGGCTCGGGCTCGTTTTTGGAGAGCGGCGGCGGCTCGTTCTCTTCGCCGTCCGGATTCTCGTTTACGACAACGGTGAGGTCTATCGGTATCACAGACTCCTTTGGCCTCAAATGCAGCAGGGCGAAAGAGTACAGCAGCAGAAAAACCACCACATGCCCCGCGAGCGCGAGGCCGAGGCTGCGGACGCCCAGCACGGGCGGCTTTTCGTTCTGCCTGTCGCCGGTCATTTCTCCACCGTCACGAGCGCCATGCGGCGCACCTTGCATTTATAGACGACTTTCACGACGTTCATCACGCTTCCGTAGTCCAGACGCTCGTCGCCGCGCACGAGCACGGGCACATCGGGGTCTTCGGCGGCCATCACCTTGAGCGTCGACTCGAGCTCTTCGAGCGTGACGGGCTTGTCCTTGAAGAATATGCGGCTGTCCTTGTCGATGGTAACGACATTCGCCTTCTTGTCCTTCGTCGGCAGCTGGTCGGTTTTTGCCTGCGGAAGCATTATCGATATGCCCTGCTCAAGCGCGGGCAGCGTGACTATGAACGTAACCAGCAGAAGAAAGGTGAGGTCGATCAGCGAGTTCATGCCGATCTCGGCCTTCTGCCTCTCGCCGCGCGAGCGTCTGCGAATGCGCGACATCCTAGGCGCCCCTCCCCTGGAATTCGCAGGCGATGCGGCCGGTCAGTTCGTCGGCGAAGCCTTCCATGTCGGCCGTTATGTTGCGCACCTGCGAGGAGAGGTGGCCGTGGGCCATTACGCCGGGAATCGCGATCAGCAGGCCGACGACGGTCGTCACAAGCGCCGCGGAGATGGACGGCGCGATGGTGGCGAGGTTGGCGCTGCCGGCCGAGCCCATTTCGGCGAATGCATCGAGAACGCCCCAGACCGTTCCCAGCAGACCGAGCATCGGCGCAAGAGTCACGACGGTCGCGATTATGCCCATTCCGCCTTCAAGCCGTATGGACTCTTCCGCAAGGGCGTGCTCGCACGAACTCTTTACGAGCTCCACTTCGCGGGCGGTAAGAGCGGCGGCCCCGTCGCCGTCGGTCTGGCGCCCGACCAGCAGCGACCGCACATCCGGCGTGAGCAGTTTGAGCAGACGCTCGCACGTGCGGGCGTATATGCCGACGACGCCTGTGGACTGCGGCGCAGGGCGGTGGTTCAGATAATACTCCAGTATGTCCCGGCAGTTCGTGAAGTCTCTGAGGAACCTTCGCGTCAGCGAAGATATGTAGCTGAGCTCCTTCCATTTGCCGATGACGACCGCAAACATCACCACGCTGCCGAGAAGCTGCGCGGCCACTATGCCCTGCCCCATGAGATTGGAGCCGAGAAATCCGTTTACAAGCGAATCTGCAAGTATCATTTTGTCTTGTCTCCCGTGTATGTTCAGTTCCGCGTCTGCTCGCGGCGCGCGAAGATTAGATGAGATTGAAGCATCGCCAGCAGCGCCAGAAGCGCCATGGCCATTTCGCCGCCTTCCTCGAACACCTTGAGCAGGGCGATGGCCGAGTCCGAAAGGTCCACCCCCGCATGCCTGAGGTTTGCGGGCAGGCGGTCAACCACAAGCACGCTTGCCGACACGCAGCCGAAGACCGCCATCGTCCACGCTACCGGCTCCAGTCTGAAAAAGCCTTTCACCAGCGGCACGATGTATCTCGCGAGAGGCACGATCACCGCGACGAAAAAGAGGACGAAGAACACCGCCACGAACAGCTTCGGCATGAAGGGGATTCCGGACGCCTTGAGAAACTTCATCTTGAACACTGTTCCGTGGAAGTTCGCCGCGACCTCCGGCCATATCTTCGCAAATAGCGCCTTGTGCACGTCGGTCTCGCGGACAATCGCCATCACGCCGAGCAGCGACCACAGCGCCGACCATGCGCACTGGCGGCGGGCAGGTCCGGCGCACGGCGGACAAAGCCACGCAAGCGGCACCGTCAGCGCGAAAAGCGGCAGCGTCATCAACTCGACGGGCGATGCGCCGTCGTTGTCGAACAAAGGCACGAGCGCCGACGGCTCGATGGCGGCCCATACCGCCAAGAGCACGGCGTACATCAGAATCGCCGCGACGGGCGCGACGAGCCACGACCTTTTCGAAGTGAGCACATCCATCATTTCACCTCCAGCATTGCCTCTATCGCGCGGCGGGCGCGAAGGGCGGTTTCGGGCGCGACCGTCACGCGCGGCGACATGTCGCGCAGACAGTCCCGCAGATTCTCGAGCGTCGTCTTCTTCATGTTGGGACAGACCATTGCACCATCGACCGGCCAGAACGACTTGCCGGGATTCTCCTCGCGAAGGCGGTGAAGTATGCCCACCTCCGTGCCGACGACGATCTCCTTCGCGGCGGACTCCCGCGCGTATGCGCACATCCCGCCGGTGGAAAGGCATTCATCGGCGGCGTCGCGAACATCCTTGGGGCACTCCGGATGTACGAGCACCGGCGCGCCAGGATGGGCCGCGCGCGCCTCTGCGACACGCTTCGCGGTCAACCGCGCATGTGTCGGGCAGTAGCCCGGCCACAGAACGTACTTCGCGCCGAGCTTCGCCGCGACATGCCCGCCAAGATGCTGATCGGGCACGAACAGTATCTCTCTGTTCTTCGGCAGCGACGACATGACGCGCTCGGCATTGCCGGACGTGACGCATATGTCGCACTCCGCCTTCACCTCGGCCGTCGAGTTTACGTAGCAGACCGCGAGCGCGCCGGGGTGGCGGCTTTTCAGCTCGCGAAGCTGGTCGCCGGTAATCATATCCGCCATCGGACAGCCCGCCGTCGCGTCGGGTATGAGCACGGTCTTGCCGGGATTGAGTATCGCGGCGGTCTCGGCCATGAAGTACACGCCGCAAAACGCAATCACGTCGGCATCGACCTGCGTCGCCCTGCGCGCGAGCTCTAGCGAGTCGCCGGTAAAGTCGGCGATGGCCTGGACCTCTGCGCGCTGGTAGTTGTGCGCAAGTATCACTGCGTTGCGCCTGGCCTTGAGCGCCGCAATCTCTTCTTCGATTTCTCTCATCGTCCCTCCTTGGACGATGGTAATTATACCATATTTATCCTACCGTCCTCCGCAGTCACCTTGATGGTCGATCCCGGCGGGTACGCGCCGGCGACGATCGCCCTGGCGATCGGCGTCTCGAGATCGCGCTGCAAAGCACGCTTCACAGGGCGCGCCCCGTATGCCGGATCGTATCCGTCGCGCACGAGAATCTCCATTGCCTTGTCGTCCACTTCGAGCGAAAGCTCCTGGTCGGCAAGCCTTCTGGAGAAATCCTTCAACTGCAGTTTCACGATCTGGCGTATCTGCGGTTCGGTCAGCGAATCGAACTCCAGTATCTCGTCGAGTCTGTTCAGAAACTCCGGTCTGAAGAGATCCTTTAGCGTATCTTTTTGTGCGTTCGACGTCATGATTATCACCGTGTTCTTGAACGACACGGTGCGGCCGTGGCTGTCTGTAAGGCGGCCGTCGTCCATCACCTGCAGAAGCAGATTGAACACGTCGGGATGCGCCTTCTCGATCTCGTCGAGCAGCACCACCGAGAACTGCTTGCGGCGGACGGCCTCCGTAAGCTGACCGCCGTCTTCGAAACCGACGTATCCGGGCGGCGCGCCGACGAGACGCGACACCGCGAACTTCTCCATGTATTCCGACATGTCCAGCCGCACCATTGCGTTTTCATCGTCGAACAGTTCTGCGGCGAGCGCCTTGGCGAGCTCGGTCTTTCCTACGCCGGTCGGTCCCAGAAAGAGGAACGCGCCTATCGGCCGCTGGCGGTTCTTGATGCCCGCACGCGACCTGAGAACGGCGTCGGCCACGGCGTCCACCGCCTTGTCCTGGCCGATCACCCGCTCGTGAAGAATGTCGCCGAGGCGGACGAGCTTCTCGCGCTCGCCTTCGAGCAGCTTGGTCACGGGTATTCCGCTCCAACGGCTTACGACCTCCGCTATTTCGTCAGCGGTCACTTCTTCCCGGAGCATGGCGTCCGCACCCCGGCGAGCCATATCCTCTTCATGGGATTTGAGCTGCTTCTCGAACTCCGGTATGACGCCATATTTATACCTGGACGCTGTCGCGTTGTCACCTCTATTAAGGGCAGTTTCATATGCATTTCTTGCTTCATCGAGTTTTGTCCTTACGCGGCGCACTTCTTCAAGCGCCGCTTTTTCCTCTTTCCATTGCGCCGTCATCTTGTCGGCTTTGGTCTTCTGCTCGGAGAGTTCCTGCTGAAGCTCCGCGAGACGCTTCTTGGACGCCTCGTCCTTTTCCTTCTTCAGCGCGATCTCTTCGATTTCAAGACGCCGCACATGACGAGATATCTCGTCCAGCTCCTGCGGACAGGAATCCATCTCCGTGCGGATGCGTGCGCACGCCTCGTCGAGAAGATCGATTGCCTTGTCGGGCAGGAAACGATCCTGTATGTACCGCGCGGACAGCACCACGGCATTCACGAGCGCCTCGTCGCGTATGTGCACGTTGTGATACTTCTCGAATCGATCCTTTATGCCGCGCAGGATCGAAATGGCGTCCTCCTCGCTTGGCGGTTCCACCATCACCGGCTGAAAGCGACGCTCAAGCGCGGCATCCTTCTCCATGTATTTGCGGTATTCGTCAAGCGTGGTGGCGCCTACGCAGTGCAGCTCGCCGCGTGCAAGCATGGGCTTGAGCATGTTTCCGGCGTCAGACGAGCCTTCCGTCTTGCCTGCGCCGACTATGGTGTGTATTTCGTCTATGAAGAGGATTATCTTCCCCTCCGACTCCTTTATCTTCTTCAGCACGGCCTTCAGCCGTTCCTCGAACTGTCCGCGGTACATGGCGCCTGCCATGAGCGCGGTCATGTCGAGAGAAAACACTGTGCGATCCTTCAGGCCGTCCGGCACATCGCCGCGGTTTATTCGCTGGGCAAGCCCTTCGACGATGGCTGTTTTGCCGACACCCGGTTCACCGATGAGCACGGGATTGTTCTTGGTCTTTCGCGAAAGGATGCGGATGACGTCACGAATCTCAGTGTCTCGACCGATGACCGGATCAAGTTTGCCCGACCGCGCAAGCGCGGTCAGGTCGGTGCCGTATTTCTCCAGGCACTTTTCGTTGTCTTCTGGCGGTTCGTAAGTTGCATTCATGGTATTTTACCTCCACCGCTTGTCAGCAGAGGCCGTGCCATGGCAAAACGGCCGCCAAAGCGCGTCAAGATGTCCCGACGCGCAACAAAGTGTCACAGACTACGAGTACTTCTTGACGATAGCCTCGTATTCGGCAGACTGGTCTTCCATCGACTTGACCATCTTGAACTGCGTGCGGCAGCGGACAAGATTGTGATCCTCGTAAGCGGTGCGGAAGTACGTGTCGCCCGCGAGGTAGTCGGTCAGGAAGCGTATGCCGATCGTAAGCGTTATCAAGCGTCCGGAGAACGCGAGATTGGCCTTCTCTGCTTCGGTGAGGAATTTCGCCTGCGCGAGGTAGCCTTTGACGAGAGCCTCGAAGTACTCCTTCTTGGAATACACCTTCGAAAGATCCTTCTCGTCCTCGGCGGCCGCGGCGGACGAAGTGCGCACCATGTCGCCAAAGTCGTAGAGAGCCGAACCGGGCATGGTCGTATCGAGGTCGATCACGACATTCGTACCGTCGGGCGCAAGCATCACGTTGTTGATCTTCGTGTCGTTGTGGGTGATGCGCTCGGGTATTTCGCCGCGCTCCATCATCGTCACGATTTTCGCGGCCTCTTCGCGGCGCGCGTCGACGAACGCAAGCTCCTCGGCGACCTTGGCCTTTCGCCCTTTCACGTCAGCCGCCGCAGCCTCGTCGAGGAGGCGCAGACGGTCGACCGTGTTGTGGAACTTCGGGATTATCTCGCCAAGGCGAGGCGCCGGCAGATCCGCAAGGTCGTTCTGGAACTTTGCGAACGCGCCCGCGACGAGCTCGGCCTGGGCCGGGTTCGTCACGAGATCGGTTGAAGTGTAGCCTTCGAGAAACTCGTAAATGCGCCACGGATTCTCGTAGCCCTTGACGACGAGGGACCTGATGCCCTTCTTGGCGAGGTGCCCGGTCACGCGCAGCACGTTGGACTTGAGCATATCCGGCGGGAAGATGTCGGTGTTCACGCGCTGCAGTATGTAGCGCACGCCCGACTTCGTCTCGACCTTGAAAGTATCGTTGATATGCCCTGAACCGTAGCGAGCGACATCCGTCTGATCGGTGACGCCCATCGACGCGAGAGCCGCGTCGAGCTGCTCCTTTGAATATTCGCGGTTGCTCATGGCTTACTTCTTGCAGGATTTCTTGCAGCACTTCTTCGCGGGAGCCTTCTTCGCAGCCTTGATGACAGGGATCTGCGCGGCGGCGACGGACTGGCCAAGGCGGCGGAAGTGCTCGTCGGGGACAACGAGCTCGATCTTCTCGGCCCATTCGGGATAGATATCCTTGAGCATCGTTTTCGCCGTCTCGAGAATAACGTCTCCGCCAAGCCCGGAAGTGACGCGGCCGAGGAGCATCATGCTGGAGTAGTCGTAGAACTCATTGTACCACGGAATCGCGTGCGCGAGGAAGCGGCCGATCTGCACATAGACCTTGAGGGCGCGCTGATCGCCCTTCTCCATCGCGGCCTGGACGACCTTGAGGCGCTCGGGTAGCTTCATCTCCTTCGGGAACTTGAAGCCATACTTCTCGGCGAGCCAGTTGACGGCCTGCTGCGAGAACGCCATTGCGCCGACGCCGTAGTCGCCCGACCATTCGCAGCAAGGCGCCTTCGGATTGAAATCGACCGGGGCGAACGCGAGCTCGGTGATGCGGCCCGTGAGAGCGCCAGACTGGTCGATGTAGCCGACCGCCTCCGAGGAGCCCATGGCGACGCCAAGAATGCCCTTCTTGCCCATCGTGATCATTCCGGCCAGAGCCGAGACGTCACCGTCGTTGTAGATTTCAAACGGAACGCCCCAATCGCGCTCGACGCGGAAGAACATGTCCTGCGCAATCGGATACTTCTCGGGATTCTGCTCCTTGATGGCGCGGAAGAGCGAAGCGACGCCCATCTTCTTGCCGACGAGCGTACCGGCGGTCGAACCGCCGATCGCGTCGACGCGCGGCAGAGTGGCGGCGGCTTCCTTCAGACCGGCGGTGAGCTTCGAGTAGTGGTATTCGGGATCGGGATTGTTTCTGGGGTCCCAGGGGAACTCCTTGGAGAAGACAACCTTGCCTTCGTTGAGAGCGGAGATCTTGAAATCGCTCGCGCCGAGGTCGAAGCCGATACGGCATCCGTCTGCGACGGTCTTGACCTTGGTGAGAGTCTCGTGCATCTCGGGCATTTTCTTGAGCGGCACGACTACAGTCTCGACAGGGCGACCGTAGAGGTCGGAGAAGAAGCCGTAATCGAACTTGCGCGCACCCTTCTTGGTGTATGCCTTCGCCACAGGCTGCACGACGGCGTCGGGACCGGCGAGATAAAGCTTCCAGCCGCCGGCCGACCAGACGATGAACTTTGCGATGCGGTCGACGACATGGCTCACTTTCTTGGCGGCCTGCGGGTCGAGGCGCTGCGGAATCGGCAGGTCATAGCGAAAGACCTTTCCGTCCTCGCGCTCCCACGCGATGGCGACTACGTCGGCCTTCGCGCCGATGCTGTCGTATATCTCCCAAAGCGCGCTCATCGGGGGGACGAACTCGCAATTGCAATTGCACTTCTTGCTGCATGAGCATGCCATGACCATTATCTCCTTTTTGGTTTAAGTTTTAAGTTTTCTTGAATGGAATTACGCGCACATTGTACCAAAACTTGCCCCTTTGTGGCAAGCGCGCACATGCGAAATGCGCGCTCACTTGCGGGCGAGGATGCCGGACATCTCGGCGCGGAAGCGCTCCGCGGAGAACTTGAGCGAGTTCGCTCGGCAAGCATCGACGCTCCATTGGCGCCCTTCGAACTCCTCGATCGCACCGCAAAGCGCATTCGCCGACGCCTCGCGGAAGAACAACCCTGTCTCGCCGTCGACAATCGTCTCCAGCGCGCCGCCCGCGCCAAATGCTATGACCGGCGCGCCGGCCGCCTGCGCCTCGACGGGAACGATTCCAAAATCCTCTATGCCCGGAAACAGAAGCGCCCTTGCGCCGGCATACAGCGTGCGCAACTCGTCGTCCGTGAACGATCCTCCGCCGGCGACGACAAGCTGCCTGTCCATCCTGCGGCACGCTTCGCGCGCAAGGTCCAGCCGCTTGTATTCCACCGGCGCACCGACGAACAGGTAGTATTCGCCTTCGCGGCGCTTCACGGAACTGTAGAATTCCACGTCTACCGGAGGATGCACCACCGTGGAGTCTCGACCGTATATCCTTTTTATGCGTTCCGCGACAAATGCCGAGTTCGCCACAAAGTCATCGACGGCCTCGGCGCTCTTGAGATCCTCGCGGCGCAGATAGCCGGTGAAAATCTCCATGCCAAGCCTGCCGCAGACTCCGGCCGTGCGCCAATATTCGTCGTGCATGTCCCACAAATAGCGCATTGGAGTGTGGCAGTAACAGATGTGGCGCGCTCCTTTTGGCTTGCGCACGCCCTTTATCGGGCCCGACTCGCTCGAAACGATCGTATCGTAACCGGAAAGATCCAGCCTGCGCGACGCCATCGGCATGAGCGGTAGGTACGCCTGGGGTTTCCGGCGACCGAACGGCAGGCGCGCGATGAACGTTTCCGATACAGGATGCCCACGCCACTCCATGGCACCTTCGCCCAACCCGAACGCATGGGTGAAGATGTCGGCGTCAGGCAGCATGTCCGCAAGGGCCGCGAGAACCTTCTCGCCCCCGCGTATGTTCGTCAGCCAGTAGTGGAGCAGCGCCGTCTTCATCTCGCCTCCTTGAGCAGCGTGGCGAGCGCCGCCGCGTCTTCGACCGGAAACAGGTTCGCCGCAGAGTATCCCTTCAGCACGTCCCGGTTGCCGGGACAGTCGGATGCGATGACGCGCCTCTTGCGGGCAACAGCCTCCAGCAACAGATATGGCATACCTTCCCACCTACTTGGCGACACCAGAAACCTGCCGCACGTCATGTACGCGCCGGCGTTCGGGATTTCACCGGCGAACACGGCGATGTCCGCAATTCCCAGACGGCCGGCTTCGCGTTTTACGCCCGCAAGCGCAGGCCCGTCGCCTATGAAGAGCGTGCGCGATCCGGAGCCGCGCAATTTTTCCTGCGCTTGCGCAATTGCCTCGACAAGGACATCCTGCCCCTTCTGGAAATCGAAACGCGCGATGCACACGAATGCAAACTCGTCACGCTTGAAGCGAAGATCTGCCGGCGCTTCCGCGAATTCGGAGGCGTCCACGGAATTTGGTTCAACGACAACGGGCAGGCCCGGTCCGTAGAGGCGCTGAATGTCGGCGGAGTCTGTCGGCGTAAGCGCAATCAGCTTGTCGCACTTGCGGTAGAGCCTCCGCTCCAGCGAAAGCCGCAATAGACGCTTCGCCCGGTTGGCAAGCGTCTTCGGCAGGAAATCGTATTTGCGCAAGTGTATGCCGTGGACGGTGAAGACGACTTTGCCTTGAGGCCGCGCAAACGGGTTGCGAAAAAGCTGCACAAGCGCCTTCAGGTGGTTGACGTGCACGATGTCGGCACGCCATTCGTCCATCTTCGCCGCCGTGCATTCGCCGCGATCGGCAAAGAACACCCGGCATTCGTCGCCGGAATGCGCGGTCATCTGACGGCGGATGTATTCCATTCCGCCACCAACGGAATCGCGATCAGTCAAATAGGCAAGCCGCACAGCAGAGCGCTCCTTTCTTGAGAAGTCCATGGCGAGGATCCGCAAGCAGGCCGCTCTTCATCCTTGCGCGCAGCATGCGCCAAAGAGCCCTGTCAAACAATCTGTACCTTATCCACAGCAAAAGCGCATCGCGCGTCACGCGATCATGGAAAGAATCGTATCCGGATTCTGGCATGGCTTCGCGCAAGATCGCTCCGACGCGCGCAAGGTCCTCCACGCGCTTGCGTCCGTTCTGGACATGCGTAACCGAAGTCGCATTTTCGCAGTAGTGGTAAAACGCCCTGTCCAAGACGGCGATCTTCTTCGCCTTGCGCATGGCCTGCGCCGTCACCATCAAATCCTCGCCCAATGTTATGGATGCATCGACAATCAAGTCTTCCAGCAGTTCCCGCCTGAAGATTTTATTCACCAGTGCGTTATATGTGTCGCTCGGGCCCTCGCGGTCGAACGGACGAAAGACGGACTTGCCGTCCGTGCCGTCGCGGTACATGCCGCAACAAACGCAGTCGGCGCCTTCCCGCTCCGCAGCGGCCACCATTTCTTTGATCGCGTCCGGCTCGATCCAGTCGTCCGCGTCGCAGAATGCGATCCACTCCCCGGCAGCCTTCGCAAGCCCGGCTAGTCGCGCAGCGATGGCTGTCTGTGGTCCATCGGCCGGCGGCGCGGCGACGATAAGCTCCATATCCGAATAAGTCTGCGCACGAACCGCCGCGCACGCGCGTTCCAAAAGCGGCGTTGAACCCCAAGCAGGTATTATGGCGGAAATCTTCATGCGTCACTGTCCGTTACACGACTTTGCCATTTTTCCAAGAAACCGGTAAAGGCAAAACGCAAGGCCGCGCTCGCGCAACGTTTCAGCGGCTCTGGATATCTTGAAACAGAAGGCGTTGCGGCCTTTCAATGGCGACTGCGCGACTCTGATTCCGAAATCAGCTTCCGTGCGATGCGCAAGAAAGTCATGGAGCATTCTATACGCCTCAACCGTCCGGACCGAATGAAGGTGATACGCGATCGTCTCCTCCGCGAGGTTTCGCATGGCCTCTTGGCAGTCGCCTCCAAGTCTGCGCTTGGCCTCAAGCAGCGCCTCATAGAAGCAAGTGGGCGTTTCGGTATTCGTATGCTGAAGGCTTTTGGCATTGTTGACGCGATAGCCAATCAACGAGCTGTCTATCGCTGCGAAGGTTCGCGCTCGTGCAAGCATTTCCACCGTAAACGCCACATCGTTCGAACGGGGAATCGACTGAAAGCGTATTCCATTCCCTTCGACAATCGAACGGCGAACGGCCTTGTTCCACGGCGCGAGACCAAGCGTCGTAAATCGCGCAGCCCCCAACTCGTCCAGCGAATGAATCCTTCCGTCCGCCCAAGGTGCCATGCGCTTCAGATACGGCATGTGGGTTCGCACGCCAAGGCGGTCATCCACTTCGTCCGCACGGAATGCCACAACGTCGGCGCCCGTCTTCTCTCCAAGCGCAACCGCCTTCTCAAGAAAGTCCGCTTCCGGCAGGTCGTCCGCATCCACGAAAAACAGCCATTCGCCCCGGGCCAGCGCCAGCCCCTCGTTCCGCGCGGCGCCTGCGTTCGGCTCGTCTTTGGGCGGAGCGGCGACGATAACCTCGAAGTCGCGGAATGTCTGCGCCGCCAAACAATCCTTCGTCTCATCAAGATACGGCGTCTCGCCCCATGCGGGAATTACCACGGACGCCTTCATGTCGCCTGCCTCCCGCAAAATATGCGTCTTGCCGTATATGCAACACCCCGATCGCGAAGACATCTGAATGCATTTATCGCTTTTTCATGCAGTGGATAGACGAGAGCCTCGCATAGCGCCGCGTATTCATCAACGGGCAGTTCGTCCTTCGCCGAAGCGACCAGCGACGGGTTTGCGTCTGCAATACGGCGCACATGCAGCTTGTAGATGACTTGGCGGTCCCGCAGCACGCCGCGCGTTCTGCGCTCCCATCCTCCGCGCGCGAGCAGCGCGCAGACATCTCGATAGCAGGCGAGATATCCGCGCAGATGACGCAGCGTAGGTGCCGAGGTCACGGAGCTGTTCGCATGAACCTTACGCAGATAAAGCCGCCACGGACGGTGACTCGCCCTCTTCGCCGCCAGCATCACGCGCGTCATGAAGATATTGTCCTCGTAGAATATGCGCTCTACCGGGAACCGGATTCCGTTCTCTTCGAGAAACGCGCGGCGAAAAAGAACCAGACAGGGACTGACGGTATACTCCTTGTTGGCGAGAAACTGCGCGAATAGCCCCCGCCCCGTGCTGACCGACGAATAATCGTGGCTGCGGATGTAATCCTCTGCGCGGACGATGGACGGCTGCACGTCGAGGTTCTCATCCACGCGCGTCTCGGCATCGAAGAAAAGTGCGTCCAGCCGCTCGGCATCGGCTAAGGCTACAAGCCGTTCAAGGGCATCGTCCGCAGCAAGTTCGTCATCCGCGTCCATGAAGTAGACGTATTCGCCGCGCGCGATTTCCAATCCGCAGTTCCGCGCCGCGCCCTGCCCGCGATTCTCCTGGGTCACGATCTTGAGGCGCTTGTCCTTCGCCGCATACTCGGCAAGAATCGCAGCGCTGCCGTCCGTCGAGCCGTCGTCGACACAGACGACTTCAATGTCGCGCAAAGACTGTGCGAGGACCGAATCCAAGCACGCACGCAAGAACTGCACCACATTGTAGACTGGAACTATGACAGAAATGCGCACGATCAAACATGCATCCTAAAGGGAATTTTCCGAAAGAGCCGCGTCAACAGCCCCCAAATCCATGGAACGACGTAGTCAAAGACGGCGGCAATGACGAATGTGGCCGCAAGACACACAAGGAAATAGCCATACTTGTGGGCCTTCGCGAAGGCTGTTTTCTGGAGAATGATCATCGGCAGCCGCTGAAGAATGTATAGCGAGAACAGATGCCTTCCGCAATAGGACAATACCGCATTGCGCGAGATGATTTTTGCCGATATCAAGACAATGGCAAATGCAAACGCAAGCGAAGCGCCAGAACAGACAAGCGTTGACTTCCAGTGCGGCTGGAGCAGGCAGAAAGCCAAAACAAAGCCAACCAGGGCAACCGTCCATGCGCGATGGTTGGAGAGGAATATCTCGTCGAAATCCCTTTTCCACCCATAGAACCAAGCGCCGGCGACATAGGCCATAAGCGTGTTGTAGCAGTATGTCGGACGGGCTGTCGACAATATCGCCATCAGCACAATCGTCAGCAACGTCAGCGCAATCAACGGCACATGAGGATATCGATGCCGGTCAAACGCCCAAAACGACAGGAATGTCAGCGCATACAAAAGCACGATTGCAAAGATATACCAATTGCTATTGCCGACGGACTTCCATCCAAGGATGCTGAGCCAGACATGCGAAGCGGAAAACGTCTTGCCCATGCAACAGCGCTGGACAACAACGTAAATGAGAACCGCAACTGCAAATTGGAACGCAACCTTCAGAATCCGCTGTGCCGGCATCGACAGCAAATAAGCCTCGCCTTTGCGGCGGATGGAGGCGACAACACCATAGCCTGAATAAAAAAGAAACGGTACCACAATCATCTGACCCAGGAATTTGCGCGTGTTCAGATATCCCGCATCAAGGCCTCCTCCCAACGTGACATATTGGCAGAAGTGCGACGCAAAAACAAGAATCAGGAACAGCCCTTTGACAGGCTGTATCTCATCCCTGCCTATGTACCGGTCGACATGAAATCCGCGTACGCCGAAACTGCACGGCACGAGGAACAACAGCAGAAGCGCGGCAAGAACGATTGTCATTTTGCGGGCTCACTTTCCGGCTTTGATCTTCTCAATGTCGCATATCCTTTCGTAGACGCGACGCGAATTTTCATTGTCGTGATACAGGAAGAACGACTTGACGCGCGCTTCGTACTGCGGCTTCATCCTGCACCCCGCCTCGATGTACTCGACAAGGCGGTCGACCGTGCCTTCCAAGGTGGTCTCCACCTCTCCGAAGCCGTCCCGCGCATAGTCAAAATAGCCCTTCTTGAGCGTATGCATGCCCGAATAGAACATGTCGGAGTCGAATTGCGTGTAGACGACCGGCTTCAGCAGATAGGCAAAGTCGAAGATTGCCGAGGAATAGTCGGTTACCGCTATCTTGGCCTTGGCATAGGCGTCGCGATAGCTAAGGTCGGCGTCGGCTATCTCGACGATGTCATTGCGATCGAAGAAAACCGAATGCTGCTTCAGATTCGGATGCGGAACGAACAGTATCTTGTAGTTGGCCTTTCGGCAAGCCGCCATGAGGCGCGGGTGGTTGATCAATCCATTATAGAACTTGAAGTAGTCCGTTTCCGTGAAATTGTCGCATGGCGTCCATGTGCTTGATGCTGGATCAAAACTCCCGACAACATACCGCCGCCAGGTCGGCAGAAGCAGTATGCAATTCTCTTCCGCATGATAGAGCCGGTCATACCGCGGAAATCCCGTCAGCCACACACGATCCTCGGAGTATCCGTAGTCATCGCTCTGGATGGATTTCCACTCTGGTTTGACCACCGTCACAAAACCCTGTATATTCTTGGACCAGCGATTCAACCAGCCAGACAAGTTGTGCAAGGTGATGCCATGCTGCAGAAACACAAAACCCGTGTGCACAAGCAAATCCCGATAAGGCTCGGCGTGCCCGAAGAACGGATTGACCACAATGCCGTCGGCTTGTGAGGACACAATCATGTCACACAGCAGATGCGACATCTTGTGCGCATACGAAAGCGCATCAACGACAGGCCCGATGCGACGCACCCGGGCATAATCGGGAGATCCCTTCGAGATGATAAACTTGGCGTTGAACCGCCGTTTCTTCTGCGCGCACACATACTTGTACATCGCCTCGCCATTGTCGTCCGCGCGTCCGAACCTGTCGGAAAACAGTATAAGAGGCTTACGCTTGAACAACCGAAGGACGCGATACACCATACGGGCGAGCACTGCCTTGCGGGCCCCAAGATACGAAGAACGCCACAACTCGCGGCAAAGCGACAGTTCACGTCGGACATGCTTCCCCAGCGTCAACGGTTCGACAAAGATCTGGTGCCGCTCCTTGATCGTCAGCATCCAGTCCCCGGATGTCCAATAAGACTTGCGGAAGCAGTTCGAAACCGGGGAATGCGGGCCGAAGGTCAGTTCCTTGATCAAGGCAATCGGCTCCAATCCCTCCATCTGGGCGCCGAAGACTATCTTGCACACCTTGCCGCGAACAAGCGGAACGGACATTTTGAATCCGTTGTCTTTGAATACAACCTGATCCATCGCCGTTCGCTCTGAGGCTCTGTTGACACTCGAAAGCTGCAGATCGCAAGGCGGATAGGCCCGCGCCACCAGGTTGATCCGGGGCATGCCGGCCACCACCCAAGCGGGCATCGAACCCTCAATCTCCAGGCAATCTCCCTTAAAGGCGACAAATTCTATCCGAACATTGAGATAGCTGAGCTTGGTGACGACACAATCGTCATAACAAAGGTTGATGTCGGTACGGGTGGGCGCCAGCTTCAGCGCGGAGCCGTTTTCACGCATGCTGCACGACAGCAGCTTGACATCGGAGCCGATGTGCCGCTGTGCGCAGATGACAGGGACTTCTATGCATGAAACCGCCTTCCTGAGAAGGTCTTTGTATTCCGCCGCAACCTCGTCGCCGAGAAAATCCCTCGGCACAACCGGTATCTTGATTCTCCACTGAAGATCATACATGCAGGCGAACTGCACAAAACGCGGCACTTCGCCGTATGTCGACCGGAATTCCTCCAATATCTCCAGATGGAAGTATTTCATGACCGGAATGTACCAGTTCAGCCGCCTTACCGAATTCTGGATGGCAGAACTTCCCGCCGCCCGTTTGCGATAGAGGTAACGGGCCGTGGATACGACCCCAAGCCTGCGCTTTAACCCGGAAATCTTCAACGCGCATTTCGCGTCTTCAGCATAGGCGAGGCGTTCGTCGAAACCAAACTTGCGCGCAAGATCGGTCCGGACAAACGACGCGGACATCGACAGCTGCGGACATGTCCACTCCTTCTCCAGGTCGATGACACGCGTGCCCTTGTCGAACTTGTAGTTCAGGATGTGCGGATTGGTCGCCGCGTCAAAGAAGTACAATGGAATTGCGACGATATCCACCTCTCCCTCGTGGGAGTCGAGGAACGCGCAAGCCAGACGGCAAGTGTTGGGCGTCAGCTTATCGTCCGAATCGGTAAATGTCACATACTTGCCGAGCGCCAGCTTAAGTCCCGCATTTCTGGCCGACGCCACGCCGGCATTTTCCTGATGGACAACCGTGATGACAGCCGGGTATTTGGCGGCGAATCGATCGCACAATTCACCGCTCCTGTCGATGGAGCCGTCATCCACCAGAATCAGCTGAAGATTCTCGCGGCCGATATCCTGCTTCAGTATGCTCTGTACGGCCTCCTCCAGAAATTCCTCTGCATTGTATACGGCCATCACCACCGAGCAGAGCACAGGCCGCAGCATGACCTTTCCTTCCAGAGCCGATATCTCCTGTTGCTTCCTCTCAATGGCAACGCTCAATCGTTCGGTCTCGGCATTCTGCTTCATGATCTGCTCCTGCAATATCTCAACTTTCTTCGAAAACTGCGTTTCCGTCCGCGCCAATTCTTCCTTGGATGCCGCCAAATCCCTCTGGAGAGTCCCGGCTTCGGCCTTCTGCTTCATGATCTGCCCTTGCAATGTCTCTATGTTCTTCGCAAACTGCGTTTCCGTCCGCGCCAATTCGTCCTTGGCTGCCGTCAGATCCTTCTGGAGCTTTACGGCCTTGGCCTTCTGTGCCATCAGCTCCCCTCCCCGATCGTTCCGTTCCCGCATCATCCTCAGCATCAAAGGATATGGCGAGGCATTGTCCCGTATGTATTCATAGATGACGCGGTCCGCAGGATACAGGAACTCATCCTCTTTAAGGCTGTCGACGTCAAACTCCGAAAGCAGCCGGTCGTGAAGACTGCCATACAGCATCCGGAAAGGCTCCTCTTGCGTCTGGGAAAGCAGATTGTATCGGGCATGCGACAACGCGAGGTTCGCAAAGGCAACCCGGTGTGATTCGTAGCGGCCAAGGGTCTCCAGTCTGCGTCGTATCTCCAGCAATGCCTCGGCAAAGCACAAAGGCGTTCTGCTGTTGCCGGACTGCAACCCGTCAACACGCCCCACGCGATAGCAGTAATACGCTTCGCGCATGAAGCAGATACGCTCGGCCAATATTAGTGCAAGGGCCACGAATGACAGATCGTTGGCTCTCTCCAGACCCTGAAAGCGAAGCTCCAGCCGGCTGACATACGCGCGGGAGAACAGCTTGTTCCATACGGAAACCCCGCAAATCGGCACTAGACGAGAACCTTCCTGCATCGCACTGCGCGGCTGTTCGGCTTCACACATCGATACCGGAAGCATCTCTGTTCTCGTAATCTTCCCGAGATTGGCATTATAGAAATGCTTGCCTGTGCACACAACTTCCGCAGAATGCCGATCTGCACACGCCGCCATGCGCTCGAAGGCTTCGGGCTCGACAAAGTCGTCGGAATCGACAAAGCCAAGGTATTCGCCGGTGGCGACTGCCATCCCTGCGTTGCGCGCCGCACCGGCGTTCGTATGCTCGCGCGTCAGCACCTTGACGCGCGGGTCCTTCGCCGCATATTCCGCGAGTATCGCCGCGCTGCCGTCCGTCGAGCCGTCGTCCACGCAGATAATCTCAATGTCGCGCAGCGTCTGGTTGATGACAGAGTCAAGACACTGCCGCAGATACGGCGCGACATTGTAGACTGGAATAATAACGGATACTTTAGGCATTAGGTTGATATTATACCATAATTCTGCCGCTTGCCACCACCTTAGTCCGCGAGGCGCCAGATGGCGTAGAGGTGCTTCGTGCCGCCGTCCATCGCGAGGTTCTTCACCTTCGCGCCGTTCGCGTACTTCACCGCGCCCTTCTCGCTCTCAGCCCAGCCCTTGAAGACGTACCCCTCGCGCTTCCAGCCGATCATCGAGTCCATCCACGCGAGGTTGTCCTCCTTGTTGCGGAGAATCACCTGGTTCATC
>CACYQU010000040.1 GCA_902776615.1 uncultured bacterium
GGCATGTTTGCAAGCCTTATTCCATTCTGCAAGTTGTCAAAGAACGAATCCTTCTCCACCGTAAAGAAAAGGCTCGTTCTACATTATACCTCTGCGTGAAAAAATATGGCCCGCCGGCTTTCGTGGTCGCGCGCAAGCGCCTCTCCCCCTACACGGCTGGCACCCTGGGGTGGCAGGTCTGGCGCGCAGAGGTGGCAGGTTTAACGCGCAGAGGTGGCAGGTCTGGCGCGCAGAGGTGGCAGGTCTGGTGCGTAGAGGTGGCAGGTCTGGTGCGCAGAGGTGGCAGGGGAAGACCCTACACCCGCGAGGGGCGGTTGCGCTATGCCGGATGCGTCCGCTCTCCCGGTATTTCGCTCGGCTTGAAAAACCGGGGACAAGATGGTCCTGCTGCAGTGGAGTGGAATGGGATGGAATGGAATGGGTTGTAGTACTGGTACTAGTGTTACTGATACTGGAATATATATTGAGGCAATTGCAAAACCACGCGAATTCGGTAGGTCGAACGTTTCGTACTGTATTTCAGGTCTGCCGAAGTTGATCAGCAGCGCATATGGGATCTGCGTGGCGCGAAGGTAGTGAATCACCTGCGCCCATTCGATCTTTGAAGTTAACTCCGATCGTTTGGGCTACCGCGCAGACGCTTGCGCGCCCTACGGGTTCGGCTACGCCGAATCTTCCCTCCGCTGCGCTTCGGTGCATTCCCGCTCCGCAGCTTCGCACCTCACAACGACTGTATATGTGCCTGCGGGAGTGTTTTGGGATGCGACTGCGTCGCATAAATCGGCCGAAGGCCGCTATATGAAGCAGGAATGCGCCCGCGCCGAAGGCGTCGGGTCGGGTGAGCGCAAAGCGCGAACTACGAAGTAGCCGCAAGGCCCCGCGCGAGAACCACAACCGTCGGAGTTTTTCCAAAACCGCGCAGAGGGTCGCAAAGGTTCGGCAGCCCAAAGTAAAATTGGGGAACCTCCAACAATTGCCTCACTTGATTTCCGCACGTCATTTATGGTAAACTACTCACGCCTTGAGCGAACAATCGCTTGGGGCTACATAGTCCGGGAACTGATCGGAGCGTCTAGTCTACTTCGTGTGAGCCGACGCTCTCTTCCACCCCCGGATGTTGCAATTATTTTGCATCGCTGCAAAGCAGTCGCGTTTGGGAATGTAGGAGTTTCTGAAGCGGAACGACACTTGCAGAGAAAGTGCATGCGCACTTCCTCTCTTCGTGTTTTCCGCAAGGCCTCTCCTACAGCCTCCAAAGGGATACGAAAGGGAGGTTTTCTTTTTGTTCCGATTGTGAGCGGCGGCGCTCCAACCGAAAGGAACAAAGAGATGAAAAAAACGATAGAGAGAATAACGAGCACGGCAATCCTGTCCGTAGCATTCATGCTCAGCGCAACCAGCGCATGGGCGGCGACAGGGGACATTGTAACGCTAAAAAATGATTCCGGGTTTAGTTACTCATCTGTAACTCTAACGGCATCGGACACTTATACGATATCAATTCCAGAGACTCAAGGGTTGTCGAATGGTGATTATGTTCGTCTTGAATCGTTCTCTTACGGCATGGGGAGTTCTAATGACGGCTTCAATGCTTCAGTTATTAAGGTGACGGACTATGCAAATAATGTTATAACATTAGGTAAGGCGAATGAGTATGGCGGGTGGACGTCTTCTAAATTTGCCAATAATTCATGGAAGCAAAGCTTTGGTAGAGGCGATATTTGTATCCTTAAGGTTGGAGAAACATATAATTTCCAACTTCTTGGTTCTGCCGGCACTGCCACTTCGCAAAAAGTGTGGGCTGCTGAAGATACCTCGCGTGCTACAAGCCCAGTAGCACAGAGTACTACGGATACCAACAAGAGAATGACTCAGGAGATTGTGTTGACAAAATTGGGCGGTAAGCCGATTTCTGCGACTGTCAATGAGAATAATTCCCCAGTCGACTTGACCTCACTTTCTTGGGATGAAGATCTTCCAGAAGACTTGTCGCAATGCCCCACTTTGATTATAAAGGTAACAGGTAATGCAACAATAAATATTGACTCGGCCATTACGGCATATCAGGTCATTTTTAGAGTATCGGAAGGTGCTACCGCAAAGATTATTGGCGCCGCAATTGCAACGTCTAGCGGAATTGCTGCTTGTGGTGAAGGAACGGTTGATTTGACAGAGGCGACATTTTCTGGAGGAGTATCGGGTGGCGGAACTGTTGTTATAAATGATTCATCCTGCACACAAAGTATAATTCAAAACAGTGGATTGGATGTTGTGACCATAAAGGGCGGTTCTTATTTAGGATCGTGGACAGGTTCGCCGGAGTTTTTCACGCATACAGTTTTTGACGGTGGAAGCCATTCATTAACTTTTACAAGTGCAGGAGGTGACTATAGGATATGCAGGAATTCTTCAAACAATGATCCTCTATGGACGATAAGAAATGACACGACGCTTAGTATTGCGGCGCATGACTTTGGCGGCTATACAGGTGGGGGTAAAGCATCGTCTTGTGTTATTGCAGTGGAAGATGGGGGAACACTGAATTTAAATAGAAGTGGAAGCTCGACATTCTACTATCAAGGCAGATTTTTGCTTAATCCAGGTTCTACGATGAATTTGGGCGCGTTTGGTGATGCGACAAAATTCCGCATAAACGGAGGAACGACATCAGGTCAAGAGCAGATTTATGTGCCTGACCAAGTTTCGGCATCCGATAAGCATGCTACAATCGCAGATATATCGGGCAATGGTACAGGGCGCATAAATACGGGAAACAATAGTACCGTAGGAATTGGCGTTTATGTCGGTAGCAATGCGCAACTTGACTGCTTGGCGGCGGTCGGTAATGGCAATGGTGCTACGCCTATCGTAAAGCGTGGCGCTGGCGTATGGAAGCAGTCTGGGTCAATGTCTACATATACGGGCACACTGACAGTGGAAGCTGGAACCTTTGCATTGCTGAATGCATTGGATGTGAACGAGAACATGAGCCTGAAATTTTCCGCTGGAACTACGCTGGCAATCGAAGAAACCGCTAAAGGTGTTATTAGCGATGGTACTGTGACTTTAAAGGTTACGAGTGACTCGGCAGTGCCAAACATAGTAGTTTACAAGGCTGGAACAACCACGCCAATCCCTGGTGCGACAATCTCCAAGGATAATACGAATCTTACGATATCATACACGCCAGTCTCGGCGTCAGGTTCACTTTGCTGGATGGATTTTGAGTTCAATGGTAATGCAAATTCGAGCGGTCGGCTCTCAGCGCAACTTAAATCGTATGTTAAGACAAACGGCGCAATTTACTATACTGACGGTGGTGCGGCATATATGGATTGTCAGCCAGGTACAAAGGAAGGAGATCCTGCGTTTACATTCCCATCAGAGTGGACGGCCGTGATAAGGTGTAAGGCCCCTGTGCATAATAATGACAAGCCAATGGTCTTGCTTATGTGTGGAAATGGTGGGTCTGAACTATATGACGACTTGGTCGGTGTTGTTGTTACAAAGGATGGCGAAATAGGCCTTGCTTTGAAAGATGGTGTTGTTTCGTCCCCAGTTAGCGTAGATAATGTATCGTCGGCACAGCATACGTACATCATACGGAAGTCTTCGTCCAAAGTTGCTCTTTACATCGATGGAGAATTATCCGTTGAAACAGATGCAACGCCTGCTCCCGCTGGTGCATTTCAAGTCGGTTGTGTGTGGAAGAATCTTAGTTCACACTCCATATATGCACCATGCGCAAGCTTTACACAAAATGGGCAAGTAGATTACTTGCGGTTTTTTGACTGCGCACTAGGGGATAACATGCTTGCTGCAATAATGTCGTCAAATCCATGGCCGTCGGTTACGTTGGATAATGTGGATGGCACAGACTGGAGTGCGCTTTCATGGAGCGATGACTTTGACCCCGATGGCAATACGCAGGTAACTGTAGCTTCGGCATCTAGCATTGAAGTTGGGAGTGCCACAACTATTGGAATGTTGAAGTTGGTGGGCTCCGCAGATCTGACGATTGCAAACATAGGAAATCTGACCGTTACCGAATTTGATTTATCAGATTATACCGGCAACTTGACTCTATCCGTCGATAGTGTCGCAACCGCAACTACTTGGAAGTTCACTGGTTCGGCGGATGTTACGGTTGTTTCCAGTGCCAAACTGACCTTGGGGACGCTTGATTTGTCCGAATACTCAGGCAGCATGGTCGTTGATGGTCCCACAACTTCGCCTGTCGCCGCAGAGAACGCTCTTTCCATAACTACTTCTGCTTCTGTCGGTTCAAGTGCATCTTTAACTATTTCCCATAACGCTCTAGTATTGGCAAATGGTGTGTTGACAGGTGCGGGTACGCTTTACCTTGACCCTGGTGAAGGTAATTCCTACACAATGTCGCAAAGCAATACAGGATATACTGGTGAAGCTGTCATCAAGAGCGGCACGGTTAAGATGGGTAATGCTACGTCGTTTGGCGATATACCAAGAACAATTCCTATTCGTGTGAAAGGTGGCGCAACCCTTGACGAGAATTTGAAGGACGCTGTGACTAAATATTATAGTGGTGATTCGAATAAACTTGTCTTTGAGGACGGCGCAATTCTTACATCTTCGACGGCTAACTTGTATCAAGGTACCCCTGATAACAAATATGCGCCATTTTCGCGCTTGAAACTTGAAGGCAATGCGGCGATTGTCGCTAATGATGCCGATGTCGCACTAGCTATCGCATATAACTATTCACCGATGCACATAGAGCTTGGCGAAAATACACTTGTCAAAACAGGTTCTCACGATTTCTATATATCATATCCCGAAATAATTGGTACGGGTGTTATTGACATTCAGAGTGGCACTCTAACGGCTTGTCCAAGTTACCTTGGGGGGCGAAGTGCGACTTTTGCCGATGGTACGTTGAGGCTTGCTCTAGGTACCGTGTTCAGGCTGATGAAATACAATTCTAAGGACTCCCCTCATTTCACCGTCAAGAATCTGGAACTCAATGGTAGTATAACTAGAGAGTCAGAAGATAGCGTTCTAACTGTAACAGGCTCTCTTTCCGGTACGGGTTCTACGCCGATGCTGACAATGACGGATGGAGCAACACTTAAGCCCCATAGCTTAACAGGCGGTTTGACAGTTACAAGTTCGTTGACGCTTAGCGGACACATCAATGTTGATGTTTCTGAAATTGATCTGACGGGCAAGTCGAAGTTGGCTATTATTACGAGCCCATTGAAGATTGATAAAGACACCCAAGTCGCGACTTTTACACGCGGTAGCAATAGCGAGGATTGGGTCCTGTATTCGGAGGAGGTTTCAACTGGTGTTTATGAACTTGGCGTAAAGCTGAATAAAACAATCGAATCTTCCCTCTCATGGAGCGGATCAAGCGGAACTTGGTCGGCTAACGGTTTCAATGCTGTCGAGGATAGTTTCTATAATGATGCGAATCAGACAGTAGTGTTTGCTGATGATGCAGGTTCTTCATCCGATCCCCTTGCTGTTGCTGTTAGCGGAGACAAGACCGTAAACGCTCTCAACTTCACGGCAGATAATCGCAATGTAACACTGTCGGGGGATGCCATAACTGCTGCCACAGTTTCGAAGAGTGGCGATGGTGTAGCGATTGTAAACAATGCGCTTTCCGGCATCACCTCAATTTCTGTGACTGATGGTGTCTTGGTGCTGAATCCTAATGGCGAGGAAGTAGCCAATGTTGACGGCCTTGAGGCTGGAACGTTGGTCATATACGTCGGTTCTGGCGAAACGAGGACTGTTACAGAGTCCATTTCTGCTGCTAAGATTGTAAAGCGTGGTGCAGGTGCGCTAAATGTTACCGCAATTGATCCTTTCAACATATCTACGACTATTGATGATGGTAAAGTTGTGATTGTTTCGGCACCAAGCGCTGCGTTTGTAGTGAATGGGAATGGTGTGCTTGAGCTTACAAATACTGGAAGCTATAAGGACGATCGTAATGTTACTAACTTCTCAAATGTAACAGGGACTGGTACAATACGCTATGCTGGCTCAGGTTGGCGGTCTTTCCCTAGTAGCAATATGTTCGCAGATACACTGTCCGTTAAATTGGAACAGGAGTCAGGAGTTCCCATCCCCGTTAATAACATTGTAGTAGGAAGTATTTCGGGCAGTAAGAATCTGCGAACTGATTTGGGCGATACTGGAAAGACATTTACAGTAAAGCAGGCGAATGATGGTGTTTGGGAAGGTTCGTTCCATGGCGGATGGGACGGATTGGAAAAGTTTGTTGTACAGGGTGGAGATGCCACTACAGGCACGCTCACGTTGGCCGGAACAACAGAACCAGATGGAAGCAATACATACAATGACAAGTTGGAGGTTGCTGAATCTGGCTCTGTAAACCTTACAGGTTCGTGGATTGGCGACACTACTGTCAATGGCGAATTCGGTGGCACAGGTAGCATAACTGGTGCTCTGACGCTCAATGCAGGCTCCACATTCAAAGTGTGGGCAACAGGTGGGCTTACAGCAACTGGAGTATTAACGCTACCTGAAGAGGGTAAAATTACGGTAGATGTAAGTGAACTGACTATTGGGGCGCAAGCGAGCACTACTATTCTGACCGTGGGCTCTGGCATGGATCTTTCGAAGTTCAATCTAGTTGGAAGCAATACACATTTATTGCAAAAGAGCGGGCAAGTGTTGAATTTGGTTCCGATTGCCGCAAGACTCACGAATGGGAACAGTGTTACGCCATTCGCTGGAGTTGATGCGGCGCTAGGAAGTTTGTATCCGTTGGCCGGTTCAAATAGCGATGCTTATGTTACGGTAACACCGGGATTCTCGTCTGGCTTTACTGATGAAGAATTGCTTGAGACATATGGGATATTTCATGATACGGTAAATGGCATATTCGGATTTGCTGCAGCAGAAATAGGGACGACAACATATGTTTCGTTGTCGGCTGCTGTTGCTGCCGCAAGTGCGTCGGGTGATACTATTACCTTGTTGCGAGATACTGCTGAACAGGAGATCGCGCTTAACAACAAATCAATTACACTGGATGAAAGTTCGTACACCTTCTCCGGCTCCTTCACCGGCAGCGGAACGCTAGTGCTCCCAGAGGGAACGCTGTTGAAGTCTGCAACTGCTGCCACCTGGGCTGAAGGCTGGACAGGTACGGTGTGGCTCAGAAATTACACGTCGTTGACAGGAACATCACAACAAGGCAGCAACTCTCATGGTTCTACCAACTTTGAACCCAATAATTACGGTAATAGCAACTCTACGGTTAGATTCACTGGCGTAAAGGGATATCTAACAGCCAACGATGATGGAAGCTATACAATTCAGCCGGCCTTGGAACTTGAAGATGACGGGGATACACCTGGCCTTCTGTTGTACAACGGTTGGGGATATAATAGCAGCGCACAGTGCTATACGATTATCCGCGAGTTGAAGGGTTCTGGAACATTGGCGGCTGATACTACTCTAAGTGGTACTTCTATACCCGGTCTCAACGTCCTCTTGCAGGTTCGGAATTGGGCCAACTTCACGGGAACATTGAACATGCCGAACAAGAATATCGTCTTCGGATCTACGCTTCCTGCACAGGCGGATGTAGAGGGTGGCGGACATATAGCGGTTCAGAGCGATGCGTCCGTTGAAGTCCCCGCAGGAAAGACATGGACGGTTGGTAATGGAGTCGTCGTAAATGGTAGCCTTTCTCTCGGAACAGACGCGGCTATAGTAAATAAGACTGTCGCGAATACATGGGTCAAGCGAGGCACAGGGACGATAACGCTTAATGCGCCTAGCGATCTGCCTGCAACCCCGGACTCCAACTGGGCTGGTACGGTTGTGTTGCCGGTCTTCACTGCTGGCAGTGGACACAATCTCAACAAGTACGGTGTTGAGGGATCTAAGGTGCAACTTACTGGCATTACTGACGGTTGGCTTGACATGCCGACAAGCACTATCAATCCTGAAATAGTGCTTGCTGGCAATGTAACGCTGACGGATTCGTCCAATAGAACTTGGACATTCAAAAAGGTGTCGGGAACTGGTAACTTGAGCCTAACGCCAGGGGCGTCTAATCATAAGATTACTATCCGGATAAACGATTTGGCCAGTACGGTTGGGACCATCAGCAACAATATGGGCAGTGAGACAACTTGGACGATTGACAAAATTTCCTTCCCTGCTGAAACATCGTTGCCAGCGGGCACAAAGATACTTTCGACGGACGGAAATGGTCCTGTCATCGTTTCTGGCGTTACTGTTGGCGGCGTTGCGACGCCTATACCGATAAAGTATAAAGAAGATGGCGTGTATGTTGGCTACGGCACGACCTTCACGGTCTACTAATGGTTTATGGTGCGTCACTGTGATTTCGCTCCTACGATCACGTGCGATGCGGTAAAAGACAACAAAAAGGGAGAGAAAATGCGGCGGGGGTGACCAACCCCCGCCTGGTTTTTGGAGTGGCGCATGGTGTTGCCATGGATGTTTTCTGTGCGCGCCTGCTTGCGCCGCGCCCGAATATTTGGTACAATACCAACCGATGTCAGCCAACAGGCTGGGGTCGCTGCGATGCGGGGGATGTTCCCCGCCTTAAGTGATGGGGAGCTATCCCCGTCACTTATGCTTTATAAAGGAAGGTAATTGCAAAACCCCCGAATATATCTCACGCCAAGTGCGCGAAGTGCGCGAAGTTATGTTTTTAGGGTTGCTTTGCGGGCTTAGCGCACTTTGCGTGAGAGCAGGTTCTGCAACCGGCTCAAGGGAAAAAAAACCAGGGACTTCCCCGGTTGGTTCGCCGCCAAGATGGCGGCTATCCCAGTCAGAAAACCTTCTTGTTCGCCGCCAAGATGGCGGCTATCCCAGTCAGGAACCTTCTTGTTCACCGCCAAGATGGCGGCTATCCCAGTCAGGAACCTTCTTGTTCGCCGCCAAGATGGCGGCTATCCCAGTCAGAAAACCTTCTTGTTCGCCGCCAAGATGGCGGCTATCCCAGTCGGAGCGGCCCGCTTTCCCAAGGCGTCTCATGGATGATTTCTACGCTCGCCTGCTTGCGAATATCCGGTAGTGCCCTGTCGGACTGAAATATGGTATAATAATAGGCGAAAAACGAGGAGTAGCATGGCTGAAAAGAGGAAGATTGTAGTTACCAGCGCTTTGCCTTATGCCAACGGCGATATTCACCTTGGCCATTTGGTGGAGTACATACAGACCGATTTCTGGGTGCGTTTCCAGAAACTGCGCGGACATGAGTGCGTCTACGTATGCGCCGATGACACCCACGGCACGCCAGTGATGATCCGCGCGCGCAAGGAAGGCATCACACCCGAAGAGCTTATCGCGCGCAGCCACGCCGAGCATCTCAAGGACTTCGGCGATTTCCAGATCGAGTTCGACAACTACTACACCACAAACTCCCCCGAAAACAAGGAGCTGTCGGAAAGGATATTCGCCGCGATGGAGGCGTCCGGCGCAGTCACAAAGCGTTCCTCGCCCCAGCTCTACTGCGAACATTGCCACATGTTCCTGCCCGACAGGTTCGTGAAGGGCGTGTGCCCCAAGTGCGGCGCACCAAACCAGTACGGCGACAGCTGCGACAGTTGCGGCGCGACATACGGCGCGGAGGAGCTCGGCAGCCCCGTGTGCACCACATGCGGCGCGACGCCCGTCGTGCGCGACACGGAGCACCTTTACTTCGAGCTAGAGCCCCAGCACGACTATCTTGAGAAGTGGATTCCCGGCCACACTACGAGCGATGTATCCAACAAGCTTCTCGAATGGTTCAAGGAGCCTCTGCGCGGCTGGTGCATCTCGCGCGACGCGCCCTACTTCGGCTTCGAGATCCCCGGCCACCCCGGAAAGTTCTTCTACGTGTGGGTCGATGCGCCGATAGGCTACATTGCGAGCCTCAAGAACCTCGGCCGCTTCGACATGTGGAACGACCCCGAAGCGGAGCTGTACCACTTCATCGGCAAGGACATAATCCGCTTCCATTGTCTCTTTTGGCCGGGCATGCTTCATGCGGCCGGCTTCAAGACGCCCAACAAGGTGTTCGTGCACGGCTTCCTTACCGTGAACGGCGAGAAGATGTCGAAGTCGAAGGGAACGTTCGTCAACGCGCGCACATACCTGAACAACCTTCCTCCCGAAGCGCTCAGATACTACTACGCCGCCAAGCTCGGCGGCACTACCGATGACATGGACCTCAATCTCGCCGATTTCGTGCAGCGCGTCAACAGCGACCTTGTCGGCAAGATAACCAACATCGCGTCCCGCGGCGGACAGATGCTGCAGAAGCGTCTTGAGGGTCGCCTCGGCCGCCTTGACGGAGAAGGGCGCGCTCTTGTGGAGAAGTGCCGCGCGGCTGCGGATACGATAGCGAAGCACTACGAAGACCGCCGCTTCAACCAGGTCGTCGTGGAGGTGTGCCGCCTCGCCGACGCCGCGAACGAGTATTTCGACCGCCGCGAGCCGTGGAAGACGGTGAAGACCGACGCCGAGACCACGCGCACCACGCTTACCGCCGCGCTGAATGCGTTCCGCATGATCGCCATATATCTGAAGCCGATTCTGCCCGTCTACGCCGAGAAGGCGATGAAGCTCTTTGGCGAGACGGAATGGACATGGGCGAGCCTCGACTCGACGCGCGAGGATTGCGCCCTCGGCGCCTACGAATATCTTGCGAGCCGCATCGAGCCTGCGCAGGTCGACGCCATGATCGCGGCCGCGAAGGTCAAGCCCGGCGAGAGCGGCGAGGTGAGCCACGAGTCGCGGGCGAGCAAGAACAAGGCCCGCGCGGGCGAAGCCGCGGCGAAACCCGCAGAGTGCTCCCCGCTGAAGGCCGAGATCGCCTTCCCCGACTTCGAAAAGCTCGACTTGCGCGTGGGCGTGGTCGAGAGCTGCGAAATCGTCCCGAAGAGTTCGAAACTGCTGAAGTTCGTGCTCGACGCGGGCGCGCTCGGCAAGCGCACGATATTCTCCGGAATCCGCGGCGCGTATCCCGACCCTGCGGCGCTGGTCGGCCAGGAGGTCGTGTTCGTCGCCAACCTCGCGCCGCGAAAGATGTCCGTCGGCGTTTCGGAAGGCATGATACTCTTCGCGGGCGAGCCCGGAAAATGCGGCGGCGTGGTTTCGCCAGGTTCCGCCGCAGGCGGAGGGACCGCCGTAACCTGAGGATTGCGAAATGCCTGATGCCCTTTCGATAGCCATGACCATTGCTTGGGCGGCAGCCGCCGTAGGCCTTGCGTGGTATGTAGCTTCGGCCGCAGCCGAAGTCACATATGTAACGCTTGCCGACGGACGGCGTCAGGCGAGGGCCCTGCCTGTTCTCTTCAAGGTGCTCCTTCCCTTCGTGGGCAATCTCGACGCATTGGTGTCGCGGCAGTCGTTCGCGAAGCGAATCGCCGACAGCGACAGGATGCTGGTATCGTCCGGACTGGAGGGGCTTCTTAGCGGGCGCGAATTCGTGGCGCTTGAGATGCTGTGCCCCGCGGTCGTCGGCGCGGTGTGGTGCGCGGCCGTGCTATCGCTTGGAGCGGTCATGCCCGAATCGGTGTTCGCGTCTTCCGCCGCGACGATATGTGCCTTCGGAGTGGTGGCTTTCGCGCTTATGCCGGGCATGTGGCTCAAGGGGGAGCTAAGGCGGCGCCACGCCGCGATAATGAAGGCCCTGCCGTTCGTGCTCGACCTGCTTACGCTCAGCGTCGAAGCCGGAATGGATTTCATCAGTGCCTTGCAGCGCAACTGCCAGACGCGCCGCATGGACCCCTTGAACGAAGAACTTCTCAGGATGGTGCACGAGATACAGCTCGGCTCGTCGCGCCGCGACGCCCTGCGCGCCATGGCCGACCGCGTAGGCCAGGCCGACCTGCGAAGCCTCGCCCACGCGCTGGTGCAGGCCGACGAATTCGGCGTTTCGATCGGCGCGATATTGCGCATCCAGTCGGACCAGCTGCGCAGCCGGCGTTTCGATCGCGCCGAGAAACTTGCGGCCGAAGCCCCGACCAAGATGCTGGGGCCGCTCATGCTTTGCATTTTCCCGGCGGTGTTCGTGATACTGCTCGGGCCGGTTCTAATCCAGGCGATAGACGGAATAATGTGACATGAAAAGACCAGAACTGATGATAGAGAACGGCGATTTCGCCGGTCGCCGCTACCAGATCGGCGAGGCGGGCCTCAGGCTCGGCAGATCGTCGTCGAACGACATACAGGTGGTTGACGAGGAGCTAAGCCGCAACCACTGCATGTTCGAGGTGCATGGCGACGCCGGCGTTCGCATAACCGACCTTGCAAGCGCGAACGGAACGCGCGTCAACGGCGCGCTTCTGGGCAGCGATTCCGTGGACCTGAAACCGGGCGACGTCATCGAGGCCGGTGCGCTTCGCATGCGCATCGTTCCGGCGCAGGGCGACGAACCGCAAGACCTCAACTTCGATCTGGGGCTCGGAACCTCCCCCGCGCCGGGCCAGGGCGAAGCGCTGCCCGGCGGCGGATCGCCCGCGAAGAAGCGCTCCCCGCTGATGAATGTCGTATGGTGCATGGTGGCGGCGATGCTTGCAGTGTCGATCTACCTTGTCCTCGACGGTTTCGGCCGCGGCGGCTCCAGCCCGGTTGCGCAACCGCAGGAAGATGTCGAAGAGCGCGTCGTGGAAATGCGCTACGAAAAGGTCGTCGCCAATTCAGAGTCGATCTTCCGCTATTCCATGAGCCTGTCGTCCGACGGATCGCTCAGAGTCGCCATCGACGACGTTCCCGGCGAGAACCGCCATGTCGATCAGACGCAGCGTCTCGGCGGGCAGGCGCTTTCGCGTCTCGGCGAGATACTGCTCGATGCCGACTTGAGCACTCTCGACAGACAGTATGTGGGGCCTGACGTCGAGCCGCCGGAGCTCCGCAGCTGGGAGCTTTCCGTGGTGTATTCGACATACGCGCGCAAAATCTCGATCGTAAACACGCAAGAGCCCGAGGCGTTCCGGCGCGTGCGCGAAAAGCTGGAGGCGTTCACGAAGAACGAGCTCGGCGTGTGGGCGATTCAGTGCTCGCGCGCGCAGCTCGAAGACATGGCGGCGGAATGCGCCGAGAACGGGCGCGTGAAGTGGGAAGACCGCGATGTCGAGTACGGAAACCTCGACGCATCTGTCCGGGCCTACCGCGAGGCGATGCAGTATCTTGAAACGGTGAATCCGAAGCCGCCGGAGTTCGCCGAATACCGCGAGGCGATGGAGCGCTCGCAGAAAGAGCTCGACAAACGCTATGCAGACCAGCGCTTCAAGGCCGACCGCGCGCTCAATCTTTCGGACTGGGAAACCGCCAGGGCGGAGTTGCGCATACTCTGCCTGATGGTGCCCGATCGCGACTACGACAGATATCGCGAGGCTGCGGCCAAGCTCGTGGACGTGGAGCAGCGAATCAAGAATGGAGGCAAGTGACATGAGACGTTTCGCATTGGTTTTGCTCTTCGCGTGCGTCCACGCCCTGGTTGCGACGGCGCAGCAAGGCCCTGCCACAAGGGTCGATATCAACAGCCAGCCCGAGCGCGCCAGCGTAATCGTGGATGGACGCGACCGCGGTCTCACGCCGATAACCCTCTTCGACCTCGAGCCCGGACGCCATCACGTGAAATACCGCCTTGCCGGATACGTCGAGCGCGACGGCTACATAACCGTCGAAGAAGGGCGTCCCACCCAGCACAGCAACGTGCTTGAACCGGAAAAGGGCATTCTGCTCGTGAAAAGCGAGCCATCGGGATGCGAGATATCCATCGACGGCGTATCGATGGGGCTCACCCCGAGGCTGATAACGACTCTCGACACGAAAGACGTGCACAAGATGACCCTCCGCAAAACCGGATACAGGCCTGCCACTTTCGACGTGAAGTTTTCGGGTCGTACGCCGCTTGTCCGAACCGAGACGCTCATGCTCGATTCCGGTGTGCTGAGGATCGTGTCGGAGCCTGCCGGCGCCAGCGTCACGGTAAACGGCATAGAGCGCGGCGTTACGCCGCTGCTTGTGACTGATGTCCCCAAAGGCCGCGCGACGGTCAAGCTTGTCCTCGCCGGATTCAAGGACGAGGTGATATCCGATCTTGTCGTCGGCGCAGGCGACCGCCAGGTGGTGTCGCGCATAATGGAAGGCTTGCCGGGCACGCTTTCGCTCACGTCGGTTCCTGAAGGCGCACGCTTCTACATCAATGGCGAATACCGCGGACGCAGTCCGCTCGTGGTTTCCGGCCTGAAGCCGGGCGACTACGAAGTGCGCGCCGAGAGCGACGGCTTCGGAACAGAGTCGAAAACCATTCGCGTCGCGAACGGCTCCACTCCGCGTATCGAGTTCAGGATGTCCAACGTAATGGGGCGTCTTGAGGTGAAGACATCGCCCGTCGGGGCGCAGGTGATATTCGACGGACGGCCCATCGGCATCACCACCTCGACCGATCCCGACGCAGTGCTCAGCGACAGCCTGCCGATTGAGAACGTCCGCGAAGGCGAGCACACGCTTGTCGTCAGAAAGGACGGCTATGCCGAGCAGACTCGCCATCCCAAAATACAGAGCCGCCGCACGTCGAAGGCGAATGTGAAACTCAAGCGCGTGTTCAAGCCGGATGTCGAAATCGTCACCGATACAGGCACATACCAGGGCATCCTCGTAAGCAACACGCCCGACTACATACTGGTGGAGGTAAAGCTCGGCATACAGCGCAGCTTCCCCAGGGCCGACATACGGAAGGTGCGGTTCCTGAACGGAAAGGGCAAATGAGGCGGCGTCTCGACCTGATGCTGGTTGAGCGCGGACTCGCCGAAAGCCGCACCCGCGCGCAGGCGCTTGTCATGGAAGGCAAAGTGCGTGTTGCGGGTCAGGTCGAGCGGAAGCCTTCCAAGACCGTGGACGAGGATGCGGCAATAGATGTCGAGTCGCCTCCGCGCTTTGTGAGTCGCGGCGGCGAGAAGCTCGAAGGCGCGTTTGCGGCGTTCGGCGAGGCGGCGGGCGCGTCCGTTCCGCTCGATGCGACCGATCGCATATGCCTGGATGTCGGCAGCTCTACCGGCGGATTCACCGACTGCCTGCTGCAGCACGGCGCGCGCCGCGTGATGGCGGTGGATGTGGGCACGAACCAGCTCGCGTACAAGCTCAGAACCGATCCTCGCGTGTGGGTGAAGGAAAACTTCAACGCCCGGTACATGACGTCTGCCGACCTGCCCGAAACGCCCACTCTAGCCGTAACCGACGTGTCGTTCATATCGCTGCGGCTGATACTTCCTCCAATACGCGATGTTCTCGCGCCCGGCGGGCTGGCCGTGGCATTGATAAAGCCGCAGTTCGAGGTTGGCAAAGGAAAGGCGCCCGGCGGTCTCGTGCGAGACGAGGCGCTGCGGCTCGAAGCGCGCGACGGAATCGTGAAGTTCGCAACAGAGGAGCTCGCCCTGGAGCTGCTCGGCCTTGCGGAATCGCCGATAAAGGGCCGCGAAATGGGGAACGTCGAATATCTTTCATACTGGCGAAAGCCGCTTTAAGAACATGGACAAAGCAGAAGAACTGGTTTCGTTGTTGGCCGCCAAAGGCCTCACTTGCGCCACGGCGGAGTCTTGCACCGGCGGTGGAGTAGGCAGCGCCATAACATCCGTGCCCGGCTCGAGCGCCGTTTTCCAGGGCGGCGTGATAAGCTACTCGAACGATGTGAAGGCGAATGTGCTTGGCGTGTCGCGTGATTCGCTTTCGCGCGTGGGGGCCGTTTCGCAAGAGGTCGCCGAGCAGATGGCCTGCGGCGCGAGGCGGCTCGCGATGGCCGATATCGCAGTAAGCCTCACCGGAATCGCCGGGCCGGGCGGCGGAAGCGCAGACAAGCCGGTCGGGCTTGTATGGTTCGGCCTGGCCACGGCGAAAGGGGTTCGCTCGGAAAGGCGCGTGTTCTCCGGCGACAGGGCCTCTGTTCGCGCGGCCGCCGTCGAACACGCCATTGAAATGATAGCCTCCGCCGCCGGCGAAGAAAAGGCGCCGGGCAGATGACGCTTGTTCGCGAACATCTCGACCCGAAGCGGCTGCTTGTGGATGAAACCGCGCGTTGGCTCGCCGGACGCGTTCGCGAAGACGAGAGCGGCGCGAAGTCTCTTGCGCACGTGCTAGTGGTCGTTCCCACGGCGCAGTCGGCCCGCAGCCTTCGCCTGGCGATCGCCGAGGCGTGGTCGCCCGCCGGTGTCCTCCCCCCGAAAACCGCAATGGCGAAAGATCTTCTTTCAGGCGGCGACGCCCGCGTGGCGACCAAGGCGGAGGAGCTGGCGGCGATGGCGCAAGTGCTGCTCGATGTCGATATCGATTCGATCAAGGCTCTTTTCCCGAAGCCTCCGGCGGAGCGTTCCGCAGACTGGGCGCTTGATGCTGCCGCGCAGCTTCTCGGCGTAATGTCGCTTCTCGGCGAACAGGCGATGACGATGGGCGAGGTCGTCTGCGAGGAAGACGCCGCGCGCTGGCGTGACCTCGCGCTGGTGGAGGAGCTGTTCTTTGCGCGGCTTAAGTCCTGCGGAGTCGCGCCATCGTCCATAGCGCGGCGTGCGGCTGTCGAAAGAGGCTGCGAAGAAGACGGAATCGACGAGATTGTCCTTCCGGCGTGCGTCGATGTGCAGGGTGCGCTGGCGAAGTATCTGGAGAATTCCCGCCAGAAGGTGACGGTCCTTATTCATGCTGACGCGTCCGAAGACAAGAAGTTCGATTCTTGGGGACGGCCGGTTGAGATGTTCCCGGCGGGCATCCCGCCAGAGTCCATATCGGCCGCGCCTTCGGCGATCGTCGAGGCCGACGATGTCGCGCGGCGCTTTCGCGCCGTGCCCGCGACCGACGCGCTTCCTGCGCTTGCCGTATGCGACGCGGAGATGTATCCCGAACTGGAAGGCGCCTTCCAGAACCACTTTGCCGAAGACGAGCTCGTGCTGCGAAATCCCTCAAGCGTCTCGTTCGCGAAATCCGCGCTGGGAAGATTGCTTGTGGGCATGGTGGATCTTGCCGGACGCGGCGACTACGAGACTTTTTCCGCCTTCGCGAGAAGCGGCGACATTGCGCGCTGGGCTGCCGGCGAGCTGAAAGCGTCTCCGGCGGATGTCGCGCGGTTTGTCGGCGCGCTGGACAAGGTTCAGAACGCACACCTGCCGCGCACGATCGACGAGGCCATCAGCGGTGCCGAGGCGGAGGCGCTCTCGGCCTGGCGCGAGGACGACCGCCGTGCCGCCGCCGGGCTGGTAAAGATGGCGCTCGCGATAAAGGAAGGCCTCTCGGATCCGTTCGCCTTTCTGCGCAGGATATTCTCCTCTGTGACGCTCGACGAGCACAACCCCGCGGACCGCGAGCTCATAGCCGCCGCTTCAGAGGCGCGGCGTCTCAGGGAAGAGTGCGCAAGCGAGGCCATCCCGGAGAGGCTGCGCCGCCCTCTTTACGCGCGTCTTCTCAAGGATGCGGCGTACATGCTCGAGCCAACGGCGCCGCATGTTCTCGCCGCGCTCGGCTGGCTGGAGGTTCCATGGTGCGCGGAAGAGGAGCTCGTGATATCGGGCTTCAACGAAGGATGCGTCCCGGAGAATGTCGTCGGGCATCCGTTCGTTCCGGATTCCCTGCGCGCGAAGCTGGGCCTTTCGACAAACGCGTCGAGATGCATGCGCGATTCGTTCATGCTCGCCGAGGCCGCAAGGTGCAGGGCGAAGAGGGCGGTTGCGGTTTTCCTCCACCAGATCGCAGGCGACAAAAGCGTAACGAAGCCATCGCGCCTGCTGTTCGAAGGCGTTTCGGATGCGGATCTGCCGGCGCTTGCGACGAGGCTCTACGCCGTTACGAAGGGAGGCGCGGGAGCGCCTGCGAAGTGTCTGCCCGCGGCGTGGCGTCTTCGGTTGCCGTTTCCGCCGAAGGGCGTGAAGTGGCGCGAGAGAACAACCCCTACGGCGATAGACAACTATCTCAGGTGTCCTTTCGAGTTTTTCCTCGGGGAGACGTTTGGCGAGCACGTCGACGACAGCAGCCGCGAACTGGACGCGCGTGCATTCGGTACGTTGTGCCACGAGACGCTGGACGAATTTGCAAAAAGCAACATGCGCGACTCGAAGGATGCGGATGAAATCGCCGCCTTCCTAGAGGGCGCGGCACGGCGTCGGCTGGCGGCGTTTGGCGCGACGCCTCCCGTCGTGATAGCGTTGCAGGGCGAAGCGTCGATCGCCCGCCTAAAGGCGTTCGCGCCGCTGCAGGCCAGACGCCGCGCGGAGGGGTGGCGAATTGTGGCGTCGGAGCAGAAGCTGTCATGCAAGATCAAGTCGTGCCCAACGCAGATAATCGGCAAGGTGGACCGCATAGACGTGAACGACTCCACGGGCGAAATCGCCATAATAGACTACAAGACCTGGCGGCGCGCCGACAAAAAGAAGTACAACAGCGTGCAGCTGCCGCTATACAGGGCGATGGTGGAGACATCCGGGCGGTTCCCGCCCGATCGCGCCCGCCGTTCTTCGGCCTTCTACTGCATTCTCGCAGAGCGTGCGGAGGATACGGTCTTCGACACGGAGCATGCATGCCACGAGGGGCTTCAAAGCGATGCCGAAGACAAAATCCTGAAACTGCTTGAAGGCATGGCGCGCGGAGTGTTCTATCCGCCTTCGTCCGAATCAACCTGGAGGAATCTGTACGGCAAGCTCGTATGGGATTCTCCCGAGAAGGGGATAGACGAGGCGTGGCTTGCCGACCAGCTGTTGCGCCGCGAAGAGTGGAACCGCGTTCTGGAGGAGGGCATTGCCGGATGAATCTGCCCCCGCTTACAGTGATCGAGGCTTCGGCCGGAACCGGAAAGACGTTTTCGCTGGTGACTCGCCTGCTCACTCTGATCTTCGGCGGCGTGGAGCCTGAAAGAATCGTCGCGCTGACCTTCTCCCGCATGGCGGCCGGGGAGATATTCAACAGCTTCATCGAGCGCCTGGCCAAAGCCGCCGCAGACGAGCGCGTCGCCGCCGAAGAGGCGGAGCGCCTGTCCCTGCCGCTGACCTGCGCCGACTTCGCCGCGATGCTGCGCAAGGTGATTTCGCGCCAGCACCTTTCGCTCATAGGTACGCTCGACAGTTTCCTGATGAGGATCGTGCGCATGGTTCCGCTGGAACTTGGCCTTGAAGGCGAGATATCGGTAATGAGCGAATACAGAAGCCCCGTCGAACGCACGAGGCTAGTGGGCGACTTGCTGATGCTCGAAGGCGACGATTCGAGGCAAGTGTTTGCCGAGGCGTTCCGTCTGGCGTTCGGCACGATTGGCGCGCGTGGATTTCTGGACGGCTTTTCCGAATTCATAAAGGAGTGGCACGGTCAGTACCGCAAGCGGCCTGTTGCGTCTCAATGGGGCGATGTGCGCACCGTGTGGAACGGCGCGGAGCCGTCCGGCCTGGAGGTGACGCTTGGCGAAGTCCGCGCGGCCGCCGTTTCTCTCGAGCGGTTCCGCGGCAAGCGCGGCGCGGATGCGTTCATTGACGCGGTGGCGGGCTTCGGCGGCACAGTGCCGCCGAAACTTCCGAAGTGCATGGAAGGCGATGCGGATGCGGAACGGGCTTTTGCCATGATGCGCATGTGGAAGATCGCCCGCGCGCTCGAGGAGACGCAAGGCGTCTACAGGTTGATGCGGGCGTACGACGCGGCCTATGTCGCAAAGGTGCGCGCCAAGGGTCTCGTCGCGTTTGACGACATGCCCGACCTTCTCCAGTCGCTGGAGATGGGCGACCGGCTCGCGCTGGAGTACAGGATGGACGCGAAGTTCGACCACTGGGCGCTGGATGAATTCCAGGATACGAGCCGCAGCCAGTGGAAAGCGATCGAGAACCTTATAGACGAAAGTTCGCAGCCTGCCGGGGGAAGCACCGTTTTCATAGTCGGCGATCGCAAGCAGTCCATATACGAGTGGCGCGGCGGAGACGTGCGGATACTCGGCGAGGAGGTCGCCCGCGCGCAGCTGCCGGGCAATGTGCTCAGGCCGCTCGATGTCTCGCGGCGATATCTGCCTGCAATATCCCGCGCGGTCACCAAGGTGTTCGGCGAGTCCGCGGTTCGCGGCGCGTTCGATATGGACGACGCTCCGGACGGCGCGAAGTGGAGCTGCCGCGACCACGAGAGCCACGACAATTCAATGGACGGTTTCGTGGAAGTTGCAGAGGCGGTCAAACACGGCAAGCAAGTTGTCGCATCCGACTTCTTCGAACCGGTGGCGAACGCCTTGGATGCGGTGCGTCCCTGGGAGCGTGGGCTGACATGCGCCGTGCTCGTAAGGAAGAACGATTTCGGCGAAAACCTTCTCGCGTACCTGAAGTCGAAAGGGATCGAGAAAGTCGTGTTCGAGGGCGAAAGCAGCGTGGGCGACTGTCCTGCGCTGTCGGCTATGACGGAGCTTCTTGCGCTTGCGGAGCATCCTTCCGACGGTTTCGCATACGCCCACATAGCCCATACCCCGCTTGCCGAGGCGCTCTGGCCGGACGGTCTGCCGGAGATCGCCGGGATGTCGGCGCAGCTGCTTGCTGAGTTCACGCGAAAGGGCGTCGCCCGCAAATTCCGCGAGGTTCGCGAGGCGCTGAAGAGGGTTCCCGACTCGTGGAACGATTTCACGGAGTCTCGCTTCGAGGATCTCATCAAGTGCGCCGCGGAGTTCGAGTCCATCCGCGATTCCCGCACGCGCCTTTCCGATTTCGCGCAATTCCTCGACCACAAGAAGCGGCGCGATTACGCCGAGAGCGGAATGGTGAGGATAATGACCATGCATCAATCGAAGGGATTGGGCTTCGATTATGTGATAATACCGTTTTACGAACACGAGGGACTCGTCGACTCAAGCCATGTGGGGCCGCTTGAGAGCGAATCGCCGCAATGGGTGGTGTCCAATCCAGGACCGGATGTTGCGCTCGGCGATGCGGTTCTCGGCGCTGCGGAGCGCAGGCGCATGCATGCGCAGCGCTATGGTTCGCTTTGTCTCGACTACGTTGCCATGACACGCGCAAAAAAGGCGCTTACGCTGATCTTGCATCCGGCGAACGCGAAGCCTCCGCCCATACCGGCGAAATTCAGCGACCTTGCGAGGATGGTCGGCCTGAAGACCGACGGCGACCGCGAGTGCCTTAGGGGCGCCACGTCGGCGGGAGCCGTCGGCGGGAATGGATTTGCCGGGCCGCCGTGTCCGGCGAAGCGCGGCAGGCGGCGCGAAATCGTCAAGGCGCGGCCAAGCGAGTCGTTTTATTCCGGGCTTTGCGGCGATGTTCTGTTTGCGGACGGTTTTGGCGCCGCCGCAAAGCGCGGCGTCGAGGCGCACGCGCGGTTCGAGAAGATCGAATGGCTGGACGGGTCGGCGGCGTCAAGCGCGCTTGAGCGCGAGCTTGTGAAACCGTCCGCCGATGCGAAGGTATGGCGTGAAAGGGCGTACGAGCTTTTTGCCGACGGCAGGTGGGAGTCGGGCCAGTTCGACCGCGTTGTGTTCTGGAGCGACGCGGAAGGACGGCGCGCGAAGATATGCGACTACAAGACAAACGCCCCGAGGCGCGGCGAAAGCGCGGGCGAATTCGCGTCGCGAATGCGCGATACGTACATGGGGCAGATGCTGGCCTACAGGCGGGCGCTGTCGTCGCTCTGCGGACTGCCCCAAACGCGCATAGAGCTGAAACTGTTGCTTGTCGCAAACGGCGACGTGGTGGAGTTGCCTGCGTGTTCGGCTACTTGATGAGGAATATCGTCTCAGGGTCGTTTCGCTTCGTGTCGACCTCTATCGAAGCGGAAGGCTCCGAAAGCGAACCGTCGTCCATGAATGAGGCGACCCTTGCGAGGTAGTGGCTGTTGAAATGCAGACCGTTCACGCGCAGACGTTCGGCGTTGGCCACGAATACAGGCGGCAGCGCGTTTGTGGCGGCGAACATCGGCGAGTAGTTGCCGAAGAGCGTGATTTCGTCTATCTGGATGCGGCGGTCGCCCGTGTTGGCGGGAACGGGAACCGCGGAGAGGAGGATTGAAGAGTCCGCAGCGATCTCGCCTATCTCGAAAACATTCGTCGCAAAGTCCATTCCGGGCGAAATGCGCGCGATGGCGTTTGTCGCCGAGCCGGTCGCGAGCGATATTTCCAGCATCGTTTTCTTGGCGGTTTTCGGATGCTTCCTTGACGAGACGGCCAGTGCTGCCGTTGTCAGCGAATCGTGAACCGCGAGGGCCAGCCAGCCGGTATTCTCCGAGTTTGATATCTGTATTATTCCGCTTGAGTTTGTCGGCATGTAAAGGCGATATCCGGAAAGTTCCGGATAGGCGCTTGTTATGCGCGAGGTGCATTCCTGGCTGTTCTTGCCGTTCGAGAGATTGTCGAAGTCGATGCGCTGGGCGACGTCCCCCTTTTGCGGCGTGATCTTCACTTCGAAGAGGTCCACTCTGTTCGAGACGGTGTGCCCGGGGTTGTTCCACGAAAGAGTGAAGCGCGTGCCGGCCACGTTGCCTGCCGCGAGATTGGCCGGGGGATCTGCGGCGGCAGAAACAGCGTCTGCCATGCAGACGATCGCCAGTGCTGCCGACGAAGCGGCAATGATGGATCGGGTTTTCAAGCTGTGAAATTATAGCATATTTGATTGTATTGTTGAATGCCCACTTGCGCGAATCGGAGGATAGTAGTAATATATCCCCCTCATCGCAACCATGCAGTGGACATTATGGATTCTCTCTAGCGCCGTCATGCTGGCGTTGTACGACCTTGCCAAGAAGGCGAGCGTCAGGAACAACGCCGTGCTGCCTGTGCTCCTTTGCTCGACCGTCTTCGGATGCGCCGCGTTCAGTCTCGGCCTGCTGGCGGCCGGACGCCTCGACGTGCTGGATGGCGCCTCGCTGCCCGTCATCGGTCTTTCGGCGGTGAAAAGCGTCATCGTCGCCACTTCATGGGTGTTCACCTTTTGCGCTTTGCGGACACTGCCGATTTCCATCGCAACGCCAATAAGAGCTTCTGCGCCTGCTCTCGTTTTCGTGGTCGCGTTTTTTCTGTATGGAGAGGTGCCGCATTTCATCCAGGGCGTGGGGATGCTCGCCGTGTTCGCGGGCTACTTCGTTTTTTCCTGGGCCGGCAGACACGAAGGCATAGACTTCTTCCGGAACAGGGCGGTCTGGTGCGCTGTGGCCGGGGCGTTCTTTTCCGCGTGCTCGTCGATCTGGGACAAGTACGTGTTTCAGGTGAGGAGCGCACCTGTCGAGACTGTGCAGCTTTTCTTTCAAGTGGGGCTTGTTCTCGTGTACGCGTCGCTGCTCGGTCTCGCCAAGTTGGCGAGCCTGGCGAGGCGGAAGACGCCGGCGGCGTCCAGATTCGAATGGCGCTGGACAATCCCCCTCGTCGGCATGCTGCTTGCAGTGTCGGACTGGCTCTACTTCAGCGGTCTTGCGGTTCCTGGCGTCCCCATTTCGGTAGCGTCGCTGATGCGCAGATTCTCTGTGGTCGTCACGTTCGTACTTGGCGCGCGGTTCTTCCATGAAACCAATCTTCGCCGCAAGGCCCTGGCCCTTGCCGTGATATTGTTTGGCGTAATTCTCCTTTGCCTGTAGAAGCCAGGGCCTGTCCCCGCCAGCGAGCGCGCCTGCCTGGGAGAGCGTCCGCGCCCGCTGGTTCTCGCTCTCTCGCTTTGCGGAGCGGAGCCTATTTATGGTATAATTCCACCTCAAAAGGTTTTAAGGCTATGACACTTGCAGAACTAGAGAAGGCGAAGGCTGAGAGCCTTGCGGAAATTGCGGCGGTGGCCGATTCGGCTGCGGTTGAGGCGCTTCGCGTCAAATATGTCGGGCGAAACGGTTCCATCCCTGCGCTTATCAAGGCGATGAAGGATGTTCCGAAAGAGGAGCGCCCTGCGTTCGGCAAGGCTGTGCAGGCGTGGCGCGCCGAGGTTGAGGCCGCGCTCGCCTCCAAGGGCGCCGGCGCATCCGCCGAGAAGCCGGTCGACGCCGACCTCACCCTGCCGGGCCGCTGGTTTGCGCTCGGCGCAAAGCATCCGCTCTCGCGCGTGATAGAGGAGACGGCCCGCATCTTCGGGCGTCTCGGCTTCACCGTCGCCGACGGCCCGGAACTTGAGAACCGTTTCAACAACTTCACGGCCCTCAACACTCCGCCGCACCATCCCTCGATGGATCGCAGCGACACTTTCTGGTTCGGCGACGACACGCTTCTGAGAACCCAGACCTCGCCCGTGCAGATTCGCACCATGATGGCGAACAAGCCGCCGATTCGCGTGATATGTCCCGGCAGAACCTACCGCCGCGACACGACCGACGCGACACACTCCGCGAACTTCCACCAGATAGAAGGGCTTTACGTCGACACCAAGCCCGTTTCGCTCGCAGACCTCAAGAGCGTTCTCGCCTACTTCGCCCACGAGATGATGGGCGATGGCGTTACGGTGCGGTTCCGTCCCCACTTCTTCCCGTTCACTGAGCCTTCGGTCGAGGTCGACTTCAGCTGCCACCTCTGCAAGGGCAAGGGGTGCCGCGTCTGCAAGGAGTCGGGCTGGATCGAGGTCGCCGGCGCAGGAATGGTCGATCCGCGCGTGTTCGGCCATGTAGGCTACGACCCTGAGAAGGTTTCGGGCTACGCATTCGGCTTCGGCGTCGAGCGCATCGCGATGATCAAGTACGGCATACCGGATATCCGCTGGCTGTACGAAAACGACGTAAGGTTCCTCAGCCAGCTGGCGTAAGAGGCCGGGAAAGGAGGCGCGGCATGATGACGATATACAGGTGGGAGAACGGGGGTCTCAAGGAGACGCCCGATTTCGCGCCGTCCTGCTGGATCAATCTTGTCGAGCCGACGACCACCGAGCTTGAGGCCGTGATCGCCGCGAAGAATGTGCCGCGCGATTTTCTCACCGACCCTCTCGACCGCGACGAAAGGCCGCGCTTCGACTACGACGACGATTCGACGCTTCTCATCGTGCATGTGCCGTGTCCGGTCGAGGGCGACGAGGTTGCGCCCTACTGCACCGTGCCTCTCGGCATCGTGCTTACCGGCGAAAGCGTGATCACCGTGTGCAGCATGCGCACGCCCGTCACGACCGCCTTCCTCGACCAGATACGCCGCGTCTGCCCGCCCAAGGACAAGTACCGCTTCGCTTTCCGCCTTCTCTGGCACGGCGGCGTGCTCTTCCTCAGATACCTCCACGACATCCACCTGCGCACGAACGCCCTCGAAGAGGAGCTTCACGAATCGATCTCCAACAAGGTGCTTTTGAAGCTGCTCACGATCGAGAAGACGTTCGTCTACTTCACCACCTCGCTCAAGGCCGACACCATCGCTCTCGCCCGCGCGAACACGTCCCGCCAGGTCGTGCTCACCGAAGACGACAGCGACCAGCTCGAGGACGCGATGGTCGAATACCAGCAGGCGCTTGAGACGGCGACGATCCACGCGAACATTCTCAACGGAACGCTCGATACCTTCGCGTCGCTGATCAACAACAACCTGAACAACGTGATGAAGTATCTGACGGCGGTGACGATTTTGCTCGCGGTGCCTACGCTTGTGGCGTCCATCTACGGCATGAACCTGCAGACGCTTCCGTTCATGTCGCATCCCCACTCGTTCGCGATCGTGATGGGCTTCTCGGGCGTTCTCGGCGGTCTCATCGCCGCCATATTCTACGTACTTTCGAAAAAGAGCAAGTTCTGATGAATGTCGTATCGCTTGTCGGCCGGCCCAATACGGGCAAAAGCGCGCTCTTCAACCGGATCGCGAAGAAGCGCGTCGCCATCGTGTTCGACCAGCCCGGCGTTACGCGCGACAGGGTTGCGCGCGAAGTCGAGATGCTCGGCCGCCGCGTGATGCTCGTCGACACCGGCGGAATCGCCTTCGACAAGACCGTGACCAACGACCCTCTCGACAACGAGACGAAGAGCCAGGCCGCGCTTGCCGTCGAAGACTCCGCCGTCTGCGTGGTGGTCGTCGACGCACGCGCCGGAATAACGCCGCTCGACGCCGAGGTCATAAAGCGCGTGCGCGAATCTGGCGTGCCGTGCATGATCGCCGCCAACAAGTGCGACACCGCCGACGACGATTGGCGCGCGGCGGAGTTCGAGCGCTTCGGCCTGCCGGTCTTCGCGACGTCCGCCGAGCACGGCCGCGGCGTCGAGGCGCTGTTGCAGTCCGTTGCGGAAAAGCTGCCCCAGGCCGCCGCCGAGGACGCGTCGGCGCGTCCGCTCAGAGTCGCGATCGTCGGCCGCCCGAACGTCGGCAAGAGCTCTTACGTGAACCGTCTTCTCAACGCGCCGCGCGTCATCGTTTCGGATATTCCCGGCACGACGCGCGACGCGGTGGAGGTTCCGTTCACCATCGGGTCCGGGCCGGACGCGCGCCGCTACATGCTTGTGGACACGGCCGGGATGAAGCCCCACACGAAGATGAGCAAGACGTCCGTCGATACTTTTTCGCTCTTCCGTAGCGAGGCGGCCATCGCCGAGGCCGACGTCGTCTTGCTCGTGATGGATCCGACCATCGGCCCGACGATGCAGGACAAGCGCATCGCGGGCAAGATACTCGAGTCCAACAGGGCGTGCGTCGTGATAATGAACAAGTGGGACCTCGCCCTTGAAGAGGGGATGAACGAAAAGGACGCGCTCTCCGCCCTTCGGCAGATGATGCCTTTCCTCTCGTTCGCGCCGGTCGTGTTCTGCTCGAACAAGTCGGGCTACAACATCCGCCGCACGGTCGACGCGATCGACCGCGCCGCCGCCTCCGCCTCGGAGCGCATCCCGACGGGCATGCTCAACAACGTGATAACCAAGGCCTCGAAGAAGACTCTTTCGCCGATGATAAAGGGCAAGCGCCTCAAGATTTACTACGGCCTGCAGGTATCCGCAAACCCCCAGACGCTGCGCCTTTTCGTCAACGACCCGAAACTCGTCACGACGGCCTACCTCTCCTACATGGAAAAGCAGATCCGCGCGCGGTTCGGTCTCGAAGGGGCGCCCCTCAGGATATTCCTCAAGGCCCGCAGCAGGGCCGGCCAGACGACACAGAGCAAGGACAAATGAAGCTGGAAAACATCAGGAACTTCTGCATCATCGCCCACGTCGATCATGGCAAGACGACGCTTTCAGACCGCATACTCGAGCTGACGCATGCGATTTCCGCGCGCGAGCTCAAGGAGCAGACCCTCGACGCGATGGATCTCGAGCGCGAGCGCGGCATTACGATCAAGAGCCATCCCGTGTCGATGGAATACACCGCAAAGAACGGGCGCAAATACCTCTTCAATCTGCTCGACACTCCCGGACACGTCGACTTCGCCTACGAGGTGAGCCGCTCGATGGGCGCGTGCGAAGGGGCGCTCCTGGTCGTCGACGCGGCGCAGGGCGTGGAGGCGCAGACCGTCGCCAACACATACTTCGCGCAGGATGCGAAACTGGAGATCGTGCCGGTTCTGAACAAGGTCGATCTGCCCGGCGCCGATGTTCCAGAAGTGTCGCGCGAGATAGAGGATATCCTCGCCATTCCGATGGACGACCCGCTTCTCGTTTCGGCAAAGACGGGCGTAGGCTGTCCCGACGTGCTGGAGGCCATCGTCAACCGCATACCCCCTCCCGAGACGAGGGGCGTGGACGCGCCTCTCAGGGCGCTCGTCTTCGATTCGGTCTTCGACGAGTTCCGCGGCGTGATAACCTACGTGCGCCTCGTCGACGGTTCGCTGAAGGCCGGCCAGAGCGTTGTTTTCATGGCGAGCGGCGTTACTACCACCGTTCACGAAGTCGGCATTTTCTCGCCGAACAAGAAACCCGTCGACCACCTCGAGGCGGGGCAGGTCGGCTATATCGTCGGAACGGTGAAAGACCCCAGCGAGATCAAGATCGGCGATACGGTTACGACTGCGAAGCTTGGCGCGTCCGAGGCCCTGCCCGGCTTCCACGACATACACCCCACGGTTTTCTGCGGCATATATCCCATGTCGACCGACGAGTTCCCGAAGGTGTCGGCCGGTCTCGAAAAGCTGCATCTCAACGACTCGGCGTTCACGTTCCACCACGAAAGCTCGCTCGCGCTCGGATTCGGCTTCCGCTGCGGATTCTTGGGCCTTCTCCACATGGAGATCGTGCAGGAGCGCCTCCGCCGCGAGTTCGGGCTGGACATCATTTCGACCTCGCCCGGCGTCGTCTACAAGCTCAAGATGAAGGACGGCACCGAGCGCGACCTCGACAATCCTCTGCAGATGCCCGACCCATCCGCGCTCGAAACAATCTCCGAACCTACGCTCAAGGCTCGCATAATAACGCCGTCCGGCTCCATAGGTGACGTGATGCGAATAGTGATGGACCGCCGCGGAACGGTCGAAGGCACCGAAACCATCGACGCCAAGCGCGTGATGCTTCACTGCCTGCTGCCGCTCAACGAGATACTCATCGACTTCCACGACACATTGAAGTCCGTCTCGCACGGCTACGCCTCGATGGACTACGAGCCCGCGGGATACCAGGTATCGGACATCGTCAAGATGGATATTCTCCTGAACGGCGAAACCGTCGACGCGTTCGCCACGATGGTCCATCGCGACAAGGCCCGCGCGCGCGGTCTGCAAATGTGCAAGGCGCTTGCCGAGACGATCCCGCCCCACCAGTTCAAGATACCCGTCCAGGCCGCGATCGGCAAGGAGATCATCGCGCGCGAAGACATCCGCCCGTTCCGCAAGGACGTCCTCGCCAAGCTCTACGGCGGCGATGTGACGCGCAAGATGAAGGTGCTCGAAAAGCAGAAACGCGGCAAGGCCCGAATGAAGGAGTTCGGCCACGTGAACGTTCCCCAGTCGGCCTTCATCGCCGTGCTGAAGGGAACCATCAAGGAATAATCCCATTGCCATCCCATTGGTTTTTCACGCAGAGGTGCAGAGAGGCAGAGTTTGCAGAGAACTTCCAACTTTCGGTCTCTGCTATCTTTGATACAAACTGCACTAAAAAAAATCAATTTTTCTTCTGGTCTCTCTGTGCTCTCTGCGTCTTCGCCGAAGCCGTGCTGAAGGGAACCGTCAAGGAATAATCCGATGTCGAAGCGGCGGCATCGCAATTTGCCCTTAAGGGGGACTTCCATTACCCGTAAGGGGTAGTGCACTTCACCCTTAGGGTAAGTTAAAGAACCCCTTAGGGTAAGTTCGCTTCACCCTTAGGGTAAATTCGCTTCACCCTTAGGGTAAATTAAAGAACCCCTTAGGGTAAATTCGAGCCCCCTTGGTCTGCCATGGAGACTGCCCCGCCACTCAAGGATATTTTTCATGCAATTGACTCCTTCGAGAAAGGTATGGTATAATTCTTGTCGGTGCGGCATCCGAGAGGGTGCCGCAAACCGTTTACTGTTTTCTTGCTCCTCGTCTTGGAAAGTAAGTGAACACCTTTGCGATCACATTGGACTCAGGTTCGGTGATTGCCAGGATGCCGAAGTCGTCGAATGCCTTTGCGTATGCCGTGCGCCCTGGAATGCTGCGGTGGTTCTTTTCGGTCTTGTCGGGATGCGTGACGGTCTGGACTGCATAGATGAGCCTTTGCTTGCGGGCCTTGGCGTCTTCAGGCGCGTGGTTGAAGAACTATCGGGGACAGTCCCCGGTTGACGGTGCGATTTTAGCGGTGATATTGACACTTTCTATCACTTATCGCCGTCAAAAGCAGGGCCTGTCCCCGGTTTCCTGTGAGGATGGGAGTGGAGGAGTGAGGAAGTGGGGGCATCACTGGGGCGCGGGCGTCTCGTCCGCGACTAAGGAGGGTTTTCATCTTCCGTTGAAGCGCGCGGGCCGCCGCCCTTGATCCGGCGGAATTTGGTATACTATACGCCATCGGTTCGCGAGGCGGATTCGCCGCGCAAGAAACAGGGGAAACGACATGTCACGAAAGCGTGAAGAGCAGG
>CACYQU010000041.1 GCA_902776615.1 uncultured bacterium
GAATACGCGTATGAGCACAATAACAACGCCAAGTTCTTGCACAAGTCCGTTACAGATGTCTCCGCAAATGATGTTGGCGATAATTTCCGTGAAGGCCGCATTTCTCTTCTTGCCGGGTGCGCTCCTTGCCAGACATTCTCAAAGTACAATCAGAAGGCGACATGGAGAGACAAAAGATGGCTTCTGTTGGATGAATTTACGCGTCTCGTTGGCGAGACTCATCCTCAGCTGGTCACGATGGAGAATGTTCCGAAGCTCGAAGACCAGAAGGTGTTCTCGCGGTTTACCGAAGCTCTCCACGATCTTGGCTATCATGTGTGCCATCAAGTAGTGGAGTGCCCAAAGTACGGCCTCCCGCAACTTAGGCAGCGCGTGGTTTTGATCGCGTCGATTTTTGGCGAAATCAAAGTGCCACCGCCGCCTAAAGATGTTCACGTTCAGACGGTGCGCGAAATTATTGGGGATTTGCCGAGGTTGAAAGCAGGCGAATGCGATCCTGATGACAGGCTTCATTTCTCTGCGGCGCTTTCTGCGTTGAACATGAAGCGCATCAAGGCATCCAGGCCGGGCGGAACTTGGAGAGATTGGCCAAGGCGACTTGTTGCAAAATGCCATCGCAAGGACACGGGAAAGACATACGGTGGCGTGTATGGACGGATGAGCTGGGACAAGCCAGCGCCTACGATGACGACGCAGTTCTACGGTTTTGGCAATGGGCGCTTCGGACATCCTGAGCAAGATCGTGCAATCTCAATCCGCGAAGGTGCGATGTTTCAGGGTTTTCCAAGGGATTACCAATTCGTGCCCGAAGGTGAACATGCCAACATCTCGCTTCTTGGGAAAATGATTGGCAATGCCGTGCCTGTTCAACTTGGTCGGTTGATAGGCGAGACTTTCATCACCCATCTGAAGCAATTGGATTTGCTGCGGGAGGGTGTTGATGCCTAATGCCCCCAAGATTGCTTCCGACCCTTTTCGGGTTCCAGAGCAGGGGGAATTGGTAGAGGTTCGTCACCGCCAATGGCTTGTGTCGGATGTTGACACTTATATGCCGTCTGGGGATGCCTATTGCCGTCAAGACTTGGTGACGCTCGAATCTATCGAGGAGGATGCAGGCGGCGAGCAGATTTCGGTGATCTGGCAGATAGAGCCAGGTGCACGTATTCTCGAAAAGGCGGGGCTTCCAGAAGTAAATGGCTACGACAACAACGAACAGCTTCAGGCGTTCCTGAACGCCGTCCGCTGGGGCATCGCCACGAACGTGGACCGCAACAACCTGCTCTCGCCTTTTCGCAGCGGCATTACAATCGAGGACTATCAGCTTGATCCGCTTGTCCGCGCCATCAACATGGCCCGCGTGAACCTGCTCGTCGCGGACGATACGGGTCTTGGCAAGACGATTGAGACGGGCCTTGTCATTCAGGAGCTTCTGATCCGTCACCGCGCCCGCACAGTTCTCATCATCGCGCCCGCATCTGATCTCACGAACTGGCAGCGGGAAATGCACGAAAAGTTTGGGCTCAAGTTCCAGATCATCGACAGCGAGTTCATCAAGAACTTCCGCCGCGAGCGCGGCATTCAGGCAAACCCATGGACGGCATTCCCGTATCTGATCGCCTCGATGGATTGGATCAAGCAAGGCGAGGGCTTCCGCCTCCTGAAGGACGCCTTGCCTTCCGAGATCACCTATCCGCGCAAGTTTGACATCCTTGTTGTCGACGAAGCCCACAATGTCGCGCCGTCGGGACGTGGCGCATACGCCAAGGCGAGCCTTCGCACGCGGGCGATCCAACGGCTTGCGCCGCATTTCACGCACCATCTCTTCCTTTCGGCTACGCCCCATAACGGCTACAAAGAATCATTTACATCGCTTCTCGAGCTTCTTGACAACCAGCGCTTCGCCCGCACGGTCGAACCGAGCGAATCGCAGCTTCAGCAGGTCATGGTGCGCCGCCTCAAACGCAACATCACCGACAAGGACGCCAACCCTGTATTCCCCAAACGCGAACTTCTGCCGCTGGAAGTCGACTACACCCCCGAAGAACGTCGCATCCACGCGTTGCTCAAGGAATTCATGGACGCGCGTTTCGCGGCGGTTGATAAGAACAAAGCCTCGTTCGGAACAGGCTTTGTGATGATGCTTCTCAAAAAGCGCCTCTTTTCCTCGCCTGCGGCATTCGCGCGTACGCTCGAAAAGTACCGCGTCTCTCTAGCCGAAGGACGCAGGCGCAAGTTCGAGAAGCATGACGAACGTTCTCTCTACGACGCCATCCAGCGGGCACAGGAGGACGCGGCTGACGAAAGGGAAGTCGAGGAGGCCGAAGACGAGGCAATTGAGAAGAACGCCGGTCTCGCTGCACAGCTTTCAGATCGGGAGTCGGCCATCCTCGATGAGCTTTGCGAGTGGGCGAAACGGAACGCTGAAACGGAAGACTCCAAGGCGAAGGCGATCCTGAAATGGCTGGACGAACACCTGAAGCGACCGGACGGCGAGTTCAACGACGAGCGCGTCATCCTCTTCACGGAGTTCATGGACACCCACACGTGGCTCCGGACGATCCTTGCGAACCATGGCTACGGCGGCGAAACGATGATGTTCCTCCACGGGGCACTCGCCCGCGAAGAGCGCGACGCCGTGATCAACGCCTTCCAGACGCGTCCTGGCAAGGCATCGCCCGTGCGCATACTTCTCGCGACCGATGCTGCCTCCGAAGGCATCAATCTCCACAACTTCTGCAAGTACATGATCCATGTGGAGATTCCGTGGAATCCGAATGTGATGGAGCAGCGCAACGGACGCATCGACCGTCACGGACAACGGTCGAAGTCGGTGTATATCTGGCATCCCGTCGGCAAGGGGTTCGACGCGGACGCGTCGCGCGATCTGGCCCCCGGCGATATCGTCGGCGACGGCGAATACCTTCTTCGTGCCGCACGCAAGGTTGATGCCATCCGCGAGGACCTTGGCAGCGTGGGCGGCATTCTGAGCGCGCAGATTCAGGACGCGATGCTTGGCAAGTCAAAGCGTCTTGACGCCGATGTACAAAGCGCGCGTCGTGACCGCGCGCGGAAGATGCTGTCGCTTGAGAAGGAGCTCACGGCACGTATCGCGAAGCTGCATGAGAACCTCCAGCAATCTAAATCGGACGCGCACCTGTCGCCCGAGAATGTGCGCAAGGCGGTTGAGACGGCGCTTGAACTTGCCGGCAAGCCGCCGCTCGAAGAAGTGAAAGTGAAAAGTGAGAGCGGGGAGATCGTGGCGTGGAAGGTTCCCGCTTTCACTGACTCATGGAGCGAAGCGTCAATTGGCCTTGCCCATCCGCATACAGGGGACATCCGCCCGGTCACTTTCGATCCGGACTGCATCAAGGATCGGGATGACATCGTCCTCGCACACCTCAACCATGCGCTTGTCCGAATGTCGCTGCGGCTGCTGCGCGAAGAGGTGTGGAAAACGGGAACAAGCTCAAGACTCCACCGCGTCGCCGTGCGGTCGGTGCCCGGTCTCAAGGAGCCGATGGCATACGTGTTCAGCCGTCTTCTGATCGTTGGCGGCGACCACCTGCGCCTCCACGAGGAGCTGACTTATTCCGGCGGCGAGCTGAAGTCGGATTCCTATCGTCGCGAACCAGTGCTCAAGACACTTCAACAGTATCTGGACGCCTCGCACCCGATGAACGACGTGCCGGACGGCGTGTTCGCCGTCCTTCGGTCACGTTTCGCCAAATACGAGGAGTCCATCACCAGATCGTATGAGGCACGTTCCAAGGAACGTCTCGACAGCTTGCTTTCCACGCTGGCGCATCGCAGAGATTCCGAGGTCAAGGATGTGAACACGTTGCTTGACGAGCTTGAAAAGAGCATCAAGAAGGAACTGGATATCGAGAACGACCATGAGGCGTTTGTCCAGCTGACGTTCGACTTCGGCGAAGAGGATGTGCAGGAGCTGAAGCGAGACTTCGCCGCGCTTCGCGCGCGTCTGGATCAGATCCCAGAGGAACGTGAGAAGGAAATCGCGGTCATCGAGCGGCACTACTCGAACCCGCGCTCGCTGACCTTCCCAGCGGCAGTTCTCTTCCTTGTACCTGAAACCAAAGCATGGGGGTGTTGCCAATGAGCAGTAAGACTTCCATCCACTACGACTGGCTTCAGCTTATCGAAGTTTCGGGACCGTTCCTCTCAGCGACGGTTCTCAACGAGGCATTCCCCGATGGGCTGGACGGCTTTGACAAGCGGACCAAACGCGACCTTTCGCGGTATTACAGCGAATGGGTGGATGCAGTGGAAACAAAGCATCCAAGACTTGAAGAGTTGCATGAAGCCTGGTGCGAGGCGGTGTTGCGCGAAGGGTTGGGATTCCAGCCAGGCGATCTTACCGGCGGACGCGGGGCTTGGCGCCAGACGGGGCAGGCGCCGCAAAACGCAGAATTTGAAGTGAAGGGCGAGGGCGGCATCGGGAAGTTTGCCCCAGACTATTGGCTGAAGGGGCTTGATGGCAAGCCCGCCCTGTTCATCAAGATACTGCCGGCGGATGTGAAGCCCGACGCTCGGGATGTCGCCGATGACTGGAAGGATTCGGTCATCGAGAAGATGACGCGTCTCTGCCGAGCCCACGAGGTGCGCATCGGCCTTGTCACGAACGGCGAGAAGTGGGTACTCGTCAACGCCGCTACGGGCGGCACGCTTTCCGGTACGGCAACCTGGTATGCAAGACTCTGGTTTCAGGAGGATTCCACGCTTCGCGCCTTCCTCGCGCTCCTCGGCTATCGCCGCTTCGTGGGCGCGCCGAAGAAGCGCCTGCCGTATTTGCTGGACGAATCGCTCAAGCATCTCGAGGAAGTAACCGATACGCTCGGCAAGCAGGTGATGACGGCTGTTGAAGTCCTCATGGAGGGATTCGACCGCGCCGATCTCGATTCCGGACGCAAGCTCCTTGCGGGCGTGTCTCCGTCGGCGCTCTACGAGGCCGCGCTCACGGTGATGATGCGGCTCGTGTTCCTCCTCTGCGCGGAGGAACGCGGGTTGATGCTCCTTGGCGAAAAGAAGTACGACGATGTCTATGCCGTATCGACGTTGCGCAAGAAACTGGAGGAGGAATCGGACAAGTTCGGTCCGCAGGTGCTGGAGCGCCGCTACGATGCATGGGCGCGGCTCCTGGGCGTGTTCCGTCTCGTGTACGGCGGCATCAGCCATCCCGATCTGCTTTTCCCGGCCATGGGCGGGTCGCTCTTCAATCCTGAGAAGTTCCCGTTCCTCGAAGGGCGTCAGCTCGGCCTTTCCATGACGGACGACAATCCGCCGCCGCTCCCCATCGACAACCGCACGGTACTGCTCATTCTTGAATCGTTGCAGGTGCTTAAGCAAAAGGGCGGCGCGATCCCGCTTTCGTTCCGTTCGCTGGATGTCGAACAGATCGGCTACATCTACGAGGGACTTCTCGAATTCACGGGCGCGCGCGCAGACGAACTACTGCTGGGCGTGAAGGGCGACAAGACGCACCAGAATCCTGAGATCGCGCTTGCCGAGCTGGAATCGCTCGCGCTCGACTCCGAAGAGAAGCTTTTTGCGCGGATGAAGGATCTTACCGGACGCACGGCCATCGCGCGCGAATATGCCGCCGAGCCGGACATCACGCTTCTTCCGTTCCTGCCGAAGATTTGCCGTGGCGACAAGAAGCTTGAGGCGCGCATCCTGCCTTACCTCAACTGGCTCCGCACGAGCGAATGGGGCGAGCCGGTCGTTTATCACAAGGATTCGTTCTATGTGACAGAAGGACGCGACCGCCGCAGCTCTGGAACGCACTACACGCCCAAGGTTCTCACGGAAATGATCGTGAAGGAGGCGCTTGAGCCGGTCGTCTATGATGGCCCTGCCAAGGGAACGCCACGCGTCGAATGGAAGCTCAAGTCGCCCGACGAACTGCTCTCGCTCAAGATATGCGATCCCGCGATGGGATCGGGCGCGTTCCTCGTGCAGGCCTGCCGGTATCTGGGCGACAGGGTCGTGGAATCGTGGGCCGCCGCCGAAAAGGACGGCAAGGCGATCGCATCCAACGGCACCGTGACGGACTTCCCTCCGAATGATCCGATGAGCGAGGTGCTGGAGGATCGTCTCTGCGAGGCGCGGCGTCTGGTTGCCGAGAGGTGCCTTTACGGCGTGGACATCAACCCGCTTGCCGTGGAACTGGCCAAACTCTCGCTCTGGCTTGTCACGATCTCGAAGGGGCGTCCGTTCGGATTCCTCGACCACAACCTCAAGTCGGGCGACTCGCTTCTCGGCGTGTCGGACATCGAGCAGCTTGCGCAGTTCCGCATGAAGCCCGATCCGCATGGAAACCTGTCGCTATTGAGCGACTCCATCCGCGCGAAGGTCGCAGAGGCGCTCAAGGAACGCGAGGAAATCCGCGAGATGCGGATGCGCGATATTACGGATGTCCACCTTGCGGAAACAAAAAACGCGAAGGTCGAGACACTGCTTTCGGATGTCCGCGACTACGCCGACTATTTCATCGGCGAGGTTCTTGTGGCGGGCAAGCCCACGAAAAAGACTGCGGCACGGCTTGACGCCGCGGCAGTCGAAGGCGAACCGCTTCTCGGCGGCGATGCGCTCAAGGCGACGATTCTCAAAAAGCAGACCGCCGCCAACCTCGCCTACGATCTCCCCGTAGGCCAAACCGCTCCCCGCCGCCCATTCCATTGGGCGATTGAGTTCCCGGAGGCCTTCGCGCGAGGTGGGTTTAATGCCATTGTCGGTAATCCTCCATTTATGGGAGGCCAGAGAATTCGGGGGGCATTTGGTGATTATTATAGGCAGTACTTAGTTGAAGCAATTACAGAAGGATTGCCGGGTGCCGTCGATCTGGTTGGTTATTTTTTTCGTCGTGCGTATTCACTAATGAGGAACAACGGTGTCTTTGGCTTAATTGCAAGTAATTCTATAGCAGAGGGTGCTACACGTGTTCTTGGTCTTGAGATGATATTGTCCCTGGGCGGTTTCATTGTAAGCACTCACCCGAATATGGAATGGCCAGGTGTCGCGGCAGTTGTTATATCGCCAATAACAATATTTAAGGCTACACTTGCATCGCCTTGGAGGGGCCGATTTAAAATTAATGATAAAGAGGTTGCGACGATATCCTCATATTTGAGCGGTCAGGACGAATGGACGCCAAAGGTACTTGTTGCTAATGCTGGCCAATCGTATATAGGATCTTATATTCTCGGAATGGGGTTCACATTGACGGAAGAAGCTGCCAAGAAGATGATTGAAACCAATCCTGCGAATAAAGATGTGTTATTCCCGTACTTGAATGGTGAAGATTTAAATTCGGATCCACAGCAACGTGCGTCACGCTGGATTATTAATTTCTTTGATTGGCCATTGGATCGTAATGCTAATGGATCATGGAATAATATGACATCTGAAGAGAGAGAACAGTGCTTCAAGTTTGGATCAGTGCCGAAGGATTATCCAAATCATGTAGCGCGAGATTATCCTGATGCATATCAGAAAATTCTTTTCGATGTTAAACCAGAACGGATTAAGAGTTCCGATAAGATTGCGAAGACGAAATGGTGGGTTTATATGAGACCTCGTTTTGAACTATATCACCTAATAGGGAGGGGAGCAAATTTCGTTAAGCATCCTGTAGGTTGGAAAAAGGATTGCGGTCTGCGCAAAATTTGGGGAACTGCACTCTCGTCAAAACATCGCACATTCTTTAGTTATAGTAGTCAGATTGTTATTGATCAAACAAACGTCAGTATTGTGTGCGATCAAAGCCGGGTTCCTGTCTTGCTCTCTAGCATCCACATTTGTTGGGCATTGGCTCAAGGCGGAACGCTTGGCGCATCGACTTCACGCTATACCCCATCCATATGTTATGAGACCTTCCCATTTCCGGGTTCTAAGCCATCTACTGCCGAAGAACTCGGCGAGCAATATGATGTTCTTCGACGGCAGATTATGACATCGCGTAATATCGGGTTGACGGCGCTGTACAATCTGTTCCACAATCCGGCGGAGAAGGATTCAGAGTTGGAGGAGATGCGCAAGTTGCAGTGCGAGATTGACGAAGCGGTGCGTGATGCATACGGCTGGAGCGACATTGATCTTGGACATGGCTTCCACGAGGTCGGTTATCTTCCTGCGAACGACAATGTCCGCTACACGATTTCCGAACCCGCCCGCATCGAAATCCTCAAGCGCCTCTCCGCCCTCAACCGCCAACGCTGGGAAGAGGAAGAAGCTGCAGGATTGCACAAGAAGGGGAAGAGGTGATGATACAACTCACACCAAAGACCATTCAGCGTTTAGTGGTGCTAATAAACGAAGAAACTTCTTACAGAAGTGGTCCGATGTTGGTTGCTCTGTTTAATGAGGTTGGATTCCACGATGTATATGGTCGTGGTTTCCCATCTCGTGGAACATTTACAGAGGAACACCTTAAGCAGATTAACGGGAGGGAGGAACTTGAGCGGATCATTCGTAGAGTATTTAATCCACGTGAATTCAGCGAGTGTCCTGAGAAGTTTACAGCCTGCGTAGATTCATTTAACGCAGAGTTAAGATTCGACGGATGGAATATTTATTGGGATGAGGGCTTAAATGACATTTCCTTTAGACGAGTGAGACCAGCAGAAGCAATGTCAAGTATCACTCGGCGTAAGATTGTCGTTGAGACGGAAGATGATTTTCTCAAAAAGGAATTTAAAGATATCACGTTTGACGGCTTGATTTCAATACCAAGTGTGCAAACAATAATAGAGGCTCGTCTAGTTGAACTGAAACATTGTTTGGATGTCAATGCGCCATTGTCGGCAATTTTTCTCACAGGCAGTATTTTAGAAGCGGTATTGCTGTCCATTTCCACGTCGAATCCTAGATTGTTTTGTGGGGCGGCATCATCACCAAAAGATAAGGATGGCACTGTTATTCCAATTACGAAGTGGCGACTTGAATCATTGATAAATGTAGCAAAAGAATTAGGATATTTGAAAGAAGATGTACACCGCTTTTGCCATGTGGTTAGGGATTTCCGTAATTACATTCATCCATTTGAACAGAGCGCAAGAGGATTCTCCCCTGATATTAACACTGCAAAGATATGTCTCCAAGTGTTAAAAGGGGCAATAGCACAAGTACATGAAAAGTTAAAGGGGGTATAACAATGAAGGCGTTGTTTCTGACAATTGGGATTGTTATCTTTGTTTTACTTGTCTTTGTGTGTTATGCTTTGGGCATGCACAGGGTAGTTGGCGATTGGGCGATTTCAGGACAGATCGGTGACACATTTGGGGCTATAAACGCTTTTATTTCAGCGTTTGCCCTATATGGGGTCATTCGTGCATTTATGATGCAACGGGAACAACTAGAGGAAATGCGGCGAGCGACACAAGTACAGGTCTCGCCGGTAATGACGCTCAAAGAGTATAAGCCGTATCTATATTTTTATGTCGGAGAAAGGGGTGTGTTTCCATTGCCGAATACTGGTTTACGCATTGAAATCTGTAATAATTCCGATTCCCCTATTATTGATCTTGATGGTCGCATCGTAATTATATTCCCAGACAAGGGCAATGTGTATTGGAGTGAAAGGTTTTTCTGGCCTATCATAGAGGGGAATGGAGGTTCAACAGAAGGGCAGAGTTTCAGCGTTCGTATCGGTGATGTTGACAGCGTTGCTCAATTCTTAACGGCAATAGTTGGGTGTGATTCAGTTAATCCAATCTTAACGTGCCATTTCAAGTATAAGAATATACTAGGGGCTGGATACGAGTATAAACAAATTTACAGGCTCGAAGCTTGGCATGAGAAGCATGATGCCAAGAAAGCGATAGAAAGAATCTGTGCGCAATTACGTGCGCCGGATCAACAACTAAAAAGTTTGCTTGATACTATTGCTTCAAAAAGAAACGATATGGATTTCTCCCAGACATTTCATAGGTGTGTGCAAGAGTATATTGGCGGGCCTATTACAACGAATAAGTTTGATAATTATGAGATTTCAATGAGCACTCAAAAGGGAGATCTTGTCTTCCGTGCAATTTCTGATAAAGAATATCAAGCGTTGAATTTTGCTGATTGTTGATATTGGTGGGGCATATGAGCGAAAAGACTTATCCATTGAGTATTGAGCCAAGTATCCTTGAGTTGCTTGGTCCGAGTCTGTACACGAATATCTATTACGTGCTGGCGGAGTTGATTGCCAATGCATACGACGCACAGGCTAAAAATGTTTACATTATAGCAGAAAAAGACAGTATCACTGTAGAGGATGATGGCCTTGGTATGACGTATGAAGAAGTTACCGGTCACTATCTGGCGGTAGCGCGCGAATCAAGAACGACAGATGCTGATACCTATACAAAAGATGGCAGCCGTCGGAAGATGGGAAGAAAAGGCATCGGCAAGCTCGCGGCATTGTCGGTTTCTGAAAATGTATTGGTGCAGACGCGCTCTGGCGAGGACGTGTCAGGGTTTGTGCTAACACGTCATGTGCGTAGGGACAGATTGCTTGAGCCTCTTTCGGAAGAACAGATAACCTTCAAGAAGATTGGAGGCAGCGGCACGTCGGTAGTGATGATTCATCCTGAATACAGGTTGCACAAAACACTCTCAGTTGTCAAAAAGAATATCGCCAAGATATTCCCTGCTGTGAGTTCAGATTTCAGGATACATATCATCCGTGGAGATGATGAAGAGGTATTGGAGGCGTTCGATACGCAGGTTCTGAACGAATTGTGTACGATAATAACATTTGGGGATGGGTTTAAGAATTACGCTGACAAGGTGTTGGATGGTGACGCTCGACGTGGCGAGTTCGTTTTGCAACGAGATACGTGGAGCGAGCCTATCGTCTTGAAAAACAAGGCAGGGATTGAGGGAGAATACGCGCTACAGATTAGAGGATGGATTGGGACATACAAAACTACAAGAGGTCGCAAGACGGAATTTACTGATTTCCCGGACAATCATATTTCACTATATGCGAACAACAAATTAGGCCAGTTTGACATCTTGCCTTTGGTTGGACAGAATCGACTTAACGAAGTTTATGTCGTTGGTCAGTTGCATGTCGATCTTTTCGAGGAAACAGAGCTGCCTGACATGGCGCTTAGCAATCGACAGGGGTATAAATCAGACGACAAGAGATACATTAGAGTTGCCGACTATATCAGATCTGAGTTGTTGCTCAAAATTCTGACGATGCGTGACAAGTGGGCGGATTACCAGAATGAAGAACGTAAAAAACAGAAATTGGCAGAACAGGCGGCAAAGGAGGCGGAGTTACGCGAACGTCAGAAGCGTTACCGTGAATCAGTAGGGGCGACGGCGTCTAAAGCTGCAGAGGAAAGACTAAAACAGGGCAAACCACTGACCAAGGAGGATGTGGCAAGCATCGTCGAAACTGCGCTGAACAAGCACAATCCCGATTTAGGGTTGAAGGCGACAGTTGACGGGCTGAAAAAGAAGCTCCTTATCAGTCATACGGGAGCAGACGCAGACTTCGCTACTATCGCCTACAAGATGCTTCAGTACAATGGAATTGCCAAAGAAGACATTATCTATACGAGTAGCGAGGATCAAGAAGCAAGAATACCAAGGGGAATCAGCATCTTTGATTACTTGCGGCGCTTCTTTGTAGAAAGTGCATCGACAGAGATGGTCTATGTCGTTTTCATAACAAGTGAAAAGATGTCAACTTCTTGGGCAGTATTGTCTGAAGTTGGTGCCGCATGGATAACGCGCAAGGAGCATCAGATATTCAACATTGAACCCTTTAAACCAAAAGAGCCTTTGAATGTTCGGGTAGAGTGGCAGGGAAGCTGGCGCGATTCAGATAATAATGGTGCGCTTTACACAACCACGAGAAACGCCGACGTATATTGCGACTTCATTGAGGGCATTGTAAGAGATATCGGTGGCGCCCCCAAGAGTCGAGCCAAGAACATGGCATATTTGCGGTCGCTGATTGATGTTAGAGAAGGGTGACTGGAATATTTGTTTGCAGCGAGGCATTTATGATACGAGAAAAACTTATAGTTGGTTTTGGTCGATTGCTGGCAGAGTTGCTTGTCGCCCATGGGACGGCGACTGCAGGACTCGGAATCGTGGTGGCGGCGGCAGGATATGGAATCGGCGGGCTTTCAGATCATACTGACCTGCTTATTGCCGGCAAGGTAAACAGCTGATGTCGAGGAATTGAGATGCATCGTCTGCGAGGATTTGACTACAAGCGGCCATTTTTCTACATGGTTACGCTGAAGCGGCTGCCGGGGCTGGCAGCCTTCTCGCAGATTTCGGACGAGGCGGAGCCGCGGGGGTGGCGGCGGACGGGGCCGCCGCCGCAAAACGGGCCGGCACCGCAAAACGCGCAGGGGCGCCAGCGCTGCCTTGTTGAAAATGAAATCACCAAGGCATTCGCGCGGGTGATTCGCGAATTCGCCGCGAAGTGGTGGGGGCTTTGGCCGATAGATTGCTTTGCGATCATGCCCGATCATATTCACCTGCTTATCCACATCAAGGATAGCGGCGATCAGATGGCGCTTGGCAAGTATGTTTACCAGTTGATGAAGGCGCTGGCGGGGGAATACTGGCGCCTGACGGGGCAGGCGCCGCAAAACTCAGCGACGACCGCAAAATTCGAGGCGCAGCAAAACTCGGCGGTGGGGCAAAACGCGAGTGTTGCTGGGGCGGTCTCGTCCGCCCCCCTCCCCCCAATCTTCGAGCGATCTTGGCACGATTGGATTGTGAAGAAAGACGGCCAGCTCGCCGCCTTCACGCGTTACATCAAAGAAAACCCAGAGCGAGCTTGGCTGCGGCAGAGAAATCGGCGCTTCTTCGGCGCGGTTCGGAAGGTTTCCTTTCTGGGGCGCGAGTGGTTTGCCTACGGCAACATTGCCATTCTTGATTTGCCGGTGCTGTTGGCGGTAAAAGGGCATAGAGCCACAAAGCCCGGCTCGCCAGAATGGGAAGCGCTTGTCGAAGCTTGCAGGCGAATTGGACCTGGTGGAGCGGGCGTTGGCACCTTCATGAGCCCACTTGAGAAAGAATGCGGCAATGCGATTGCCAAGGCCGGCGGCAAATGGGTTGTTCTTTCGCCAGAGGGCTTTGGCGAGCGGTGGCATCCGCCTCGCGAGAAGGAGCGCTTCTGCGCCGAGGGGCGAATGCTCTTTCTTTCGCTTTGGCCGTCGACGGGGCGACGGCCGCAAAGGGCTGAGCTTTACCAGCGCTGCCACGAGATGGGCGATATTGTGGTGGAGGGGTTAATGGTGCCGGACGGGGCCGGCACCGCAAAACGCAAGGCGGCGGACGGGGCCGCCGCTGCAAAACGGGGCCTCCCCCGCAAAACGGGCCGGGGCGAAAGGGGAGATTTGGTATAATCTTGGCGGAGGATTGACATGGACTATGCGGAGATGAGCGCAAAGAAATTGCTTGAGACGTTGAATGACGTTGACGAGCAAGATACACTTGAAGCGAAGTCGCTTCGAGACGACACCTCGCGGTCGATTCTTGAAACTGTATGCTCCTTCTCCAATGAGCCGGGGCTTGGCGGCGGCGTAATTGTGATTGGCATCGCCGAATCGAAGAATGCTGACGGCTCAAGATACGTCGTCGATGGCGTTGACGATCCTGACAAGGCGCAGCTGGATCTCGCCACACAGTGCAAGAGCGCGTTCAACACACCGATTTATCCGACGATAAAGGTTGAGAAGCTTTGCAGGAAGACGGTTCTTAAGGTCATTGTTGATGAAGTGCCTTTCGGACGCAAGCCGGTCTATTTCAAGAAGGACGGACTTCCCAAAGGAGCGTATCGGCGAATCGGTAGCGCCGATCTCGTTGCGACAGAGGAAGATCTTTGGCGGTTCTACGAAGACCCAGAGAGCAAGTACGACGAAACACCGGTTAAGTATTCGTCGCTTGCCGACGTGGATGAGCGCGCGGTGCAGCGCTACCGTCAGATGCGGAAGAAGGTTGATCCTGATGCCGTCGAACTCGAGTACGAGACTCCAGAACTTTTGGCTGCGCTTGGGTGCACCAACAAGGAGAATCCAAAGGAACTCAACATGGCTGGCATGTTGCTGTTTGGCAACGAGCTGGCGATCAAGCGGGCGTGCGCAAGAGCGCGAGTCGATTACATACGCATTCTCGGAAATGACTGGCATGCGGTGGCCGATCAGTTTGACGCGGTTGATACGTACGCGCCGATCTTCCTGATGGTAGATAAGCTAATGAGCATCATCTATGGTGAGCTCACCACGCGGCATCGCTTCCATCGTGATTCGATACAGCCCGAGACGGAAAAGTTCCCTGTCGAGGTGATGCGCGAGGCGCTTGTCAACATGCTCATGCACCGTGATTATCGGCACGGGCAGTTTACGCAGATCATTCGCTATGACAACCGCATTGAAATCTGCAATTCGGGTTGTTCGCTTAAGCCGGATGATATGCTCGGCATGAAGGGTAGCGTCACGCGCAACGACACGATTGCCCGTGTCTGCCATGACACGAAGCTTGCCGAGACGAAGGGCAGTGGCATCGACCGCATGTGGCGCAAGATGGTCGAGGCGGGGTTATCGCGTCCGACGATGGAGTCTGACCGCACGGCATCAACATTCACGATTCGCCTGCTCTTATGTCACTTCTTTTCGGAGGAAACGCTCGACTGGCTCAAGCAGTTTGCCGCGTATGAACTTAACGATGACCAGCGAACGGCGCTTGTCTTTTTGCGTGAGGTGGGCGCTCTTGATGCGGTTGCCTATCGGCAGCTCACGGGATGCAACCCAAAACTGGTTGCGAAGGAATTGGCTGGCATCAAGGATCAGGGGCTGATGATCCAAAAGGGGCGTGCTCGTGGCACATACTATGTGCCGTCAGAAAAGCTGCAGGGAACATCCCAACTTGCTGGGCTTATATCCCAACCTACGGGGCTTATATCCCAACCTCAAGCCGTTACTGGTACACCTCTGGCCGTAAATACCACACCTCCAGCCGCAAATACCATACCTCCAGCTGCAAATACCATACCTCTGCCAAGAGATCTTGAGGATGATTTGGCGAAGCTGAAAGGCAAAGCATCGGCGGAAGTTCTGTCTTGCTTGATAGTTCGGTTGTGTTCTTGTTGCCCGATGACCAATGAAATGCTTCAAGCATATCTGAAACGGGGAAAGGTGACCATTAACAAGTTGGTGACACCGCTTATCGGCAAACGGATAGATTATCTCTACCCGATGATGCCTCATCATCCAAGGCAAGCGTATGTAGCGAAAGTGGGAGTGGAAAGTGGGGGTTGAGAATAGGGAGATTGTATGAAAGCTGAAGATACAAAAGTCGAAGTTGCCGCTTGGCGGGTTTCTGCTCCCTCTGATTGTGGCTGGTCTCTATCAGTGGCGGATGAGCATTTTTATTTTGAGGCGGTAAAGCCCCGAGATGTCATGCTGCTGTTGGATGAATCGGGAGACACGGCATGGGGCGCGAGGAGGGTGTTCCTCGTGAGACGGGAACTCGGTCGAAGCATTGTTTATTTTGACCGAGCCCTTGATTTCCCGCATGGCGTTGAAATCCCTTTTGTTGGCTCTGGTGACAAGCGCGCACTGCGGAAGATTGATCTTGATTCGTTTAATGAGGTTCTAGCTTGTGCACATCCTCCGCATCCGGCAGACCCAGCCCATCCTGACGACGATGATTGCGAGGGTTGGTCTTATGATGCGCTTTGCCAATGCACTCCTACGGACAATCCAGATACCCGTGCCTATGTGAGGCAGTTGTTGGAGACTATTGTAACGGACGACTTGCTTGGTCCTGCGCAGGGCCCAGAAGAGGAGATTGTCGGCATGAGCGTCCGCGACCGATACATTCTTGGGCGTCTTGGCCCGCGTCGTGTTGACGGATTCGTTGTCTCGGCTCCTACGGATGAAGAGATTCAAGAAGCGGACGAGTCGCCTGATGAAAACAAAAACGGTAACGAAGATCATGCTGAGCATGATGAAACCAAGACGCCGGCAACTGACATTGCCGAAGAGGAGCCAGAAGAGGATGTGGCGGATTCTTTCGACATGACGCGTTCAAGTTCCCTTGTTCCGTCCTCGATGGGGCTCACATTCACCATTGATGCAGACCTTCCAGATATTGAGGTAACGGTTTCGTGGGGCAGTTATTATCGCACAAAGAGTGAAGAGGCGGTTAATCCAGATACGGGCAAGCCGCTTAATTGCTGGAAGCGTGTTCCGTTTGGCGGCACGAGGGTTATCAAGCTTGCAGAAGGGGCTATTGGGGAATACGGCCCAGATGATCGAATAGGAACTGTTTCCGTGATTGGCAATGTGACGCGTCCAATTGGGGATTCGCGATTGGTTACGCTGTTCCTCGTCAACAAGCAGATGGAGCCGAAGGAGAATCGCGACGCCGCGTGGCTTTTCCAGCCGGAAATCATCGTGCGCTCTCCAGACGGCAAGGCAATATTCAAGAAGCGCCCGCTTCAGAATCTCTCGAAGGACGACCCAGAGTTGAAAGCACTCGACCTGATCTATCGCAAGAAGGTCGAGTTTGCCGTCGGGCACAATACATCTATTCATGCGACTGCTTCTGGCGAGAACTATGAGCAGGCTACAGAAATCAAGACGACGTTCATTCCGCACTACGAGGTGCCGACGACGGAAGTTCCGGGAGACGACAAGGGTGACCGTCCAGCCTTGAGGGACATCAAGTCGAATCATAAGCTCAATATGAGGGCGATCGCGGCGGACATCGTTTCGGCCACGCCGTCTGAGATTGACGCAGGCGTGCTAGGTCAGCTTGTCGGCGACTATGCGCTTTGGATAGACGAGCAGAAGGCCAAAGCCGCCACACATGAGTTTGATTTCTTCCGCAAGGAGGCAGACGAGAACCTCAAGAAGTGCGGCGAAATCCTTGAGCGTCTGAAAGGCGGCGTCGATGTCCTAAAGACAAATGCCGACGCGCGCAAGGCGTTTGCTTTTGCCAACAACGTAATGGCTGATCAGCGCGTTCATTCTATCTATTCTCTTGCTCGCCGTCGGCAGAGGCCGGCTTCGCTGGAGGGCATAGAGAGCGATGTGTCTTCCCATGAGTGGCGTCCATTCCAGCTGGCGTTTTTGCTGCTCTCGATCCCTTCGCTCGTTGATCCTGCACATGTCGATCGCACAAGTCCGCTGGAGGCATACGCCGATCTTCTCTGGTTCCCGACTGGCGGCGGCAAGACGGAGGCATATCTTGGCGTGGCGGCGTTCACGATGGCGATACGCCGATTGCAGGGCAATCTAGGTGGGCTCGATGCCAGCCGGGGTCTGTCTGTCATCATGCGCTATACTCTGCGCCTTCTTACCGTGCAGCAGTTTCAGAGAGCGTCGACGCTTCTTTGCGCTATGGAGTCTGAGCGGCAGAGTCATCCTGAGATATGGGGTGAGGAACCGTTCACGCTCGGCCTTTGGGTCGGTCACCAGACGGCACCAAACACGTTTGAAGACAGTAAAAACGCCATTAGGGATGCGCGGAACGGACGCAATGTTGGCGGCACATCTCCTGCGCAACTCTCGACTTGCCCTTGGTGCGGTGCGCCGATTGATCCTCAGAGAGATATCATAGCGGACGACAAGACGCGTACGACAACGCTTTATTGCAGTGATCCGCATTGCATCTTCTCAGAGACTCAGGAACGCGGCGGCATCCCGGTGAAGGTGGTGGATGATGAGATGTACCATCGACCGCCGACGATGATGATCGCAACTGCGGACAAGTTCGCGCAGATGGCTTGGCGTGGTTCTGTTAGGACGCTATTTGGCCATGTGGAGAAGGAATGTTCGCGGCATGGGTTGGTCTATCCTGACGACAAGGACTGCAACGGCACTCATACTAAGCCCGCGACGCATGCGAAGGTAATTGCTCCGATTCGTCCGCCAGACCTAATTATCCAGGACGAGTTCCATTTGATCAGTGGGCCGCTTGGAACGATGGTGGGGCTCTATGAAACCGCTGTTGACGAACTTTGTTCTTGGAAACTTGACGAGAATACGGTCGTGCATCCTAAGATCGTCGCATCTACGGCAACAGTTCGTATGGCGGATGAGCAGATTCGCCGCGTTTTCTACCGCAGATGCTCAGTCTTTCCCCCTAGCGGCATTGACGTAGAGGACAACTTCTTCTCCGTGCAACGCCCAATCAAGGAACGGAGCGGACGCGACTACATCGGTATTTGCGCCCTAGGAATGTCTCGCCCTGCCGCGCTCATTAGAACTTACGTCGCGTTCCTCACGGCGGGGCAGACGCTTTTGAACAGCTTTGGTCGCTTGGCAGACCCATACATGACAGCTGTTGGCTATTTCAATTCGTTGCGCGAACTTGGTGGCATGCGCCGTCTTTCAGAAGACGACGTGCAGACGCGTAGCTACCGCGTGGCGATGGACAGCCGCGTGGCTCGTCCAGGTCTCACGCAGAGGCGTGTCACCATGATCGACGAGTTGACGTCTCGTGTGAGCAGCCGCGACATTCCGCAAAAGCTTGCGCAACTGGAAATAGAGTTCAAGCAGAAATGGGAGAAGGGCGATACGCGAGCGATCGATATCGTTCTTGCCACCAACATGCTTTCCGTTGGCGTGGACGTAGATCGCCTCGGGCTTATGATCGCGAACGGGCAGCCGAAAAACACGGCTGAGTACATTCAGGCGACTTCGCGCGTAGGGCGAAAGTTCCCCGGCATTGTATGTACCGTCTTCGCCTGGTCGCGTCCGCGCGACTTCTCCCACTATGAGATGTTCGAGCATTATCACGCAACGTTCTACAAGCAGGTCGAGGCACAGAGTGTCACGCCGTTTGCGCCACGTGCACTTGATCGTGGCTTGACGGGGGCGATGGTCAGCGAGATGCGTCTTGATTCCCTGGAACTTGCTCCGAACACTGGCGCAAGTGCTTTGAAGACTGCAGCTGATGCTCGAGCGTCTCATGTCCGCGATGTTTTTGTAAAGCGTGCAAAGAACATCATGCAGAGCAATGAGTCTGGCGATGAGATGTCAGAGGAAATCAAGGCTCGTATAGACCATTGGGTTTCGGAGGCTACCCAGGCTGGGCGTACCCTTGGCTACGAACGCAAGAGCAGACAGGGGGAGGTCGTGCCTCTTCTGAAACGGCCTGGCATTATGGCATGGGATAAAACCACTGTGCCGACCTCAATGCGTGAGGTGGAAAGCAGCGTACGACTCATAATGGATAAGCGGAAACTCTCGCCTGGCGAACTAAAGTGTGCGCCGTGGGAACATCAGAAGAGCGAGAGTGGGAATGGCGAGAATGAAGGGGAGGGCTGACCATGGGTAATACATGTCGAGTTGGCAATATCCGTCCGAGCCAGTTGCTGTGGACGTATGGACCAGGGGCGATGATCGACCTGCCGAATTTCTCTGTAATGACGATGGGGCTTGATTCATGGAAACAAGATCAATGCCACTTGATTGAGGAGCCACGGCTTTTGGAACAGGTGCGGAAGATGTGTGGCTCGCAGGTTGAACGGATGTTGCAGCCGCCGGTCTGCGAATCGGAACTGGACAACCCAAATGACCCGCATTCCTACATAGGTGTTCCTGTACAGCCATTCCCGCGTTGGTTTCGCTGTGTCAAATGCGGCATGATGGCTGAATACGATTCTGGGTTGTTCGACATCAAGGAGAACTTCTACCGTTCTGAGCGTACGCGCTTCGTTCATACGAATTGTCCCAAGGGGCACGGCAAGCCGGTCGATGCTGTGCCCGTGCGCTTTCTTGTGGCTTGCAAGCACGGTCATGTAGACGATTTCCCATGGCGCTGGTTTGTCCATGATGGGCCGTCTGATTGCCAAGGTGCGCTCTATTTCTATGAAAAAGGTGCATCGCTCCAGACGGAGAATCTGTGGGTGGAGTGCAAGGGATGCGGAAGACGCAAGTCTCTTGCCAAGGCTTTTGGCCAGATCGGGCAGGAGACGCTACCGGCATGCCGCGGACATCACCCACACCTCGGATATGACGCAGACAGTTTCTCGGACTGCAAGGAAAAGCTCCGTCCCATCCTGTTGGGTGCGACGAATAGCTGGTTCCCCGTCACTGTCTCGGTTCTCGCGATTCCAACGCGCGAGAACGAGCTCGCGCAACTTGTGGCGGACAACTGGAGCGTGCTGAACGTAATCACGAGCGTGGAAATGCTGACGATGGCGTTTACGATGTGGCAGGCACAGGGACTGCTTGTCGAGTTGCG
>CACYQU010000042.1 GCA_902776615.1 uncultured bacterium
ATCGAGGTGCGTTACTGCGACGACGACATTCGAGAACTCGCAGATGAGCAGTCCGCGATCCCCATAGCTCGCGTACGGCAGGTCGTACGACTCGGTTCTAATCGGCACTTCGCGGGAAAGGAGCAGATTGTGCGAGTGCGTCTTGTGCATGCCGGTAAGCTTTGCGAGCACGGTCGCCTCTGGATGCGCCGCGCTGTCGCGCACCTCGTTGACGCAGCAGAAGTCGGGGTTCTCGGCGATGATACGCGCAGCAGTGCGGTCGGGAATGATCGTGTTCACCTCGTCGTAGCAGTACTGGATGTTGTAGGTCATCATGCGGAAGCCGCCGTTCGGAACCGTCGCCCTCTGCGCTGGCGGTTCCGGTGGCTCGGCAGGCGTGAACTGCGGCACATCCGCCGCGACGATGATCGCCGCGTCTGGACCAGCCGCCGCGCTCGCCTCCAGCTGCGCGTCAGTCAAAACGCCGCGCCACACGCGAACTTCATCGTAGGCAGCCATCGCATCTTTGTCTGACGCGTATTGCGAATGCCCGAGATACAGGACCGGATTGACGAAACTGTCTATACCTCCTGCCATCGACAGAGGGCCAGACGCCAGAAGCACCCCGGTAGCCGCGTCTCGCCGCTGCCACTTGACAAGCGTTGCGCCGTCGCCCTGCTGTTCAAAAGTCGCTGCGATATAGTAGTCCACTCCGATTTCGCAGGGCGTCGTATAGTCGGCTTTACGCTCCGCGCCCTGTACTTTCGATCCTGCCTGATTTTTGGACAGCGTAGTGCCGAAGGTCCACGATAGGAACACATTGTTGGCCGTGTCCGTGCCGTAGTCGAAAACGCGCGACCAGCTTTCCACTCCATCGTGCCGCGCCCATATCTCAATCGTCGCCGCTGTCGTGTCGAGCATATTCGTTCCGAGATCGACATAGCCCGTGCCATGTGTGCAGTCCCCATAGCCCATGTGGACTCTGCCATCGTAAAGCGACACATATGTGCCGCACTTCACCGCATCCGCCCCGCCAGCCGAGTCGGAGTAGTCGCCGTTGAAGCTCCAACGGTGCGTCAGCTCCGCCGCAGCGGCGGGAAATGCGGCCAGGCACAGGCAAAAACCTGAAATCAGAGATCGTGAATTCATAGCGCCGCGACAGGCTCCTTCCGTCCGGAGAACCGGCTGCGCTCGCACGCAAAGCCCATGACATGGCTTTCGACGGACGCCGCGAGCGAACTTGAAAGCAGCGCCTCGTCGTGCGCATCGACGGCCCGCAGGAAGTCGCGCACGAGCGCCAGATCGCCGCCGCCGTGACCCGAGCCCTTGTACTCCGCGATTTCCGACACGTTCTTCGCCCAGAGGCGCCGGCGGTTGGCCCGGAAGTCGTAGACTGTGAACTTCCTTCCGTCGCCTTCAATGAAGCCGCGCGTCCCCATGACGCGGGTGCGCCGTCCGCCCCAGGGCGTGAACGCCTCCATGGAAAACGCCGCCGTCACGCCGCCCTCGAAGCGCAGATTCGCCACGTAGTGGTCGCACTGGTCGTTGTCGCACCGGTAGACACAACGCCCGTAATCCGTTGTGCGCAGCTTCTCCATCACGTCTTCGCGTGTGTAGCCCTGCGGCAGGTCGAAAACGTACATGTGCTTGTGCTTGTTGCAGTAGATGTCAATCGCGGAATAAGGGCAGGTCGCCTCGTGCGGACAGCCATCCGTGCAGCGGGCGGGCGCTCCCGCAGGGGCGTTCTCATGACGGAAATGAATGAGCGAGCCGTCGGCGGAAACCGCCTCGCAGCGCTTCCCGAGAAACCATTTGATGATATCGAGGTCGTGGCAGCTCTTGGCGAGGATGATGGGCGTCGTCGCCTTTGCGCTGTGCCAGTTGCCGCGCACGTAGGAATGCGCCATGTGCGCATACTCGATCGGCTCCATGTGCTGGACGGAAACGATGTCGCCGATCAGCCCGTCGTCAAGCGCCGATTTAAGCGCACGGAAATACGGCGCATACCTGAGCACGTGGCAGACGCCGACGATCGCGCCCGTCTCGCGCTGGCGCTTGAGCAGATCGAGGCATTCCTGCTCCGTCTGCGCCATCGGCTTTTCGAGCAGAAGGTCGTAGCCCTGCGCCATCGCCGCCATCGCCGGCTCGTAGTGCAGATCGTCGGGAAGCGCGATGATCATCGCATCGGCGATCCGCCCCGCCGCGAGCATGTCATGGAAGTCGCCGTAGCGGCGGTTCTCCGCGACGCCGTACTTCTCGGCCATCGCCAGGCGCCGTAGCGGATTGATATCGGCGACAGCCACCACTTTCATCGCGTTGGGGAAGCGCTCCGCATACCCCGCATACGTTCTGCCGCGCGACCCCGCGCCCATCACGGCGACGGTGATCGGGCGCGACGTCACGCAGCCCAGCCCCTCGACCGGGTAGTCCAGTTCATCCGCGCCCTGCGCAGCCGGGGCGTCCGCCCCGAACGCGGCGCTGGGCTTCAGCGTCACGCCGAGCGCCGCGCCGCCCGCCACAAACGACATCCCCTTGAAGAAGTCGCGCCGACTCAATCCGTTGTTTTCTGACATATTATCTCCTTTTTTCCGTTCATATTTGATCGACCGCCATTCGCGGCTGTCCGAGTCCGTCCCTGCCGCTGAATGTCTCGACCTTGGCGACAGCCGCGCCCGCGAAGCGCTCCTTGCCGGTCAGCGACAAGACACGCACGTGGGGAATGCACTTTTTGGGGTCGAACACCTTCTTGCGTTTCGGCGTTTCCTCCCCCTCGGCAGAAGGCCACAGATCCGCCAAGTCGACAGGTGCCGCGAAACTATCCGCCCGCATGAGCCGCACCGGTCCGGTCTCTTCGTGCCGCACCTCAACCCATGTCTCGACCGCAGCGCAATCGTTCCATGTCCTGATGTAGCGGGCCACTTCAAAGGGATAACGCTCGTCCTTGAGGCGGATGACCGTCGTTTCCGCTCCATTCTCTTCCCTTTTCCCTCTTTCCTCCTCCCTCAACCTCAGCGTCACCGCGCCATCTGCGTGAATCACCTGAAGCCCCGCATGCTTAGTTATCGCCTCGTAGTTGTTGCCGGTCGGCTGGCCAAACGCCAAATACCCAGCCATCGCTATTTCAAGTGCCGTCATTTTCTGCCTTTCAGTTAGTTGTCCTTGAACGTCACTGTCGCCTTGCCGTTCAGCCTGCGGCCTGCAACGAGTAAAACCACCGCGATTGCAGACAACGACCAGGCATGTTTTCTCTTCTTCACAATCATATCGTGTTGTCTTAATGTCGCACTTCGACGACCAGCCCTTTCCCTCGGCCATAGCGCGTTCCGTCGCTGTCAAACAAGACCGTAACGTCCGCGCCGTGATACCGAACCCCGTCCAAACACCACCAATCCCATCCTGGCGGCGCGAGCGGCTTCACGTCAATACGCCCGTCCTCGTGCGGCACAAGCCCACACAGACCTGAAATCACAAGGTCGCAAAATGTGGAATGATTGTAGTCCTTGCCACGCTCGCGTGGAAACCGTTTAAGCATGGCGGGGGTTTGAAGTATGATCGTGCGTGAAATCCAGTCGCCCGTAAACGGATTCTGGTTTTCGTCAATCCACGGCACAAGTCCACCGTCTTCAAGCTTTCGCACATGCGCGGCGGCGTACTGTTTCAGAAGGCGAGCGAAGCCGTCCATGAGCACGGGCATCCCTTCCCGGTGGTCGGACTGAAGCGTTTTGTAAAGGGCGGTTAGTGCGACAGACGTGGAATAAGGCCAGCTCGGGCCGTTCCACTTGCACTCGTGCCCCTTATAGTCGATCTTGAACCCTGGCGTGGAACGCTCCGGAAATGTCAGCCCCCACTTTGCCGAAAAGCCATCCTCACGCATGAGCGGCTTCCATGCGGACATAAACGACATTTCAAGCGGCATGCCGAAATAGAACGGCGCGTATCCATGAAGTTCACGGACGGAATTGTGACTTCCGTCGGTTGCGACTGCTGTAAAAAACTCCCGTTCCGCATGCCAGAGGCGCGACGTGACGGCATTCGCAATGATGTCTGCTTCATCGCAGAATCGGCGGGCGAGCACCGCATCCCCCGCAAGCGCGGCGATCCTCGAAATGGCATCAGCCTCAGCCCACATCGCGGCATTTACCATAGGACGCGCACCGCCTGGCGAAAGCGCGCACTCAGTCCCTTCGTGTCCACAATCCATGCTGAAAAGGCCCGTCGCCGGATCCTGACCCGCCTTGAAGTTCCTGCCAAGCGTCCAACCATCCTTACACTTCTCGAATCGCCGGACGAACTTCGGCAGCAACGAAAAGGCGAAATCGCGGTCGCCAGACACCTTGAGCCGTTCGAGCGTCCCCCATGCTGGCCAGCAGACATACGATCTTGGGCCAGTCACGTTGCCCTTGTCGAGCATGAACCTCGTGTAGTCGTCCATAAACTTGCCGCAACGCATCCACCGTCCCTCGCGCAGATGATGCCCCATTGCGCATGAAATCGTATTTTCCGCACCGGCCCACCTGACAGTCGGCAGAAACTCAGACATAACCCACCCCGACGCAGTCTTTCGCAGATGCTTGCGGTAAGTCCACCAGCGGAAATAGTACGTGCGCGTAATGTCGGGGTCGGGGCACTCGAAAAGCGGCACTTTATCCTTAAGGAACTCGTATGCGTGTGCGTTGTCTATCGCGTTTGCGTAGAGTTCTTCGTCTGCGGCGGAAAATGCGTCAAAATGCGCTCGCATAAGTTTCGCGTCAAGACATCGCCGCGCCACACCGCAGCGTTTGTAAACAACGAGCGCCATACCAGAGAAGGTCTTCACCTCCGGCGAACGCAGCGAGCGGAGTCCAGCCGCATCACCATTGCAGGCCCCGACCACCTCGCATCCATAGGGCGGCGGCAAATTGACCTCCACGGCGGCGTCCGGCACGAACACACCCGCTTCGTCAACTGCCCGGACGGTGCGGAAAACAAACTTCTCTCCCCAGCTTTCGTCCATCCATTCAAGATGATGGAATGCACCTGCCGTCACGCGCCTGTCCTCCGCCCACGGAACACCATCCCGCCATGTCTTCACGCTCACCTCGCCCGGCGCAAACGGCACATCGTCCCACTTGAGCCTGTATTCCCCGCACCCTCTGCGTTTCCGTCCCTGCGAGACGCCGTTAACAAAGAGTTCTGCCTCGTCGCCGGACGTATAGACGTGCACGGGTATCTTCATCCCCTCCTTCCAGTTCCAGTGCGGAAGTATGTGCGCAGACGGCTCGTCGGGACGCCACTTCGATTTGTAGAGCCAGTAGCGGCTCTTGGGGAACCCGCACAGGTCGAAGATGCCGAAATATGAGCTTCTCGCGGACCCGCGCCATGGATCCGGCTCACCAATGTAGTCGAAGCCCGTCCAGACGAACTCGCCGAGGACGTGCGGATTGGCGTCCTGAGCGGCGAACTCGATGTCCGGGATGTAGTCGTTCGGGTGCATCGGGCACAAGTCCCACGACGGCACTTGGTTTGTCACAGCCCTCTTGTCGTCAATTGGGAACGCATACACTCCACGAGAGGAAACGACGGAACAGGTTTCGGTACCGACTATCATCTGCCGACCCTTGAATTCCGCGTAGCGTTGCGGCAGATAGTTCGCGCCGAAGACGTCCGTTGCCCGTCCAACTCCGTTTGTGACCGCCTGCTGTTTCCAATGCCCTGCTGTCACAGGCCTTTGCTGCGGGTCATTAGCGTGGAAGATGGCCGTAAGCTCACGCGCCGTGTCCACGCCGAGCTGCGGGTTTCTGACGACCTCGGGCAGCTCATTCCCCGCACTCCACATCACGATGCACGGATGGTTTCTGTCGCGCCGCACGAAATCGACTATCTCCCGCTCGTGCCATTCGTCCCACAAAGCAGCCATGCCATTCTTCACTTTGGGCATGCTCCATTCGTCGAACGCCTCGTCCATAACCATAAACCCCATCTCGTCGCAGAGGTCGAGAAGCCCGGGCGCGGGAAAGTTGTGCGATGTGCGGATTGCGTCACAACCCATCTCCTTCAAGAGCGAGAGCTGACGCCTCGCCGCCTCCTGCTCGAACTCCGCGCCGAACACGCCGAGATCGTGATGAAGGCATACGCCGCGCATCTGCCGATGCTTCCCGTTCAGGAAGAACCCCTCCGCCACATCGAAGCGCAAGGTGCGGATGCCGTAGCGGAACTTTTCGCCGCCAAGTTCAATTGAGTAGAGCCTGGGCGTTTCTGGCGACCACAGTTCCGGCTTTTCAACCTTGAACATCTTTTCCTGCTTCCCGCTCTTCGACATTTCCCATGTCGCCCTCACCGTCGCCGCGTCAGCAGAGACATCTTCCGTCCAAATCGAGACCGACCCTGGCACAACATGGTCTGTGGGTCGCTTCACAAGCCTGGCGTCACGATATATTCCAAGCCCCGTGTACCAGCGCGACGACTTCTCCTTGGCGTCGATTCCGACACGCACCGTGTTCCCGCCCTCTTTGATCAGACCATCAAGCGGCACGTTGAATGAAGAGTATCCCCACGGACGCGATGCTGCTTTTATACCGTTCACCTCGACCGTCGCGCCGGACATGACGCCGTCGAACTCCAGCCGCCACGACTCGCGGCCAGCCTGCAGTCCGCGCCACTCTTCGGGCGTCACCATGAAAGTCTTTTCGTACTCCGCCCTGCCGAAGCATGGCAACGCCCCGCAGCCCGTGTCGTATCTCGACGGATCGAAGTCGTGGCGGATTGCATCATCGTGCGGAATGGAAACCGTCTGCCACTCTCCTTCTTCCCGCCTGAACCTCCAATTTTCATGGAAATCCGATGCAAGTGCGAGGGCACAAAACGCAACGGTAGGGAAAAACAGCATAAAGGTTCTCATGTAATCGTAAACTCTTGGGCGTGAAAGAAGAAGTTGGCGGCAACCTCGTATTCGAGCGCGGTCGGCGAGAATCGGTCCACCGCGCCGACGTGTCCGTGCCCGCAGAGAATGCCCTTAAGAAGCGGCTGGGCGCGAAGATAGGCTACGAATTCCTCCGTCGCCTTGTCCTTGTATTTCTCCTTGAAGCCGCTCATGTTGTGTATGTATTTGAAATCATTCCCGCGCCAGAACCGCCACGATGCCGCCACCATGTTACGGAGCATAAACGGGCAGTGCATGCCGAGGATAATCGGCAGTCCTTTTTTTACCTCCGCATCGAAGAGCGTCGCCTGTTCGTCGGAAATGGTATCACTCGCATTGTCGAGCATGACAAAGTTGACGCCGTTAAGGACGGATGACGAGAGCGACAACTTAAACGGAAACGCCCCCGCAAGTGCATCACGAAGAGCCTTTTTCTTCTCCTCCGGCTCAGGCCCTTTGCCCTGCCCGTAGTAGTATTCATGGTTGCCGAGGCAGCCAAGCATCATTTCGCCGCCTTCGCCGAAGTACTTCTTCACAAGATCGAGGTTCGCTCTGCTTACCATATCGACCATGTCGCCCGTGTGGACTAGGTAATCGTTATGCGTCTTTGCCCATGCAATCGAGTCGCGCAACGCCTCCTCCTGACGCCCGCCGAATGTTCGCGTCCGGTTCTTGGCGATCTGCCGTATGCGCTCCGTCTCGTCGTCGTATGCGGCGGTCAGATGCGTGTCAGAGATGTGCAGCACTGTGAACGGCTTCGTCGCCCCAGCCTTGATTTCAAAGAACTGGAGCGACAGACGCTCAAATCTGCCGCGATTAGGGAACACGGACGGATCGTCGGCAAAGGTAGGCAACGCAGACGTTGCAACAAGGCCGCCCAGCGCCGCGCCCCCCTTCAGGAAATCCCGTCTTGCAATGTCCGTTGCCATATATTCTACCTCCCGAGCATCAATAAAATGAAATCGTCAAGCCTTCGCACGATCCGAACTTCAGCGTTTTTCCGTCTGCCGAAAGTTTCAGCCTCCATCTGCCGCCGGGGATCGTCGTTCCGTCCGCTGCAACGAGAGTGAGCGACGGCACGGACGCAATCTGCGCCGTCGAAACAGCAATTGCCTTAGCGTCTCCAAACGTCGCCGTGTCGAGCGTATCGGCATTGAGGATGCGCACGCCCTTCCCTGACGAGAACGCGAGAGACGCCATCGTGACGACGGGAGACGACGCGCCCGCGAGCGTCGCGGCGTCAATTTCTAGGTCACCGCCTGGATACGCCTGTGAGAACGCAACCATTCCGCCCTTGACCGTCGTCACGCCAGAGTAGGTATTCGCGCCGGAGAGCGTGAGCGTCCCCGTGCCTGTCTTCTGAAGACCGCCCACTCCCGACAGCACGCCCGAAAGCGTGATGTTCGACGCCTGCGTATCGAACGTCACGTTCGTCCCGCTCGCGGCGGTCAGGTTCATGTCGAGATCGGAACTGAAGTTCGCCGTCGCCCGAATCGTTCCCCCTCCGAGGTTGAAAGCATACTGTGGATGTTCTGTCGCCTTCCAGTATTCATAGGTCCAGATGCCACCCGAACCGATGTTCAGCCTGCCGCCCGTCATGTTGAAGGTCGCAAGCCCAGAGCCTGCGCCTCGCGCCTTGGTCTTCCATCTCGTCGTCGTTATCTCACCGCCGGAAAAGTTGAACGTGCATTTCCCGTCAGCCGTCATCGATATTGGCTGTGTTTCCGCCACAATTGTTCCACCCTCCATGTTGTAGATTGTCTCTGTTTTCGGCCAAATGGACAGGTTCAAGGCTCCCTGCCAGTCGCCTCCCTTGACACGGAGTGTTCCACCAGTCTGATTTACCGTAGTCAGCGTAGTATTGTTGGAATTTCCGGTAAGGAACTTCCCATTCCCTCCTGTAAGCGTGATTTCGCAGCCCTCGTTGATGTTGAGGGTCGAGTTACCATCGTAGTTTGCAGACACAACGAAGTTGCTGGCAGACGTCCACTTTACACCATTGTCTAATGTCAGCAATCCTTTGCCGATTCTCGCATGTGTATCCGTCGCCTTGCATGTCTTCAGCACTACGTTACCGCCGCCCGTCACGTAGAGCGAAGAATCCGCATCCCAAGTGGAATTGTTGAATATAACCGTAGTGGCTGCAATATTCTGGAACGTCACCTTCGCCTCTGGTTTGACCTTCACTGCGGATGCATAGGTGTTCGTGCAGTTGTTCGCGACACCAAAGCGGCAATCCCCTTCTATATTGAACTCCGAGTTTGAGAACGTCTGTGTCCCTCTCCCATATACAAGACAATTGCGCAGATACGCCTTCGTGCTCTTGTTAGGATATGAGCCGAAAGCATTTCCTGCATAGTACGAAGTATATGTTCCGTTTTCGATGTAAATGTCTTCTCCGTTGGCGTTTTGATAGACCCAATTCTCAACCTCGCCCGTACCGACGATTCTAAACGTATGAGCCTGAGGCCATACGCGACTGAAAAATATCTTGTGAGCCTGATTTACCGTTGTGTCGCCGTTTAGATAAAGATCACTAACTTCCTTGGTATGGTTTGCTCCGGAATTGAGAATCGCTCCTTGGCCGTCCGGCCCAAAACCGGAAGCATAAATTGGGACCGTGAAATGGGCACTTCCCGTTGCGCATCCGTTGAAATCCATCGCCGCACCATCATCTATGACAATGACACCAGAGCCAACACCATCCTGATTGGCTGACGAAAGCTTGAGGATGCCGCCGCTTACCTGCGTACCGCCAGTGTAGGTACGCGTCGCAGAGCCAAGCGTAAGCGTTCCCGTGCCGGACTTGGCTAGTTTCAGGTTGCCGGAAAGCACACCCGAATACGTCTGGTCGGTTGAAATGTTGAACGTCAGTGTCGCAAGCGTGTCGGAGGAGTTTGTCACCCCGTCGGCAATCTCCGACACATCGGTTACGGTCTTGTCAACGCCGTTCAAATCGAGCGTTGCCGCCATAAGCGGGCCGACCGATAACGCCGCGCCTATCATCATGAGCAGTTTTTTCATTTTGTTTGTTCCTTTCAGTTTGTGCCTTTCGGCGTTTATAAAATGGTTGTTGCTTCGGGCGCAGACTTCAACCCGAAGTCGATGCCTCCCGATTGAGAGCATGAACGCTCGCCTGTGCTTCCGCCTTGCGGGGCAAGGCCGCAAAAAAGCGAGCGGCGCGGCGACCGAAGAGGCCGCGCACGCCGCGTTATGAGCAGTGAACTGATTGTGGGGGATTGAATGTGTCGTGAAGTCAGGGCAACTCTTAACTTTACACTCTACACTCTCAACTCTATACTTATAATTACCCCCCCCCCCCTGGAAATTATCATATGACCTAATGCCTCGCCATTCTCAAGCCATCGATGCCTGAAGCTTCTTGACCTGCGCAAGCGAAAGACCGGAATATCTTGCTACATCCTTCAGCGCAAGGATACCGTCCTTAAGCATCCGCTTCGCCATCGCCAACATGGTCTCGCGCTTGACACGAGCCCCACGACGCTCTGCTATTCTTTCTACTACTTCGCACATGGTACGCCTCCCTTCTTCTGAATTCTTGAATTCTCCTACTCTCTTCCTGAGAACATCGAAATACATCTTCGCTGCGTCTCGACACAGCAAGTCGTGTATCAACTTGCCTATCTCGGTTGCGCTTCGCGTCGCGCCGTTCACATAGATGATGTGCGTTCCGTCGTTAAGGCTTTTGCAAGACTTCTTCTCGGTCCTGTCATAGACATAGACATCCTGTCCATCACCCATCACGTCGTTCTCGGTGATGAAGTGCCGAAGTCGTCGCTTGACTTGAGCGCGTTCGCGTCCATCAGCGCAGAGTTGTACCTCGCACGCTTCGGTTCCGCGCCTTTGTTTGCGCGTTGGATCTCGATATCGTATTCCTTGCCCTCGGAATCCCTTGCGAACACATCGAACCTAACGCCGCGACCTTGCAGACTCTTGATCGGATACTCCGTCTGCGACTTTATGACCTTCAGGTCCTTCTTGCCAAGGATGATCTGCAAAATCAGCTCGATGCATTCCGGCGCGTTCTCAAGGCACTTCGACATGAAATCGTCGTCCATGAGCCGCATGCGCTCTATCTCGGCGAGATACTCCGGCTTCATGACATACGCGGAACGGCGCCGCGCTTTTGTCGCGCGGCTGCCCGTGGCCAACGGCCTCTTTGCTCCTTTTGCGCCTGCCATTCAACTTTCCCCTTTTTCAAGTTTGCGTTGATATTGTATCATATTCTCCCCGCCCGCGCAATGTGGGTAAAGACGCTGGCAATCCCCATCTCCGCCAAGTAGGATTGCCTCCGCATACCCGTCCGACTCCGTGGGCTGGCAGTGCGTTGCCAGCCGATACACGCCATACCCCTTGTGGACATGAAAAGCGGAAAGGATGCACGATTTGTGAACCAACGGGCTTGTCTTGGCGTTTAAAAGATTGTGCGCACGTACATTCCATTGCACTGGCGCGGCTTCACGCTTGTGGAACTGACGCTTGTTGTGGCGATACTGTCAATGATCGCCTTGTTTGCAGTTTCCCGCGTATCGACGCTTCCATCGCGCGCCAGGTTGATTGCCGCGCGCCATGACATGTCTGTTCTGGCCGACGCCTTCACCAATCCTGAAAGTGGCTTTCTGAGCGACATGGGCGGCATTCCCGGATTCGACGCGGCGCATTTGCGCCTGGCAAATCTGCTGATACCGACGAATCTGTACGGCGCGGCGGAAAACAACGCATTCGGCATGCGGGTGGACGACGCACAGCACGAATTATGTGCGCCGCCAATCGCGTTCAAGCGGTGGGACGAGTCGCGCGGGAGGGGTTGGCGCGGTCCATATGCGAGCAACGCGGCCGGCGTTTTCCCGTCGGCCGCGCATCGCCGGTTTGCAGGCGACGATCCGGCCGGGGCGAGGGGATTCTACCCCAGCCTGCATGGTTTGCGCTTGCCGGACGATTTCCTAAGCGGTCTGGACGGATGCTCCATATACGGCTTTCCCGGCGAACCGGCCATGCTCGATCCCTGGGGCAATCCTTATGTGATGCAGATTCCGCCGCCGCAGGCGTTTCCCGACCGATTCGGCTCAAACACGAATCTGCCAGGAAAAGTGCGCTTTCACTACGCGAGAATCGTGTCGGCGGGTCCAAACGGGCGCCTCGAAACGCCATGCTTCCAGCCGAACACCACCAATTGGTGGTCTACCAGCTGGTCGCCGCGCGAACGCCGTCTCGCGCGTCAAGCGGGGCTTATCGACGGAGACGACCGGAGTTCGCGCGGCGACGACCTTGTGGTATTCCTGTCTCGCAACGACATCGACGAAGGAGAGGAGCCTGATTCGTGAACGCATGCCAAAGAGCCTTTACGCTCGTGGAACTGGTTGTCGTGCTGGCGGTGATCTCGGTATTGACGCATCTGGCCGTGCGCGAGCTTTCGCATGTGCGCGACTCAAAGCTCGCCAAAGCTGCCGACCGCCAGCTGGAGACTCTGGGCGAAAGCGTCTTTTGCCTTAAACCCGGCGAAGAGGCGACCGGTTTTCTTGCGGATATGGGACGGCTTCCGCGCCTGGCGGACGGCGCGACGCTCGGGGAACTTTGGCAGAAGCCGGCAAGTGCGCGGTTGTATGCAGTGCTTGCGGCGAAAGCCGAAAACATGGTGCACGGAGCGGAGTCGATCGCCGATGAAAACGTATATGTGCCCACAGGATGGCGCGGACCGTACCTTCGACTGCCGTTCGGCACGTCTCGTCTGCTGGACCCCTGGGGGAACCCAATTGAGATAAAAGATGACGCCGGTCTCGCACGGTTGTGGACCAGCAACGGTTTCGTGATCGCCGCGGCACACTACGGTTCCGCCGCACAGCCAGGCGGGATGCGCAAAATGCCGTTTCTGCAAAACGATGTCTCAACAAGCCGACTGATTGTAAATGCGGTATCCTCCGACGCCTCATTTGCCGGCGATGTGACATATGCGTGGTATGGGCCTGCGGACGGCCTGATCACAGGGGCTGTTGCGCATGTAACATACCCTTCTGCGGCGATTTTCGAGGGATTGACGCCTGGGCGCCGCATTTTGAAGGCATATCGCACAACCAATGGCGCACATAGCGGGTGCTCGCATGTTCTCGACCTGAAGCCGGGCGATAATCTTGTATCGATCCAACTGCCGTAGTTCCGGCGCAGCATGCCCATAATGAACCAAATGCCAATCGGCATCGTTTAAATATGGTAAATGAGCAGTGTTCGCAACAGACCTAACGCCTCGCACGACGACTACGCCTTCCATCAACAGGTAAGGATGGCTGCCGTGCAGGTCATGGGGTTGCGCCCAGAGGAACTCGCGGCGGCGCTCGCCTACGAGGTAGAGCCGTTTTCCGGCATACCGGCAAACGAAGCGGAAATCACCTTCACTCCTGTAGCCGACCCGGACCCCGCCATTCGCGTATACGACGTGTCGGTTCGCCGGCGGCGTGCAGAAGAATCCCGCGGCGAGCGATTGCTGAAACCCCTTCTGCTGGCCGGTGCGGCAGCTTTGCTTCTGGCGACAGCCGATTTTGCGTTCACCTCCCGCAAACTGAGTGGACTCAAGCGCGATGTGGAGCGCAGGGCGGAGCTCCAGCGCCAGCTCGACGCGGCGATAAAGCCCGCCGCGGCGATGCGGTCCGAAGCGCAGAAACTTCGCGATTCGCGCGAGGCGGCGGCACGTGCGCAGAACGATGCGGCGCGCGAGCGCGCCACCTATGCAAAGATGCTTTCCGCGATCGCCGACGCCTGCGGCGAACGGGCGGTTCTCAAGTCGCTAGACGGAAACGCCGCCTCGCTGAGGATCAAAGGCTCGGCTGTGAGCGCAACCGCCGCGGCCGACGTGCTTGTGGACCTTACGGCCAAAGGTTCATCGTTCGGCTGGCGGCTTGCGCCAGGTTCCATTTCCGTGTGCACACCCGGTCAGACGGCGGGCTTTGAATGCGAGTTGACCCATGACTGAAATACGCACAAAAGACAAACTGTTCCTCGCCATCGCCATTCCTGCGGCGCTGATCGGCGCCTACGCATACTTCTGGCGCGTCGACGCTTCGCGGCGCATGGACGAACTGGAGAAACGCCAGTCGACGCTCGTGGCCGAAGAGGATTTCCCCCTTGAAAAGCGCCGCGCCGACCAGTCGCTCGACGAAGCACGCGCCGCGCTAGACGCAGAGAGGGCGGTGCCTTTTCCGCAAACGCAGGTGAAGGCCGACGCGGCGGATACTGCGGCAGAACGCGAGCGCGGAGTGCTGGACGTGTTCAGAGCCGCCGGGCTTACAGTGGTGGACGGAGGCGCCGCATCCGCCGTGAATGGCGACGACCGCCACGCAAGGGCGGCATCCATCCTCATGGCCACGGGCGTGAGGCCCGCGCCGCTGCACAGAACCTATACGCTTTGCGGCCGGTACCCTGACGTAGTGCGCGCGCTGGAGTCGTTCGACAAGCTTGAGATGGCTGTAATCGTCGACGGCGTTACCATGCGAGAATCGGGACGCGCCCGCTGGACAGTGGAGGTTTGGCTATGACAACAAGCGCGCTTCTGGAGAATCTGCTTGCGATATGCGAGGAACGCGAAGCCAGCGACCTGCACCTGTCGGTAGGGTTCGCGCCTCGCTTCAGAATACGCGGCGCACTCGTGCCATTCGGCGATTTCAAGCCGTTCGATGTAAAGACAGTCGATGCAATCGCAATGGAACTTGGATTGCACACCCTGCCTGTAGGCTGTCCCGACGGCACTGAACGCGTCCGCACGACACTCCTGCGCGACGGCGCCATAGACGGTGCGCTGACAAGCCCGTCCGGCACGCGATACCGCTTCAACCTGTACCGCGAACGCGACAGGCACGCAGTTGCGTTGCGCCGTCTCGATTCAACGCTGCATTCATTCGAAGAGCTGGGTCTTCCGCAACGCCTGGCCGAATTCTGCAACGAAACCGACGGACTTGTAATCGTAACAGGTCCCACGGGCAGCGGAAAATCCACCACCCTTGCGACGATGCTCAACCAGATCAACCATCGCCGATTCGGGCACATAGTCACAATCGAAGACCCCATCGAATTCCTGCACACGCCCGACAAATGCCTCATAAACCAGCGCCAGGTAGGGCGCGATACGCGCAGTTTCAACGATGCGCTCGTCGAAGCGATGCGGCAGGACCCAGATGTGATTCTGGTTGGCGAGATGCGCGATCTGGCGACGGTGCGCACCGCTCTGCGCGCGGCGGAGACCGGACATCTCGTATTCACCACCCTCCACGCCGGCGACTGCGCGGGGGCGGTGGAGCGGCTTACGTCGATGTTCCCGGCAGAAGAGCAGTCCAGCGCACGCCATCAGCTCGCGCTCGTGCTAAGGGGCATCTTTGCGCAGCACCTTCTGCCTTCGCAGTCTTGCGGACGCATCCCGGCATGCGAACTTCTCGTCAACACGCCGGCCTGCGCGAATCTGATCGCCACCGGGCGAACCGCCCAGCTGTACTCGGTGATAGAAACAGGCCGTGCCGCCGGGATGCAGACTCTCGACCAGTCTCTGGCCGATCTTCTTTCCGCCAGGCTTATCGACGACCACACAGCCTTGGCGCTTTCCAAGAATCCAGAGATACTCAAGGGGAGGCTGCGCCTATGCTGAGCGCGCAGGAACTTCTGGCGCACGCCGCGGCGCTGACCGACAGCGTACAGCTGGTCGACCGCATCTTGCGCGCAGGGCTGCTGCTTCATGCGTCGGATGTGCATTTCGACCCTGCGGCCGACTCCGTGCGCGTGCGCTTTCGCATCGACGGCATGCTGGAAGAGGTTCTTCGCATTCCAGCCGCGATGCAAAGCGCCGTGACGAGCCGCCTCAAAGTACTGGCCGGGCTGGACATCGCAGAGCGCCGCGCGCCGCAGGACGGCGGCTTCTCCTGGCGGATGGGCGGCGCAGGCGCATTCGCCGCCGCGCCGCTTGACGTGCGCATGGCGACGCTGCCCGTACGCCACGGCGAACGCATAACCCTGCGCCTGCTGGAGACCGGCGGCAGGCGTCTCGGCATACGCGACCTAGGCCTGTCCGACGCCGACCGCGCGGTGTTCGAAGAGGTGCTGCACCGTCCGCACGGCCTCGTTCTTCTCACGGGGCCGACCGGCAGCGGAAAGACGACAACCCTTTACGCCGCCATACAGGAACTGCTCGCCGGCAAGCCGCTGAACATCATAACCGTCGAGGACCCCATCGAATACGAAATACCGGGCGTGGCGCAGGCCGAGGTCGATTCGGCGGACAAAGTCAATTTCTCAAAGGCGCTCAAATCCCTGCTGCGCCACGATCCTGACGTGATCATGATAGGCGAGATACGCGACAGAGACTCTCTCGATGCGGCGGTGAAAGCGGCGCTTACCGGGCATCTCGTGCTCTCGACCCTGCACACGAACGACGCGAAGTCAACTGTCACGCGACTCGTTGACATGGGGCTGGATCCCGCCCTCATGACAGCGACACTGCGACTTGCCGTGGCGCAGAGACTTGTAAGGCGGCTTTGCCCGGAATGCCGCGTAAAGGGCGCGAGAGGATGGGAGCCGAGAGGATGCGCCGCCTGTGGAAACCGGGGGTACTGGGGGCGAATCGGCTTGTTTGAACTTTATTCGCCCGAAACCGGGCTCTCGACAAGTCTAGCGGACGATGCGCGCGCAAAAGCGGAAGCCGGCATAACGTCGGAGGCGGAAGTCATCGGCTACATTGGCTGAGACGCTTTTCAATCGCAGAAGCGATACTTTCGGCATCAAGAGAGAACTCGCGCTCAAGTTCCTCAACCGAACCATGCGGGATGAAAGAGTCCGGCCAGCCAAAACGCATGTCTGCGCCGACAGATTCGCCAAACCCGCCCGCCACCGCGCCATTCTCGATACTCGCAATGAACATTCCGCGATTGCGCTGGCTCTGGAGCAGCCCGGCGTCGAACGGTTTGAGGCTGCCCGAGTAAACAACGGTCGCGCCAATCTTTTCCGCGACGGCGTTTGCCTTCGGCACCATGTCGCCGGTCGCCCAGATTGCGACCTTCGCGTCTTCGCGCTTCACGGCGTCCACATGCGAAGGAGCCGATCCTCTGGGATACCGTATCACCGTAGGGCCTTCGCGCCTGAGCGCCTCTTGCATCATCCGCGCGAGCTCTTCCGTGCACGAAGGCTGGCATATCGTGAGGTTCGGCAGACATTTCAGCATCGCAAAATCATACACTCCATGGTGCGTCGCGCCATCCTCGCCGACTGCGCCCGCGCGATCCACGAGGAATACAACAGGCAGATTCGATATGCACACATCGTGCATGATCTGGTCTACGGCGCGCTGCAGAAACGTCGAATACACAGCAACGAACGGACGCATTCCGCCAGCGGCCATACCTGCAGCCAAAGCCACCATGTGACCCTCGGCTATGCCTGGATCGGAGAACCTATCGGGAAACAGCCTGGCGAACTCCGAAAGCCCCGTTCCATGCTTCATTGCGGCTGTTAAAGCGCAAACACGCCCGTCTTTTCGCGCAAGTTCACAGAGGATTGCCCCTGCGGCGGCGCTCCAGCCCACCTTCCCGGTTGAAGCCGCCGAGTTTGCGTTCGGCGAAACGCCGTGCCACTTGGCGGGGTCCGCCTCGGCCGGAGCGTAGCCTTTGCCTTTTACCGTAACCACATGCACAAGAATGCTGCGCTTGTCGTTCTTTGCGACGGTGAATGCGGCCTTGAGCGCCGAAAGATTGTGTCCGTCAATCGGGCCAATGTAGCGTACGCCAAGTCTTTCAAAGAATGCGCTGCCGAGGAAAAGCCCTTTCAAACGGCTCTCGATGCGATGGTATACGCTTCGCAGAAACGAGAATCCGAGGCGGTGGCCAACGGACTCTGCAGCCGCTTTTATGCGATTGTAGCGCACATCGGATATTATTCTGCCAAGAAGCCGCGACACTGCACCTGTCGGGGACGAGATGCCCATCTTGTTGTCATTGAGGATTATTATGACCTTCTTTGTGGTTTCCGCGCAATTGTTCAGCGCTTCGAACGAGGTGCCGTTCACAAGCGACGCGTCCCCTATGACTGCAATCACATTTTCATCGCCGTCACGCCGGTCGCGCGCGAACGCAAGACCCTCCGCCACAGAGAGCGCGACGCCTGCATGTCCGGCGACGGCGGGGTCGGCGGGCGATTCCTTCGGGTTCGGAAAGCCCGAAAGCCCGCCGAACTTGCGCAACGTGTGGAACTTCTCGGCTCGCCCGGTAAGAATTTTCCATGCATATGCCTGATGGCCGACGTCCCATACGACCCTGTCGCGCATCGGATCGAACACCTCGGCCAGCGCCATTGCGATTTCCACGGCGCCAAGAGACGAGGCCAGGTGGCCGCCATTCGCAAGCGTCGTGTCGCAGATGATCCGGCGAATCTCCTCTGCTGTCACTTGACGCCTCCAATCCGCCTGTTGCGCGATGCATAGTCCGCCAGCGCGGCATCAAGATCGCCCTCCGAGAAATCCGGCCACAACACGTCGGTGAAGTGATATTCCGCGTATGCGCTCTCCCACAGCAGGAAGTTGCTTATTCTGCGTTCGCCGCTCGTGCGCACGACAAGATCGGGGTCTGGTATGTCAGGTGCATACAGCAGTCTGCCGAAAGAAGCCTCGGTCACCTTCTCGCCGATTTCAATCGCCCTGTTCACGGCGTCTACGATTTCTGCGCGTCCGCCATAGCTGAAGCAAACGACAAGCTGCCTGTCGAAACCGGCAGTGCGCCGCTCAAGATCCTCGATGCCGCGCCGAAGCTTTTCCGGAAGGTCGCCTCTTCGTCCTATCACGCGCAACCGCACTTTTTCCTTTACAAGAGATGCGGCCTGCGATTTGAGCATTGCGGCAAACAGCCGCATAAGCCCCGCTACCTCGTCTGCAGGTCTCCGCCAATTCTCCGTCGAAAACGCATAGACCGTTACATACTGTATGCCGCGTTCGCCACACCACCTGACGACCCGCATCAGGGTTTTTGCGCCGGCGATATGCCCGAAACCGCGCTTCTTGCCGCGCTTTGCCGCCCAACGCCCGTTGCCGTCCATTATAAACGCCACATGACGGGGCGTTCGCTTCAGACACGCGACGGCTCCCTTGAAGAATTCCTCCGGAGTCGATGCGCCGCTTGTCACGCCGATTTTTTCATATCGGGATATTTCGCCCCTTAGCTTCAAGACTTCCTCCATGTTTCCGGCCGCGAACACGCGACACTTGGCAATTTCACACAGTTTTCGGGTGTTGTTCGAGTTTCTGCTGCCTAGCACCAGCAGCGCGTCGCCATCAAAAGCGCGTACCGCATCCTGCCTCTCTTTCGTGGCGTTGCAGACTTCGACGACGCCATCGACAACATAATCGCGCTGCAGTTCTCTTACACGTTCGCGCACCTCGTCGGCATTCATTGTCGTCTGGCAGACCACGCCAATGCGTTCGCCCTTGACTGGAGCGCGCCGGTCGGTGATTTCACCAAGGAGTCCCTTCACTTCGGCATGCTCTGGGTCGCCTATGACCACGACGGGAATCCCGCGTACGCAAAAGTCGCGCACTGCGCGATGCGATTTCGCGACAAACGGACATGTGGCGTCGACGATTTCAAGATGCTTCTCCTCCGCGCGCGCTCTGACTCCCGGAGCGACTCCATGCGCCGAAAAAATCACTGTCGCGCCGTCGGGGACATCCTCGATATCCTCGACGAACCTGCAGCCGCGCGACTCAAGCTCCTTGATTACCAGTTCGTTGTGCACGATGCCGTGCAGACAGTATGCGTCCGTGTGGCGCATCGCCATATCAACGGCGGCATGCACTCCGGCGCACATTCCATGAGGTGTAAGCTCTTCTATATTCACGGCGGATTGGCTGAAGGCTGAATCAGAGCGAGGCGAGATGTTTGCGATAATCGCCGATATCGCGTGGCGCGCGGGCCACTCCGCTTGACATGGCGGCTTCCGCAACCGCCGCGCTCACCTCTACGAGAAGCCGTCTGTCGAAAGGCTTGGGGATTATGTAGCCGTCGCCAAACTCCAGCCGCTCGCCGGGATAGAGCGCCTTCACCGCGTCCGGCACTTCGCGGCGCGCGAGTTCCGCCAAAGCGTTCGCCGCCGCCACCTTCATGGCATAGTTTATCGTCGTCGCCCTCACATCCAGCGCGCCGCGGAAGAGATACGGGAAGCCGAGCACGTTGTTTATCTGGTTTGGATAGTCGCTGCGGCCGGTGACCATCACATACCGCCGCCCCGCCATGGACTCCGCAACCACCTCCGGACGTATCTCCGGATCGGGATTGGCCATTGCGAATATCGCGGGGAATTCGGCCATGGCTTTCACGTCGTCGCCGTCTATCACGTTCGCCGCGCTCACGCCTATGAACACGTCCGCGCCGCGCATGGCCTCGCGCCTTGTGAGAGAAGACGGCACTTCGCGCGCATGCACGCGGTTCTGCGGCGCCAGGTCGGTGCGGCTCGAGGCGAGCACGCCCTTTATGTCGAACATCGTTATATCCTCGACGCCCGCGGCCTTCAGCATGTCGGCTATCCGCGTACCGGCCGCGCCGGCTCCGTTAATGACGACCTTCAGGCTGCCGAGGGTCTTCCCCTTCAGGTGCGCGAAATTCACGACGCCCGCTGTCGCGATCACGGCCGTGCCCCACTGATCGTCGTGAAACACCGGTATGTCGAGCATGCGGTCGAGAGTGTCCTCGATCTCGAAACATGCCGGCGAGGCGATGTCCTCCAGGTTCACTCCGCCGTACTGCGGAGCTATCGCAAGCACGGCATCGATGACCCGCTGCGGGTCGGTTCTGCCGGAATCCGCGCCGCCTGTTCGGCAGTGGGCCAGAGGTACGGGCCATGCATCCACGCCGGCGAACGACTTGAAGAGAACCGCCTTGCCCTCCATCACAGGAATCGACGCCGCCGCGCCAAGATCGCCAAGCCCGAGAATCGCCGTCCCGTCCGAAACGACGGCCACGAGATTCGGCTTGGCGGTGACGTCGTAGACCGCGTCGGGATTGGCCGCTATCGCCTTGACGGCGTGCGCGACCCCAGGCGTGTACGCAAGGCACAGGTCTTCTTTTGTCTTCAGTTCCTTCGGAATGGTCACGGAGACCTTTCCCCCGCGATGATACGCCAACACTTCGTCTATGCCGATATTAGCCATCTTCAGTCAACTTTCTTTCGTGTATCGCCTTCCGTCAAGCAGACTTCCGTTTCCTTGATTGTAAAAAGAGAGACCTTCACGCCGGTCGGCGCAAGCGTATCGCGCACGACCTTCATCCACTCAGGGGATATCTCGCACGCTATCACAACGGAGTCGGCGTTCACGCGGTTTATGATTTCGGACGCCTCCATCAGCGTACCGTACACGCGTATGCCGCCTATGTAGTGTCCGCGCAGGAGCAGGTCGTCGTCGATTATGCCGACGATTATGCGGTCGTTCTCGGTCGTGCGCCGCACAAGCTCGCGGCGGAACGTCCTGTATCGCAGGCCCGAGCCGTACACGAGGATACGCGATACGTCGCGCCGCCCGACAAGCCGCGAGCAGTCGATGGCGTAAAAGAGGTCGCGCACGATTCCTCGCACCGTTCTCACCGCGACCACCCCCGTCGCAAATGTCATGGCGTAGAAAAACGTCGTCGCGAAGACCGACCTTTCGTAGCAGTATGGCGTGAGGTAGTAAAGGACTACCGTCCCTGCGGCCGACCCCATTATGCAGGCCACGAAAAGCCGCAGATAATTGGAGAGCATCGCCCTGGACCACACCGTGGAATAAGCCCTAAGCGCCACGAGAAACACGAATACGCAGGTCGCCCTCACCGGCAGGATCGTCATGACTTCGCGGATATCGGGCCAGCCGAAGAGCGAACAGTGCACTATGAAAAACGTAATCGCCAGGGCCATGACGTCGGCCATAACGTAAAGCGGCGTCGAAAGACGCGCCACACGACGGCGGATGACGACGTTCTGGGCGTGCGCCACAGTGCTCAGAAGCCGCCCGGCGTCGAAAAACTCCACGCTGGACATGTCGCGGAAGACCACAACCGATGCAACCGCGAGCGCAAAAAGCCACAACCCCGCAGAGCGCGACTTGAGCGATATGCCCACGAGTCCGACCGACACGAAGAAAAGCGCAATGGCGTACAAAATCCACGCCGCCTTGCGCTGATTCAGCCCGACCGACCGCAGAATGCGGTGGTGCAGATGATCGGCGTCGGCTGTCATGACCTGCCCCTCGGCCGCGTTCTCGCCCATGTGCATCAAGTGGCGTATCGAGCGGCGCAGTATCGCGAGCAGGGTGTCGAAGATCGGAACGCCCATCGCCAGCAGAGGCACGCCGACGGACACGAGGAAGGAATTCGGCGCATGAGAGCAGAGCGGCAGCACCGCAAGCGAGAAGCCGATGAACATCGATCCGCTGTCGCCCAGAAACACCGACGCAGGATTGTAGTTGTAGCGAAGGAATCCGAGAAGTCCGCCGGCGAATGCGAAATGGAAAAGCGCCGACGAAGCGCTGCCCGAAAATATCAACGCGCCGGCCATCCCGAGCGAGGCGATGAAGGCAAGCCCCGAAGCGAGGCCGTCGAGCCCGTCGATGAGGTTGAATGCGTTTACCGCCCCGGCCACCCAGCACATCGTCAGGAAGCAGTCGATCCACGCAGGAATGTCCGGCCAGAGGCTTGCGAACCCAAGTTTCGCCCAGAACCACACGAGGAAGGCCACGGCAAGCTGCCCCGCCAGCTTGAGTTTCGGCGAGAGCGAGAACTTGTCGTCCGCAAGGCCGATGGCCGCCATTGCGACAGAAAGCGCACCCAGCCGCCAAAAAACACCCTCGCGAAGACCGGGCATGGCAGGCCGGCCGGTCACGCCCAGGAATATCGAGAACGAAACGACCACGCCTATGACAAGCGCGAGACCTCCGCCGCGAGGTATCGGCACCTTGTTTATGCGCCGGGGATCCGGCTTGTCGACCATTCCAAGCCGTCTGTTCATTTCCCGCACAAGAGGTGTGAGCACAAGCGTCAGCGCAAACGCGCCAAGGAAGCTCGTTGCGTATGGAAGAATCTGTTCTAGAATCTGCATACCTCGCAAAGCCTTTCAAGAAACGCCGTGATCGCAGCATCTGCGGCGGTCGACGAATTCACTGTTATCATGACCCAGCGGTCGATGCGGTTGTACACCGACCTGTCCCACACGTCGCGCAATATGCGCTTCATGTGCGACGGCGTGCGGTAGCCGGCCTGGTTGAAGAAAGTGTACGCGAACCCGAGCGGCGGCGCATCGCGGCGGAGAAGCGAGATGTAGCGCCAGTCGGCGCCGCCCGCCGTCGCGTCGCGCGGATCGGTCATCTGAAAGCCCTGCGTCGGCAGGCAAAGCTCGGGACGGTGGATGGAACTCTTCTTCGTGCCGCCGACCACCGCCGTCACCTGGAACCAGTCGCCATGGGCATTGGAATAAAGCCTCTTCACGAATCGTGTGTCGGCGGGCAGGGTCTGCAACTCCGCCTCGCTCGGCTCGAGCTCCTGGCTCTCAAAGCCGTCGATCTCCGCCAGCACGACCTTCGGCGGTTCGCAAACGACAGGCACCGGCGATTGCGCCTGATATATCATCGCGGGCACGACGAGCGCAATCGCAAGCGCAATCACAACGGAACCCACGGCGGAAAAGCCGCCGCACGCCGCGCGCGACGGCACGCCGTCGCACGAAGCCGCGCCATCCGCCTGCGAGCCGCCACGCACATCGCCGCTTTCGCGGGCGAACACGGCGCACACGCGATCAATGGCACCGCCGCACGCAACCATCAGCGCAATAGCGACGAGAAACACGACATAGCCCGAATAGTCATGGTAAAAGCCTGTCGCAAACTCCTCGGAACATGTCATGCCGACAAGCGCGATGGTGACGATTCGCATTACATTGCCCATTATGGCAATCGGAACCGCCAGAGAGAAAAGCACCGCGCGCCTCAGCCATGTGGGCTGGGTGAAATAGGAATATCCCGCCGTGAGGGCCGTGAGGGCGAAAAGCGATCTGAGGCCGCTGCACGGCTCGGCTATGTCGATTGCGAACGAACCGGTGGACGACATGAGCATCGTGCCGCGGCGAATCACATCCAGACCGAATCCCTTGAGAAGCACAAACGCCGTGGAACTTGCCACAAGGCGAAGGTGAACCGTCACCACGTCAAGATACGTCGCGAGCGGCATGCAAAAAAGCAGAAACGCGGCGGCGAATACCGTGCGCTTGGCGACTCGCCAGCCGAAAAACGTCCAGCCGAGAGACCAGAGAAGACCGGCAAAACCAAGTATCTCGAATCGAATCTGTATGCCGCGCGTACCCAGGAACCCCGCTGCGAGGAACGGAAGCATCGCCACGAGACCGAGGATGCCCGGCCGCCCGGCGCTTTCGACCAGTTCGCGCCTATCGCGCCAGAGAACATAAAGGGAGAAAACCGGCACGTACCATCCGTAGGACATGTCTTCCAAATGGTCGTTGAATGTCATCGGGGCATGATCAAAGACCAGTTGGCGAAAGCCGAACACTACGGTAGCCAACAACGCAACGAATATCGCCGTACGAATGTGAAGCTCGCGAACCTGTTTCATTTCCGGTAATTATACCAAAAAATCCTGAGCCGTGTTGGATATCCCCAAAAGAATGGTCGGACCGTCGGGATTTGAACCCGAGACCTTTTGCACCCCAAGCAAACGCGCTACCAGGCTGCGCTACGGTCCGACAAAAGACACGGCACCGAGCCGTGCTTGAAATTGGTAGCGGGGGCTGGATTTGAACCAACGACCTTCAGGTTATGAGCCTGACGAGCTACCAGGCTGCTCCACCCCGCAATCTGGTGTCTTCGAAAAATGGCGCGCCTGACAGGAGTCGAACCTACAACCCTCAGATTCGTAGTCTGATGCTCTATCCAGTTGAGCTACAGGCGCTTAAATCGAAAACAGGGTGTAGTATATCATATCCCGAGACGGCGCGCAAGGGGGTATTTGAAAAAAAAAACAAAGCAGGCGCGAAACCGCGCCTGCCCTGCCGCTTTACTGCAAGAGGACCCAGCTTACTGGGCGTCGTCGCCGTAGCCTTTCGACTTGAGATAATCGACAACCTTGCCGACCGTCGTCAGCTTCTCCGCATCCTCTTCGGGGATGGCTGCGCCGAATTCCTCTTCGAACGCCATGATAAGTTCGACCTGGTCGAGCGAGTCTGCACCAAGATCGTCGATGAACGACGCCTCGGCCGTGACCTGTTCGGCGTTGACGCCAAGCTGCTCAACGATGATGTCTTTTACGCGATCTTCAAGCTTTCCTGCCATGATTTTTTTGCTCCTTGTGGTTTGGATGGTTGTATTATACTATATTTATGTCGGTTTGCGCAAGTGGGTCACCCGAGCATTCCGCCATTGACCGAAATTATCTGTCCTGTGATGTACGCGGCATCGTCGCCTGCGAGCCACGCCACCGCCTTTGCGATGTCGTCCGCAGTGCCGAAGCGCTTCAACGGAATCATCTCCATGTAGCTCTTCTTCACGTCGTCGGGAAGCACGTCCGTCATCTTCGACTGGATGAAACCGGGCGCGACGGCGTTGCAGCGTATGTTGCGGGATCCGAGTTCCTTGGACGTCGTCTTCGTGAGGGCGATCACGCCGCCCTTCGATGCGGTGTAGTTGGCCTGGCCCGCATTGCCCATGATCCCCACCACGGACGCGATGTTGATGATGGCGCCGCCGAGCTGCGTGCCGTCGGCAGCCTTGTTCTTCATCATCGGCCGCGCGACCGCGCGCGTGAACAGGAACGTTCCCTTGAGGTTCACGTCGAGAACCGCGTCCCAATCCTCGTCGGACATTCTCATAAGCAGGCCGTCCTTTGTGATGCCCGCGTTGTTCACCATGATGTCGATTCTTCCGAAGTCGGCGATGACGGCCTTTACGCACGCGTCGACTTCCGCGCTTGCGGCGACGTTTACGCCGTAGCCCTTCGCCTTTGCGCCCAGGGCCTCGAGTGCCTTGACGGTCTCTTCGCACCATTCGGCCTTGAGGTCGCATATTGCGACGTCGGCGCCGTCGGACGCAAGCCGCCGCGCTATCGCCGCGCCGATTCCGCGCGCAGCTCCGGTGACGATCGCCACCTTGCCTTTCAGATTTGCCATGTATTGCTCCTTGTGTTTTGTTGGTGAAATTCGTTTAGCCGAGCGCGGCCACCGTCGCATCGAGGCTGGCCATGTCGCCGACGTTCGCCGTCGCAAGCGCCGCGTCGATCTTCTTTACCAGGCCCGAAAGCACCTTGCCCGGCCCGAACTCGACAAAGCGCGTGCAGCCTAGCGCTTTCGCCGCCTCGACGTCCGCCGCCCAGTTCGTGGTTCCCGTAACCTGGTCGAGCATAGTCGCCTTGATTGCCGACGGATCGCTCGAATGCGGCGCGCCCGTGACGTTCGAGAGCACCGGGAACTTCGGCGAGGAGAACGCCACGCCGTCGAGCACCGGCGCAAGCTTCTCTCGCGCGCTCTCCATGAACGGCGAATGGAACGCACCCGCCGTGGCAAGCGGAATCGCCCGCTTTATGCCCAGCTCCTTCGCCGCGACCGCCGCCGCGGCAATCGCGTCCTTCGAGCCGGAGAGCACCTGCTGCGCCGCCGAATTGATGTTGGCCACGGTGCAGCCCGTCTTGTCGCAAAGCGCCTTGAGCTGGTCGGCGGACGCGCCGACGATGGCGATCATTCCGCTCGGCGCCGCCTCGCACGCCTCCTGCATGAACCGCCCGCGCGCCTCGAGAACCGTCAGCGTGGAGTCGAAGTCCAGAACGCCAGCCGCGCACAGCGCGCCCCACTCGCCAAGCGAAAGCCCCGCCGCGCACGCGAACTGCGTGGGACGCCTCTTCTGCAGCGCGAGATAGGCCGCGTAGCTCGTCACGAATATCGCCGGCTGGCACACGTTGGACTTCGTCAACTCCTCGGCCGGACCTTCAAAGCAAATCTTCTTGAGGTCGAACCCCAGCACGGCGTTCGCCTTGTCGAACAGGGCCATGGCCTCGGCGTCGGCTTCGGCGAAGTCCCTTCCCATGCCTGGCGTCTGCGCGCCCTGTCCGGCAAATATGCAACAGTCTGACATATGATCTCCTTTATTGTTTTGAACATATTATACCATAAATGGCCCAACCGCACCGCGACGTTCGAACCGCACCGCGAAAGCGCGCGCCATCACCTGTTCTTGCGCGCGCGCCCCGTGCGCAGAAATTCGTGCGCCGGCTCAAGCCGCCCGGAGGCAAGAAGCCCCGAATTGACAAGCACCCGCTTAGCCTGGCGCGCGACAGCTTCCGACGGATCGACCACCTCTGCGCGACCGCCGCAGACCTTTTCGATAAGAGGCCGCAGGTGGGGAAAGTGCGTGCACCCCAGAACGATGTGGTCGGCGCCAGCCGCAATGAGCGGTGCGATCTTTGCGCGAACTGCGGCCTCGGCGCGCTTCCCGGACGTCTCGCCCTTCTCGACAAGTTCCACAAACTCGTCCGCCACGACCGCGATCACCTCAACCCCCTTGGCAAACCGCGCCTTCGTTTCACGGTAGAGGCGCCCGCCAAAAGTTCCGGCCGTCGCCAAAACCCCAACCACGCCGCTTTTCGACTTGAGCGCCGCCGGTTTGACCGCCGGCTCTATGCCTATGAACGGCACCGACGGGTGGCTCGCCCTGAGTTTGTCTATCGCGGCAGCCGTCGCTGTATTGCATGCGACGACAACCATCTTGCATCCTCGCGCCAGAAGCTTGCGTGTGTTCGCCTCCGAAAGGCACGTTATCTCGTCCGCCGATTTGTTGCCGTAAGGACAGTTCTCGCTGTCGGCGATGTAAACCGTGCTTTCGCCCGGACACTCCCGCTTGAACGCCTCAAGTATGCAAAGCCCCCCGAGACCGCTGTCGAAGAATCCTACCGGGCCTTCCTCCCTCGGCAGGTCCGACCTCGCGCTCGCGCTCAAGAGCGATTCCTCCGCCCGGCGAGCCGCACCGATGCAGCCCGCAAGCCCCGCACCGCGCCCGTCTTTGTAACGGTTACGGTCGCGGCGGCGACTCGCGCCTGCGCCATGCAAACGTCCAGCGCCAGTTGTGCGGCGCGTTCTATCATGCGGCATCTGGCGTTCACAAGCGCTTCGCGTATCGCTGCGGAGAGAACGGCGTAGTCTACGGTATCGTCGAGACTGTCTGTGGCGCAAGCCGCCGAATCAATCTCAAGATCGATGTCCAGCAAGAGGCGCTGCTCCCTTGCGCGCTCTTCAGGGAGGTCTCCTATTATGCAGTCGACCTCAAGCCCTTTGAGAGAAAGACCAATCATTGCACAACACCCCATTCCTTGAGCGGTTCCACCGGCAAACCCATTATGTTTTCGTAGCTGCCGGTCCAGCCGGAAATGATCCGGTCGCCGCTCTCGTCTATGTCATACGCGCCGGCGCGGTCCGTCGGACGCACCGAAGCGACATAATCGTCTATCTGCGCACCGGAAAGCGTCCTGAACCTCACGTCGCTCCGCACCACCTTGGCCTCTCCGTCCAGCACAACGCCCGTGAACACCGTGTGCGTCTGGCCCGAAAGCTCGCGAAGAAACTTCTTTGCCTCGTAGATATCGCGCGGCTTGCCGTATATTCTGCCGTCGAACCACACTATCGTATCGGCGGCCAATATGCGCCGTCCATCGCAGCGCGCCCCCAAAGACTCCCTGGCCGCCTTCCATTTTGCAAGGGCGTTCTCGCGCACCGTCCGCTCGGGGTCGCTGGCGTACGAAACCTCGTCGGCGTCTGTCTTCAAAACCTCGAAGTCCACTCCCAGGGCTTCAAGTATCTTCGCCCTCCGGGGGCTTCCGCTCGCAAGTATCAGCTTCATGATCATGTCTCGCGCGGCTTATGTCCGAACGCGATGTAAACATACACGCGCCTGTCGCTCTCAACCGTCACGCGCGACGACTTTGCCCGGTTGAGCGTGGCGCAGTAGAGGTTTCTGAACTTTACGCCGTCCAGCGGCCATTCGAGTCCGCGAGACTTCATGCGCGTCGATGGATCTGGCGCGAACACTGAAACATCCGCCCCCTTCGCAACGCCCAGAGACTTTCGCCCATCCACCGGAATGAAGCGTCCGCAGTCGGTCACAACCTCCAGCCCGAGGTCGAGAGCGCGAAACACGTTGCCGATTGAATGGTCGTCTCTCAGCCCGGTGGCGCCCAGAACCACCGACGGCTTCATGCCGCGCTCCCGACACCACGCGACAGCCTTCTCGAGATCGTTGGTATCCTGTTCAGGCACCTTGACGACATTCTTGAAGCGTCCGCGCAGGCTGTCGCAGTCGCCGACGACGGCGAACGGCTCGCGCCGCATGCGCCTGCGATAGGAATCCGCCGCGCCGTCGCAACAAATGACGGCGGAGGCGGACGCGAGAATATCCCACGCTCTGCCTCCGCGCTTCGGGAATTCTCCCGCAGCAAGAATCGCGACCGTCACTTGTTCTTGTGCCGCTGCGCCTTCATGCGCTTGTCGTATTTGTGCTTGGACATTTTTTTGCGGCGTTTTTTCTTGATGGAACCCATTGTTTTCTCCTTAGGTTGATGATCGGGATTAAAAAATGATCTTGTTGAGAGGCAGCTCGATGATGCCCGTCGCACCGGCCGAAGTGAGCGCAGGAATAAGGTCGCGCACCATCTTCTCCTCCACTACGGACTCTACGGCAAACCAATTTTCGTCATTGAGCTTGTTCACCGTCGGCGCATGCAGCGACGGCAGCACCTTTACGATCTTGCCGAGCGACTTCGCGGGCGCGTTGCACTTGAGAAGCACCCTGCGCTGAGCCTCGAGCGCGCCCGTCAAAAGCATCTTGAGCTGCTCAAGCTTGGCGCGCTTCGCCTTGTTCTTCCAGCTTGCCTTGTTCGCGATGAAACGGGTGGTCGAAGTGAGAATGGTATCGACAATGCGCAGATTGTTGGCTCTGAGAGAAGAACCCGTCTCGGTCAAATCGACGATGGCGTCGACCAACTCGGGCGCCTTGACCTCGGTCGCGCCCCAGCTGAACTCGACATCGGCCTTTACGCCATTCTTCTTGAGATAGCGCTTTACGAGACCGACGGCTTCGGTGGAAATGCGCTTGCCGTTAAGGTCTTTCACCGTCTTTATCTTGGAATCGTTCGGAACGGCAAGAACCCAGCGCACGGGATTGGATGTAGCCTTTGAGTAGTTGAGCTCGCAAATCTCTTGGACATCGCTGCCGTTTTCATACACCCAGTCATAGCCGCATATGCCAGCGTCAAGAAGGCCAAGCTCGACATACCGGCTCATTTCCTGCGGCCTCAAAAGACGACACTTGATCTCTTCGTCGTCGATCGACGGTATGTAGCTGCGGCTTGAGCAGGACACATTGAAGCCCGCCCTCTTGAAAAGGGCGAACGTCGAATCCTGCAAACTGCCTTTAGGTAGACCTAAGATAATGGACATAGACTGACTCTGATTTCCGTAAAAAGTGTGTGAAGTATATCAAATATCGCCGCGCCGTGTCAAATCGCAGCCCCGCTTTTCCCTTTTGACCAAAACAAAATCTGGAATTGTGTTCACTGGGAGAGCGCAACCGCCCTACTGGGAGAGCGGGGACAGTCTCCTGGTTCTCGTCAAAAGAATGTTATATAAGAATGTCAGTAGCATCCCATATAAATCTCACGCAGAGGTATAATGTAGAACGAGCCTTTTCTTTACGGTGGAGAAGGATTCGTTCTTTGACAACTTGCAGAAT
>CACYQU010000043.1 GCA_902776615.1 uncultured bacterium
AACGACTATACGACGTCGTCGCTCGACAAATTTAGGCGGAAGTTCGGGCAGTCCATAAGCGCCGCGTATGTGGTCCATCCGGGCGACATCCGTCAGCAGGATGGAATCCTCTATATGCCGGTCTACATGACTCCTTGGATTGCGGGTGTTCACGGCGACGAATAATACTGGCAGTTGAAGTCAAGCGGTTTGCGGCAGGCAGATTGGTTCGTTGCGCAGGCAAAGGTTTGCTATGTGAAACTGCTGCCGTCACCTGCGAGAATGAGCCGGAGTGGTGCCGCAAGTGGATTCTGCTCCGCGCGGGGACGCGGAGAAGTGCACAGTGCGGGTGGCACGAGAAGCAGGGGATTCGGAATGGCGCAAGCGTAGATGCGCCTGCGGCGAAGCCGTCAGGTTGCCCGACGAGCGATGCGAGGAGCTTTGCGAAGCAAAGTCGCAAGAGGCCGCGCGCCGCGCGTCTGTGTTGGTCAGTGGTTCAAAACAGATCGGAATGGGAGCCGGTGCGGGTCAATTCAAGAACGAGGATGTCTTCGTGTATCTGGTAGATGAGAAGCCAGTCGGGAGCAATATGACATTCGCGGTGGTTGACCCAGTTGCCGATAAGCGGATGGTCGTGATTTTCAGGCGGCAGTTCCTCGCCATTGGCGAGCTTGCTGATAATACCGTTCATTTTGGATATGTCGCATCCACGCTTGATGGCTCGCTTGTAATCTTTCTTGAACCGATTGGTCCAGTCAACAAGATATGCCGCTATGGTCTCGGCATTCGGAACATGGGGGCCCTCTATGATGAAGGGAATGCGGTTTTCCCGAACCACGGTCTTGATGTACACCGTGATTACCGAAGATGCCGAAAGCCCTACATTGTCGCAGAACTCAACAAAGCGCTTCTTGGTGGGCGCATCCAGTGCGCGAAAGTTCAAAGTCAAGGAAGCGGCAAGAATTTGCGCCTCTGCACTTGATTTGCTCCGTTTGATATAGTACAATTATGCACATGAAAAACTGCCTAAAAAAGAGCACAGGAACGAAAACGCTCCTCGGAGCAATCTTGGCGGCGGCGATGGCCGCAAGCGGAGCCGAGTGGATTTCGGTTCCTGACGCGCCGGTCTATCGCGGGCCAGTCGATAACGGTTCGCGCGCGGCGGACGGTACGAGCTGGTTTGCGAGGTCGTTCACGAATGCGGGCGAGGTCGTGTCCGCGAAGTGGACCGTCTCCGGACTCGGCGTCTTCGAGGCGTTCGTCAACGGCGAACGCGTCGAAGACGACTTCCTCAAGCCCGGATTCACGCATTGGCAGAAGACAAAATACTCGTTTGCGTATGACGTCACGAACCTGCTGAAGCGCGGCGCCGGAGAAAGAAACGTACTTGCCGCAGAGGTGTCCGCCGGCTGGTGGCGCGACAAGATCGTGACGCCCGTGCACGGTGACGCGTCCCGCGGCTTCGCCGGGGACAGAAGCGCGTTCTACGGCGATCTGGAAGTCGCATACACGGACGGGAGCGTAGCCCATGTCGCGACCGACGCGGAAAACTGGATGTGCGGCGTCGCCGGTTCAGTCACCCACGCGGCGATCTTCGATGGCGAGGAGTTCGACGCCAGAATAAAGGATCCGATCTTGGGCGAGGGACTTTGCCAAAAGCCGGAGATCAACACGGAGTTCAAGGGCGAAGTGCTGCCGACGCACGGTGCGGAGGTGACGCTCCGCCGCGACCTCGCCATAACGCGCGGTCCGTATTCTCTCAAAAAGGGCGAGACGGTTCTTGTCGACTTTGGACAGAACGCCGCGTTCGTGCCCGAGTTCTCGTTCAGCGCAAAGCGCGGGACCGTTCTCACAGCGCTCTTTGGCGAGATGCTTAACGATGCAGACGCGGGAGAGCGCGGATGCGACGGGCCGAAGGGGACTCTCTACCGCGCCAACCTCCGGGTGCCGGACGCGGGTATGCGGCTCGTCTACACATTCGCGGGCGGCGGCGCCGAGAGGTACATGCCGCGCTTCACGTTCTTCGGCTACAGGTATATTTCGCTCACGGCTACTGACGACGTGGAGATTGAAAGCGTGATGTCCATTCCAGTAACTTCGATTCGCAGAGACATGGAGCTAGGGCGCATCGAGACTGGGGTAAAAGACCTCAACCGCTTCATCGCCAATGTCTACTGGGGCCAGCTTTCCAATTACCTGAGCGTGCCCACGGACTGTCCGCAGAGGAACGAGCGCCTCGGCTGGACGGGCGACACCCAGGTTTTCGCGGAGGCGGGTGCGTTCAATGCCGACACGAGTCTCTTTCTCAGGAAGTGGATGCGCGACATGCGCGACTCGCAGCATGACGACGGCTCCTTCCCCGGCGTCGCGCCGACGGCGCAGTACGGCGACAGCGGACACCGCCTCGGCTGGGCGGATGCAGGCGTGATCGTTCCGTGGACGGTCTGGCGCATGTTCGGCGACGCGGCAATCGTCAACGAGAACTGGGCCGCGATGGCGAAATACATGGATCTCCTCGATCGCGACAGATACGAGTCGCTGGAGTTCATGAAGCGCCAGTGGGCGGACTGGCTGAGCTTCGAGAAGCTGGAGACATGGAGCGGCGCGGCTTACGAAACCGGGCCGGACGGCAATCGCCGCGTCCGCGCCGACGCGCTCGAATACTGGAAGTATCTTGGGCTGTGCTATTGGTTGACGGACGCGCGGATGATGGCCGAGATGGCGACTGCCACAGGGCGCGGTGCAGACGCGGCGGCGTACGCAGAGACTGCGGAGCGCGCGCGCGGGATTCTGCGCGAGAAGTTCGTTTCAAAGGAAGACGGAATGCTCATTCCGCTTTTCCGCGACATGCAGACGCCCGCGCTCTTCGCGCTCAAGTTGAGGCTGCTTGAAGGCGACGCGAAGGAACGGACGATCGCAGCACTCAGGAAGAACATCGCGGACCACGGCGACTGCCTGCAGACGGGGTTCCTCGGGACCTCAATCATAATGGACACGCTGACGGAATGCGGGGCGGCTGACGTCGCGTACACACTGCTGCTTCAGCACAAGAATCCGAGTTGGCTTTATTCCGTCGATCAGGGCGCGACGACAGTGTGGGAAAGGTGGAATAGCTATTCAAAGGCTGACGGATTCGGCCCGGTTGCGATGAACAGCTTCAATCACTATGCGTACGGCGCTGTGCTTGCGTGGATGTACAAGACAGTGGCCGGAATCGCGCCCGACTCCTCCGCGCCGGGTTTCAAACGGATTGTCATGGCTCCAAAGCCAGATCGTCGACTTGGTTTTGTAAAGGCGGAGTACAAGTCTGCCGCAGGTCTGATAAAAAGCGCGTGGCGGTACGAAGGCGACGAGTGGATATGGGAATTCACCGTTCCTGACGGAGCAACCGCGATCGTGACTCTTCCCGGCGAGTCCGAACCGAAGGAGTATCAGTCCGGCACATACCGCATTTCCCAATTGGCATATTCCGATGATGAGTTTGCCGGATTCGCCAAGGATGCCGGATTGAAGACGCCTAGTGCGACTGCCGCCCGTGTGCCGCCTTCTGCGGACGCTCCCTACCGCGACGCGACGCTTGATGTTGAAAGGCGTATAGATGATCTGCTGCCACGGCTCACCGACGAGGAGAAGGTGCATCTTCTCCATTTCACGACCGGTATGACGGCGGGGCATATACCGCGCATCGGGCTTGTCAACTTCCGTACGCCTGACGCAGGCGGCGGAGTGCGCGCGGAGAAGCGCCCGGGAATCACGTACTTCCCGTCGCCGATTGCATACGCCGCTTCCTTCGACAAGAAACTTGTCCGCGAAATCGGCCGCGCCATGGGCGAGGAGACTCGCGCCGTTTTTCCGTCCGGGCTCGATTCCAACGGCATTGCGCGGATGCTGCTCGGTCCCGGCGCGAACATCGCGCGCATTCCGCTTGGCGGACGCAACTTCGAGTATTTCGGCGAAGACCCGCGGCTTGCGGGCGAAATCGCCGCCGCGTGGATCGAGGGCCTGCAGTCCGTCAAGGTTGCGCCATGCATGAAGCACTACTGCTTCAACGACCAGGAGAGTGACCGCACGATAATCGATGTGGAGTGTCCCGATCGCGCTGCGCGCGAAATCTACATCCGCCCGTTCGAGATAGCAGTGCGCAAGTCGGATCCGTGGGCGTTCATGTCCAGCTACAACAAGTATCGCGGCAGATGGACGAGCCACAACGCCGCGCTGAACGACATCCTGCTCAAGGAATATGGCGCCACCGGCGCACTGATCCCCGACTGGGGCGGCGTGCACGGCATGCCCGACGCCATAAACGGCGGAACAAGCATCGAATCGTCGACGAAGGAAAATCAAACGCGCGACAGGGAAGAGCTGAAGATGCTTGCAGAGGGCAAGATCGACCGCGCACGGTTCGACGACTCCGTGCGACGTGCGCTCAGGTTCTATTTCCGCGTCGGTGCGTTCGACGAGGAAACCGATGCAGACCGCGCGCTGCAGGCGCGCTGCGAGAAGGCGTTCCGCTCAGAAGAGCATCAGATGCTTGCACGACGCGCTGCGGAGGAGAGTTTTGTCCTTTTGAAGAACGACGGGCTTCTTCCGTTCACCGGCAGGACGATCGCCGTTGCGGGCCCGTTCGCGGACGTTAAGCACGCGATGAGCGATGACGATACGAATCTGAAGAAGCATGGCGGGTCTGGCGCTGTGAAGGCCGCGCGCGAGATAACGCCACTCGAAGGTTTCAGGGCTGTTTTCGGGGCGGATAACATCCTTACGGGCGACGGCGCGGCGGCGAAGGCGGACATTGTTGTGTACTGCGGCGGCATCGACCATGAATACGACAAGGAGTTCATAGGCTGGGGGCACATCGTACCAGGCGACAGGCCGGATCTCTTCCTGCGCAAGTTCGGGGCGAAGACGCAGGAGGACGAGATTCTCGAACTCGCCAGAATCAACCCGAATCTGGTTGTGGTGCTGAACGGAGGAGCTCCGCTTTCGGTTGAACAGTGGCATGAGAAGGCGAAGGCGATTTTCGCGGTGTGGTATGGCGGCGAGTTCGGCGGCGAGGTGCTGGCCGAAATGGTAAAGGGCGTGATCAATCCGTCGGGACGCCTTCCGTACACGTATGCAAAGAGGCTTGAGGACTGCTACGCGATCAGCCTCGGCGAAAAGAGCTATCCGGGCGTCTGGCCGAAGCCGCCCGTAAAGAAAGGCAAACATCTTGTCGGAGATCCGTACCAGGAATATCTCGACGGCATCTGGGTCGGATACAGGGCGTTTGACAGGTTCGGCATCGAGCCTCGCTATCCGTTCGGATACGGTCTTGGCTATACGACGTGGGAGGTTGTGCCGGGGGAACGGGGAACAGGGAACGGGGAACAGGTCGGTGGCGTTTTCACTGTCAATGTCAAGGTCAAGAACACGGGCGCGATGGCGGGGCGGCATTCGGTGCTGCTCTTCGCGTCCAAGCCCGATCAGCCCGGCGCCGAGATGCCGAAGAAGGAACTTGTGGCGTTCGAGAGCGTTGCGCTTGCGCCTGGCGAATCGACCGAGGTGAACTTCACCGTCGGTTTCGAGGAGCTCAAGTACTGGAACGAGCAGGAGAGTCGTTGGCGCATGCCAGAGGGCGACATAAAGTTTTTCGCGGAGTAGGTGAAGACGCATACCCTATGTCGCATACCCTATTGACGGGCGAGGGCTGTATTTGATATACTACCCACCAATCGCCACGGTGGGATACTCAAGCGGTCAACGAGGGCAGACTGTAAATCTGCTGGCTTACGCCTTCCAAGGTTCGAATCCTTGCCCCACCACCACTCCCCGATACTAATCAACCTCTAGCGGCAGAATATGGTATAATCTGCTTTGATGTCCATGAAAATAGTACAACTGGTGCCCGCGATGGAGCAGGGCGGTGTGGAACGCGGTGTCGTTGAGATGAACCGTGCGCTTGTCCGTGCAGGGCATGTCAACACGGTTGTTTCTGCGGGCGGGCGTCTCGTCGAGCGCATCGTCGCAGATGGTGGCCGCCACATTACGATGGATGTCAAAAGCAAAAATCCCCTTACCTATTTCTCGCGTGCGTATGCATTGAGGCGAATTCTTCGTGAAGTTTCGCCAGATGTGGTTGTCGCGCATTCGCGCGTTCCGGCCTGGCTGTTCGTCTGGGCGAACAGGCCGCTTGGATTGAGGTGGATAACCTTTGCGCACGGCGCAAACTCCATTTCGCGCTATTCGCGCATAATGACGGCCGGCGACGTTACTGTGACTCCGTCGCGCTACATTGCCGACTATCTGAAGTCTGCATACGGCACGCCGGAGGCGAAACTTCGCGTAATACCTCGTGCAATAGAGCGCGAACGGTTCGATATGTCCGCCCTTGATGCCGACTTCATGGCCGCGAAGAAGCGGGAGTGGGGCGTTGAAGGGCGCAAGGTTGTGATGGGGCTTGGCCGCATAACACAGCTCAAAGGATACGATACTCTCATAAAAGCGACAGAAATCGTGCGGCGCACTGTTCCCAATGTGAAGACGGTCATAGTTGGAGAGGCCGAGGAGCTCCGCAAGGATGTCGAATCGTCGCTTCGCGAACTTGTCCATTCTCTTGCGCTTGAAGATGCGGTTGTGTTCGCGGGCAACCAGCAGAAGGTGGCTGAGTGTCTCGGCATCGCCGATGTCGTCGTCAGCGCCAACACCAGAAAGCCCGAAGCGTTTGGACGATCCATGGCAGAGGCGCTTGCGATGAACCGTCCGGTGGTCGCCACTGCTTTCGGTGGCGCGCTCGACATAGTTCAAGATGGCGTGAACGGATTTCTCGTACCGCAGTCGCATGCCGACGCCAATGGCTTTGCGGAAGCAATCGTCCGTGCGCTCTCGACGGATTTCGGGGATGTTCGCTCTGCCGCGCTGGAAAAGTTCTCGTTTGACAGGATGGTTTCCCGGTCGCTTTCGGTGTACGAAGAGTTCGCTCGGCATATTTGACGCTTTTCCCTATTGTGTCATACGCGCAGATATGGTATACTACGCGCCACTTGACACAAAAAAGGAAAATGTCAAATGAAAAAACTACTGACGGTTGGTGTTGCGTCTATCGCATTTAATTCCGCTTTTGCGGCGGGATTTGGAATATATGAGGCGTCCGCTCGCGGAAACGCCGTAGGTGGTGCTCTTGTCGGTGATGCCGGCGATGCGACTGCCGTGTACTACAATCCTGCGAACATTGCGTTCTCGACCAACATACAGATGGCCGTCGGAACAACCTTCATCCATCCTTTTTGCGATGTCGAGGTAGACCACAGGCCGCAGACGCGCATGGATCCCGGCTGGTTCACGGTTCCGACGATGTTTTTCACGGTTCCGCTTCCGGCCGATTTCGCGTTTGGCTGGGGCAACTACACTGAGTACGGGCTTGGTACGCGCTACAACACAGGTTGGGATCTTGCCGCCGACACGCAGAAGACGACGATGCGCCAGGTTACGCTGAACCCCAACCTCGCCTACAAGTTCACGGACTGGATGAGTGCTTCGGTTGGCATCAGGGAGAGCTGGATACAGTTCGAGAATCACAAACAGCCCAACCACGGCGAAAACTTCTGGTACGCCAACTCAATGCTCCCCGGCGGAGGAATGTACATGCCGAATCTGCCCAACGCATACAATCTCCACACCAAGCTGAAAGGCGAGGACTGGGCGACGGGCTGGAACGTCGCGTTCGATTTCAAGCCGACTGACGACCTTTCTTTCGGTCTGCAGTATCGCTCGAAGATCAAGCACAAAATCCGCGGCGACTTCACGATGAAGGGTGATGTCAGCACGCCGCTCGGTTCTCTGCCGGCTTCGACTGTCGCCGCATCCCAGGGGTATTCCGCGATGTCGCACGCAAGCGCATGGCTTACTCTGCCGCAGTCCGTCACATTCGGCGCGAACTACAAGGTCACCGAGCGCTACCGCGTCGGATCGGCGATTACATGGACGGAGTGGTCCAGCGTGGACCGTATCAATTTCAACATTCCGAGCGGTCCTGGCGGCGGATACAGGCTGCCGCTCAAGTGGAGAGACACGGTGCGCGTAGGGTTCGGCATGGAGTACGATCTTCTCGATTGGCTCACGGTTCGCTGCGGCTACACGTTCGATGAGGACCCGACCTCAAAGAACCACTCGACGACGATGCTTCCGTGCGGAGATCGCCACATCATCGGTTCGGGTCTCGGCTTCAAGCTCGCGGAGAATCTCTACCTCGATCTCGGATATTCGTTCATCCGCATGAACAACGAGCATTACAATGTCGCGTACAACAGGGCAAACGGCACTGTTGGCCAGAAGCGCTATTCGACGCGCAACGGACATTCGCATCTCGTTTCGGCGACACTGCGCTACAGCTTCTGACGCAGCCTCCGCGAGGGCGCTATCGGTTTGACCGAACATGGCGAAGAAGCCGATAAACCACAAAGAGCGAAAGCGTGAGATCCGCGCGGCGGGTCTCAGGCTTTTCGCCCGCTATGGTTTTGCCGACGTGAACTTCGGAATGATCGCCAAGGAATGTGGCGTGGCGCGCACTCTGCTCTACACGTATTTCAAGGACAAGCGCGCGATATTCAACGAGGCCGTCAGCGAGGCGACGTCGTCGGTGGAGGCGCAGTACCGTGAAATCATGCGTTCGCACCAGAGCGCCGATGCGAAACTGCGCCAGCTCTGCATAGCGGTGTTCGCGCTCTTGTTCGACAACCGCGACTTCCTTTGCGTAATCGTCGATTTCCTCTGCGAGTTCCGGCGCAAGGGCACGATACCGGTCGATAACATCATGCGCCACACTATGGGACTCAAGCGCATAGTGCATTCGCTTGTCGTCGCGGCCAAGCATCGCGGCGAGTACGACGAGGCCCTGGATGTCAACCGGGCGACATCGCTTATATATTCGCAGTTCGAAGTTGCCGTGCTGCGGCTTGCGGTTTCCGGCGACGCCCAGCTTTCGGATTCCATCGACAAGATGAACTCGATTCTCCTCGCCTTTCGCGCACGAGAAGGGGTGCTGCGCAGATTCAGTTGATACCCCATTGACGAGTATGCATAAAAATTGGTAAAATTTACCCGTTTCTGCTGAATGGGGCGGGTGCCCCGGACCGCGGAGACATCACACACAGAAGGAAAGAATCAGATGGAAATCTATGTTGGTAACCTCGCGTACGCGACGACCGACGAGGGACTCAAGGCGGCGTTCGCGGCATATGGCGAAGTTACTGCCGTTCGTGTAGTGACCGATCGCATGACCGGTCGCAGCAAGGGCTTTGGCTTCGTTACGATGCCAGACGCAACACAGGCACAGGCCGCGATTGACGCCCTCAACGGACACGAACTCGACGGACGCACGGTGCGCGTCAATGAGTCGCAGCCCAAGCCTAGGGAAGAGCGCCGCGGTGGATTCCGTGGTGGCGATCGTGGCGGATTCCGCGGCGACCGCGGACCTCGGCGCGAGACTCGCTGGTGATTCCCATCTGGCGATATTGCCTTTGAGGCGATTACAAGTGCATGGCCTTTCGAGGCCGTGCTTTGTTTTTTCAACACGCGAGGATTTTGTTGTGGATACTGTCTCGGGAAACTCACGCATGGTTCGGTGGACGCAGCGCCTGCTGGACCTTTCGCTCAGAAACCGCTTGCTCAATGCGCGCGACGGCAAGCAGTTGCTGCCGCTTGAATGCGATTCTGCGAACGCCTTGGAAGACCGTCTGGCGTCAGGCGAATCCATAATGGTGGAGAGCGTGTCGCAGACGGCGCGCTCGGCCAATTCCCTGCGAACCCCGCTCGGCGAGGAAGAATCGCGAAGACGGCTCAAGGAAATGTACCGCCTGGCGAAGACCGGCCTTGAAGAGTCGGGTGTAAACGCCCTTTACATGGCGGTGGGTTTCCTGAACTGGCGGGCGAAGGGCGCCGACAAGATGTACCGGGCGCCGCTTGTGCTCGTGCCGGTGCAGCTTTCGCGCAAGAATGCGCGGGACGGCTACGCGATATCGCGCTTCGACGACGATACTGTCCTCAACACGACCCTTGTGGAGTTTCTGCGCGTCGAGTTCGGCATATCCGTGGAAGGCGTCGATCCTTTGCCGGAAGATGCCGCTGGCGTGGCGATGGACGAGGTTATGCAGTCGTTCCGCCGCGCCGTGAAGGGCATGGACGGTTGGAGCGTAGACGGTTCGATCGCGCTTGGACATTTCTCGTTCGGCAAGTTCGTGATGTGGAAGGACCTTTCATCGCGCGCAGACCAGCTTGCATCGCATCCGCTCGTAGCCCATCTAATGAAGGGCGGCGGCGGATATGACGACGGCGTAGATGTCGCCGACGGGGAAGATGCCGTATCGTCAGCAGCGTACGATCAGCTGTTTTGCCCTCTAAGTGCGGATTCGTCGCAACTGGCCGCAGTGTTGCTTTCTGCGAAGGGAAAGTCGTTTGTGCTGCATGGTCCGCCTGGAACAGGCAAGAGCCAGACGATCACCAATCTCATCGCCCACAACATCGCCATCGGACGCAGAGTGCTTTTCGTGTCGGAGAAAAAGGCCGCGCTCGATGTGGTGCATCGCCGACTGGCGTCCATAGGCCTTGGCCCGTTTTGTCTCGAGCTTCATTCCAACAAGTCCGGGAAGGGCGATGTGCTCGCGCAGTTTTCGGAGGCGCTCGATTACGTGGATCGCGGCGTTCCGCTTGAATGGGGCAAAACGACCAGCGCCCTGACCAGACTCAGGGCGGAGCTGGACGCGCCGGTTTCGGCTTTGCACAGACGGCAGAAGAACGGCCTCGCGGCATATGAGTGCTTTGCGTCAAAGCTCGATTCTCGTGTGAAGACGTTTTCTCTCGCCGGCCGTTCCGTCAGCGACTGGGACGAGAAGATCGTCGCCGAGGCGCGCGAACGCGCCACGGCGGCCGCTGCCGACTGGCGAGAGACGGACGCGAAGTCGTTCGACGCGCTTGAGCTTGTGGAGTCTTTCAAGTGGAATCCGGCAGCTGAAGCGGATGTGCGTGCGAAACTGGAGGCGTTGCGCGGCATGTCGAGATTTCGGCGCGGACTTTCAGTGCTGTTTTCCGGCAAGGGACTAGTGTCCAGGCGAAACGGCATCAAGTCTCTTTTCGACGGCTTCAGAGAAGACTTCCCCGCGCGGCTTGAAGCAGCGGTGGCCGCGCTTGGAGAGTCGCGCGATGTGATGCGCTACAGAGATTCGGCCGCATCCGCCCAGGCCATGCTTGGACAAGGTTTCACCGACGCGTTGCAGAGCGGAGCCATTTGCGCGGACGAAGCAGGCGAGGCGTTCGACCGTTCCGTGGCGGCCAAGACGCTGGACGAGATTCTCGCCAAGGAACCGGCGCTTGCCGGATTTTCCGGCCGTCGCCAGGAGGAGCAGGTGCTGGAGTTCCGTCGCATGGACGACGAGTACGCGGCGCTTGCACAGCATGTCATTCGCGCGCGAATCGCATTCGAGATGCCGGGCGGTCGCCTGGGCGACTGCCCCGATGGATGCGAACTCGGCGTCTTGCGGCGCGAGTGCCGAAAGAAGTCCCGCCAGAAACCCGTGCGCAGGCTTCTCGCCGAAACGCGCGGGATAACGGGCAAGCTGAAGCCGTGTTTCCTGATGAGTCCGCTTTCGGTGGCCCAGTATCTTCCGCCGGAGTCGTCGTTCGACCTCGTAGTGTTCGACGAAGCATCGCAGATTCCGGTTTGGGATGCCATTGGCGTGATTGCGCGCGCAAAGCAGTGCGTTGTCGTCGGCGACCCGAAGCAGATGCCGCCGACGAACTTCTTCCAGAAGGGCGAGGGGGCGGACGATGCGGACGATGATCAAGAAGAGGATCTTGAGAGCATTCTCGACGAATGCCTTGCAGCGGGGCTGCACTCTTCGTATCTAAGCTGGCACTACCGCAGTCGCCATGAATCGCTTATAGCATTCAGCAACCGCGAGTATTACGGCGGGAGGCTTTTCACTTTTCCTGCAGCCAAGACGACGAGCGATCTTGGCGTAGGCTTGCGCTTTGTGGAGAATGGCGTCTACGACGCGAAAGCCAGCCGCACCAACAGGGCGGAGGCCGAGGCGCTCGTGGACTACGTGTTTGCGCGGCTCTCCGCAGGCGACCGGCGAAGCATGGGCGTCGTTGCGTTCAGCATGGCGCAGAAGAACCTGATAGAGGATCTTTTCGACGAACGGCGTGTCGCAGACTCGCGCTTCGAGGCGTTCTTCGCCGGCGACGGCGATGAACCTTTCTTTGTGAAGAACCTTGAGAATGTGCAGGGCGACGAGCGCGACGTGATACTCTTCTCGGTGGGCTACGCGAAAGGTCCCGACGGAAAGTTCCTCATGAACTTCGGGCCGCTAAACAGATCTGGCGGAGAGAGGCGTCTCAACGTAGCCGTCACGCGCGCGAAGGAGCAGATTGTGGTTTTCGCGTCGTGCAGGTCGGGCGAGATCGATCTCTCGCGCACGCAGGCGGTCGGAGCAAGGCATCTGAAGGCGTTCCTGGAATACGCCGAGGCGGGCGGAGTTCCGCCTGCGATTGAAGCGTCCGCCGCCGGCGATGCATTCGCAGACACGGTTGCCGGGTTCCTTGCTTCGCATGGCTACAGGGTTCAGCGAGGCGTCGGCTGTTCGGTGCGTCGCATTGATGTAGGCGTGGCGGCAGGAGACGACAAGAGCCGCTTCATCGCTGCGGTCGAATGCGACGGCGACGCATACGCAAGCGTTCCGGCCGTGCGCGATCGCGACAAATTGCGTCCCGGGGTCCTCGAATCGCTTGGCTGGAACACCGTTCGCGTATGGGTCGCAGACTGGGCGCTCGACCGTGCTCGCGCGGAAGAGCGGCTGCTCGCGGAGCTTGATGACATCGCGCGCAGCCCTGATGCGCGTTCGCGCGCGGCGAAGTTCGAGGTGAAGGTGACGTTTCCCCGCAAGAAGCCGCAGAAGATATCGGAACCGGTGAAGGTTGCCATCGAAAACGTGTCCAAGGACGATCTTCGCAGAACTATGGAGGCCGTCGAGCGCGACCTCGGCAGATGCGATGAAGATACATTGTACCGGGAGACCGCCAGGCGATACGGCTACAAGACGCTTTCGCCCAAAGCCCGCGGGATTCTTGAGATGGTGCGTCGCTACTAGGCGGGGTGAAATATGCTATAATGTCAACCTCAAGGAGATTCAATGGCAGAGAAAATCAGTTTCGAGGCGCCACGCGGGATGAGAGACTTCTATCCCGAAGACATGACATGGCGCAACAAGGTGTTTGATGCGTTTCGCGCATCGGCCGACGCGTACGGCTTCGAGCCTTACGATGCGTGCGTTGTCGAAAGTTACGACCTTCTTGCGCGCAAGGCGGGCGAAGAGGTCGGCGAGCAGATATACCACTTCTACGACAAGTCCGAGCGGCACATCGCGCTTCGCGCCGAGATGACCCCGACTCTCGCGCGAATGGTGGCCCAGCGCCAGAAGGAACTCAGGTTCCCCCTCAAGTGGACGACGATAGCGCAGTGCTTCCGCTACGAGCGCATGACAAAGGGGCGCAAGCGCGAACACTACCAATGGAACCTTGATATAATCGGAGAAGATTCCGTTCTCGCGGAAGAGGAGGTGATCGGCGCTGCGGTAGATGCCCTGAAGCGCATGGGGCTCGGGAGCGGAGACTTCAAGGTTCATGTCTCCTCGCGCAAGTTCCTTGGCGAACTTCTCGCCAAAAGCGGCATCGCGCCCGATCTGCACGCGCAGGTGTTTCTCGCGCTCGACAAGAGGGGCAAGATGCCCGATAGCGAGATTGCGGCCATGATGAAGGACGGCGGCCTTTCCGACGCAGACGTGTCGGCTGCATTCGCGATTATGGACACGAAGGAGTATGCCGGCTGCGCCGAACTCGAGGAGCTTTTCGAGCTCGCGCGCACCGCTGGTTTCGCGGACAGTCTTGTGTTCGACATTTCCGTGATCCGCGGTCTAAGCTATTACACCGGCGTCGTGTTCGAGTGCTTTGACACGAAGGGCGAGTTCCGCGCCATATTCGGCGGTGGGCGCTACGACAATCTGCTCACCACGATTGGCGGCGAGCCGACATCGGCCGTGGGCCTTGGTTTCGGCGACGTAGTGGTGACGGAGCTGCTCAAGGCCCGTCTCGGAGATGGTGCCGCGGCAGAGAAGAAAGGCGTAGCCGTGGGCTTCATGTTCCCCGAGCAGAGGGATGCGGCGGTGCGTCTTGCGGCGAAGCTGCGCGGCGAGGGAGAGCGTGTCGATCTCGCTCTTAGGTCGCAGAAGCCCAAGAAGTTCTTTTCTCATGCCGATCAGAGCGGAGCCGCCAAGGCGGTGTTTCTCGGTCCGGACGACATCGAGAAGGGGGTCGCGCGCATCAAAGACATGTCAACTCGCGAAGAGAAGGAGATAGCCCTCTGAAAAGAGCCCTTTCAGCAATAGCGGCGGTTGTCGCATACGTCGGGCTTTCTGCGCCTGTCGAGACGATGAAGCAGTCGGAGGCGATCGCGAGCCTTCTCAACTCGCGTTCGTCGCAGAGCCCGAAGCGGTACGAAGCCGCGGCCGAGCGCGTCGCAGAGGATGCAAAATCAGGTCTTCCCCTGCAGAGATACATGCTGGCCGTGCTGCAAGGCACGGAGGGTCTGCCTGCCGTCGCCCGGATTGACGAGGCCACGCGAAAAGAGTATTTGGAAAGTTCTCGCGACCGGATACATGCGTTTGCGCAAAAGCGCGGCAATCCGCTGGCTCTTTACCTGATGTCGATGGAGAACAACGATCTGGAGCTCCTGAAGCGAGCGGCAGACGGCGGCAATGTGCAGGCGCTCAACGCGCGCGGCACGATACTGATAGAACAGGCGATGTCGAGCAATCCAGCAGACACAAACACGGTGCAAAGCCTTTTGAAGGACGGCTTTGAGTGCTTCAGGCTCGCGGCGGAGCGGAAAGATGCGAATGGGCTCTTCAATCTGGGAATGTGCTACATGCAGGGGCTGGGTTGCAGACCCGATGGGATGCTGGCGTTCGAAAGCTTCCGGACGGCCGCCGAGCTTGGCCACCCCGAAGCGATCAACAACATAGGCGGTTGCTACCGCGACGGCCTGGTTGTCCGGCAGAGTCCTGAAATGTCCGTACGCTGGTTCGCAAAAAGCGCTGAACTCGGCAACGCCTACGGACAGCTGAACTATGCGCTGGCTCTGCAGCGCGGCGACGGCGTGCCGAAAGACGAAGCCAAGTCCATAGAGCTTTTGAAGGCCGCATGCGCACAGGGTTGCGCAGAGGCGATGGGCGCGTATGGCATGTGCTATTATAACGGAACCGGAGTGGAGAAGGATGCAGAACTCGCCGCAGCGTGGTTCAGAAAGGCCGCCGATCTGGGCTTCGCTCCTTCGATGGAGAATCTTTCGACATGCTACGAAAAAGGCGAGGGGGTTGAAAGAAGCGAGTCTCGCTCGATGCTCTGGAAGATGCGGGCGCGTGCCGCGCGCGGCGACAGAGCCGCCGCAGAATGGCTTGAGACCGATGCAGTGCCGAAGGATGACTGAAATGAAGATATTGATGATAGGTGATGTAGTCGGAAACCCCGGTCGCAGGATTCTCCGCAGGGAGTTGAAACGAATAAGGGGCGAGCTTGGCTTGGCCGCTGTTGTTGTGAATGCAGAGAACGCGGCGGCAGGGTCGGGCCTGACGGCGGCGCTTGCGCAAGAGCTGTTCGACGCCGGCGTTGACGCAATCACCCTTGGCGATCATACATGGGGACAGAAGGAGTTCGCCGGCCAGATAGGCTCGCTCGAGCGCGTTGTGCGGCCTGCAAACTATCCGCAGGAGTGCCCTGGACGCGGGTGGTGCATGGTTACGACTCCAACGGCGCGCTTCGCGGTTGTCAATATGCTGGGACGTGTCTTTATGCAGCCGATAGACTGTCCGTTCAAGGCCATCGACAGAATCCTGGCCGAGATTCCAAAGGACGTTGCGGTATTGGTGGATTTTCATGCGGAGGCGACAAGCGAGAAGATAACGTTCGCGCATTATCTTGACGGACGCGTTGCTGTTGTCGTCGGCACGCACACGCATGTGCAAACCTCCGACGCCATGCTTTTGCCGAAGGGTACGGCCTATATTACCGACCTGGGCATGACCGGTCCCTACGTCAGTTCGATAGGCCGCGACCTCGCGCCCGTGACGAAGAAGTTTATTTCCGGCATACCGGCCCGTTTTGAAGTGGCCGAAGGACCTTGCGTAGTGGAGGGTGCCGTCGTGGATATCGACATGCAGACGCGCAGGGCCGTTTCCATAGAGGCGTTCCGTTTGAGGGAGCCGCTGGACAAGGAGGCGAAATGATGACTTTACCGCAACGAGTCGCCCATATAGTGAAGCACGGAATGGCCTTTCTGCATCCGTGCGTGTATGGAGAGTTGAATTCCAACGGGGCGCTTGCCGAAATATCTTCCGATCTTGAGCGCGAGATTGCTCTTCTCTGCCCCGACCGCAAGGCTTCGGACGTGGTTGCGGAGTTCGTCGCGCGTCTGCCGGAAGTCCGCAGGCTGGTCGATACCGACGTTTCAGCCGCATACGATGGCGATCCGGCGGCGACGAGCCGCATGGAGGTCGTGATGGCGTACCCTGGGTTGTATGCAGTTACGATACATCGGCTTGCGCACGAGCTTTACAGACTGAAGGTGCCGATTCTGCCGCGCGTGATGAGTGAACTTGCCCATTCAAAGACCGGCATCGACATACACCCTGGTGCGACGATTGGCGAGAGGTTTTTCATCGATCATGGAACGGGCGTGGTAATCGGCGAGACTACCGTAATCGGGCGCAATGTGCGTCTTTACCAAGGAGTCACGCTAGGCGGGCTTTCCTTCGACAAAGACGCCAGCGGAGCCCTTGTGAAGGGTTTGAAGCGTCACCCGAACATCGAGGACAATGTCGTCATATATGCAAACGCCACGATACTCGGCGGCAATACGACAATCGGGCATGATTCGGAAATCGGCGGAAACGTGTGGATCAAGGATTCCGTCCCGCCGAACTCGCGCGTTTACAACAAGCCGCCGGCGCCAACGATAAGAACAGTCGGCGAAGGCGGCTGATCGGCTAGGCTCGGCGTAGCGCGTCAAGACGCCCAATCGGCATCGTACTGCGCCTGTTTGGCGGTGTTGCCCGCCGGGTCGATTACACCGACGAACGAAACGCCGTTCCCGCTGTTGCCTAGACCGGAGTTTTGCTTGAACAGCAGAATGTAGTTGCGGTAGTGCGTCTTGTCGAGCGTTGGGCAGCGAGGCGCGTTTTCGAAGAACTTTGTGGTGGCTTCGCAGTCTCGCCCAAGGCCGAACGCATACAGCTTGCAGCAGATTCCCTTCGCGTAGTAGGTAGCGGGGTCATTCGGGTCGAGACCGTCCACATTGTAAGTCGAGGCGTAGTCGAGGCCCAGGTCGCGGTATATCGTTTCGCAGGCTGCGGGGTTGAGCACCGCTACGGCCGAGCCGTTCGTGAGAACAACGGGATAGCACGCGGAAAGGTCGGGCCTCATGCCTGGGCCACCGCCCGTCGAATGAAGGCCCAACTGCGTATAGTAGACGCTGGAAGTCCATCTAAGCACGCTTGCGGCCTGTCCGTTCGAGTAGTTGTGGCGCGAGACGATGCTTACGCCCGCTTCCTTGAGCGCGGAGACGTCGCCCTCGGTGAGATAGTAGATGCAGAGCTTCGCTGGCGTGGTGGTGCCGCGCGACGAAGTGGCTTTTGCCAGCGACTCCAGCCCCACGTTGTTCTCATGGGCGTCCGCGATCGCGGCGATTGCGCCCGTTCCCACGCCTGCCGCGTTGTTGACGGCCGTGGTCGTCTTGATGCCGCAGTAGATACCCGGTATCACGCCTCCGCTTGCGTCGTACCACGAGTCCCTCACATTGTATGTTCCGGCCGCGCCGCGCGGATCGCCGCCGCCCATGTCGGAATCGATGAGCGATTCCGCATACGCGAACATGCCTTTTTGCGAGTCGCCCTCAAGGCGCGCGATTTCCGTGTTGATCGTGCGCGTTATGTTCTTGATGTTTGCGACATTGGTCCGTCTGGCCGCAGTCTTCCTCAGATCGGAAAACTTGCCTACCGCAATCACGGAAATGATGGCGATTACGGCTACGACCAGGATCAGCTCAATCAGCGTGAAACCAGATTTTGCGTTCTTTTTCATATGGGCATTCCTAGTATACCGGTCGTTAGAGATTCTTGATTACATGCTGCGCGGCTCGCGCGGTATTCCCTTCGCAGTCGATCACGCCGGCGAACTCGGGCAGGACATGCGAGACGGAACCGGCGCCAATCGTCTTGATCCGGAAAAGCAGAATGTAGCGCGAGTAGTAGCGCTTCTGTACGAATGTCGCATATGGTGCGTCGGCAAGACCTGCTTCGGACTTGCCGATGATGGATGCGGAATCGCCGAGGCCAAATGCGATCAATGGGCCCCCGTTCGCAGCGACTTCCGCGCGAACCTCGCTTTCCGTATACCTTTCGCCCCAGTTCTTCGTGTTCATCAGTTCCTGTCCGCACGCCTGGTAGACCGTGCGGCCAAGGTCTGTCATGGGGTTTACTGCCACGAAGCGCATGGAGTTTGTCACGAGCGTTGCGACGCAGAATGATGCGTTTGGATCAAGTCCGTCGGATGCGTTGGGAACCGTTCCGTCGCCATACGCCCGGTCTCTGTTGTAATGCATGCTAGGAAACGCCATTGCGTCTGCATCTGCATAGGCGGTCGCCGCCATTACATACTTGAGACCAAGCCGCGTATTGAGCGCTTCGGCCTGCGCCCGGTTGAGCGTGTATAGGCAGAATATTCTCTGAAGGTCAGGCGAAAGACCGCTGTTTTTCAGCTCGCGCGCGGTTTCGTCGTCGCTCGGCCCGAGGTACATGCCATTGTGCGATTCGGCCGTGGATTCAGTCGTGAAGTCGAAGTCGCCCTCTGTCCCGCCGATTAGCGGGGCGCCACCGTCGCCTGCGTACAGCAGCGAGTCGAGCCTGTTCAATCTGCCGCCGTTGGCGAGATAGGCGTCAACCGCGCGTTCGACCGCCTTTTGGTTCGCAAGCGACACCTTTCTCGCAGAGGCCTCCCGTATGCCGCCCATCTTCGAGACGGCGAGAGTCGAGACGATCGCTATGAGCGCGATGACCATCAACAATTCTATCAATGTGAATGCATGTTTCATGTGTTGTTTCCTTTTCGTTTATTTGATTATGTTTCTTACATCGTCTGACGGATCGTGCGGTTTGTCGGGATTGTGAACGCCCATCGTGTCGCGCCCGTCGGCTGCAGGATGGGCGGAGAGCGCCTTCATCAGCTCGGAGGAAATCTTGCCGCCCTCTATCGGCGTGAGGATGACGTGCGGTTTGATGAGGACGACGAGCTCTGTGCGGTGCTTGACCTTTTTCGTGCCGCGGAAGAGCCATCCAATAAGGGGAATCGAGCCGAGAACGGGCGTGCGGGAATACGTTTCCTCTTCCGTTTCCTTGATAAGTCCGCCAGCAAGGACGGTTGTGTCGTCTTTCGCGACGAAGGTGCCAACTAGCGAGCGCGACTCAACGAACTCCACTTCGCGAGTGTTGCCGCTATCGCCGTCGACCGGGATGCGTGCCTTGTCGATGCCGACGGACGAGTTCTCCTGAAGAAGTCGTAATGTAACTGTCTTGTCTGCGTTGATGTTCGGTGTGATGAGGAGCATCGTGCCTACATCCTTTATCTCGACGTTGGCCGAGGCCTCAGATTTTACCACGGTCGTCTCGGTGATAATCGTTTCGCTTTTGCTCCAACTGGTGACAATGGGATATTCGACGCCGCTGAAGATGCGCGACACTTCGTTGTTTGCGGTCAGAAGCGTTGGAGTGGCTAGTGTCTTCACCTTTCCGTCGCGCTGAAGGAGCTGAATCCTTGCAGCAATTTTGTCACTTACAATCTGGAAGCTCATTGAGCTGGCAACGACTGGATTATTCGCTACGGGGTCAAAGCCAGGAAATCCAGCAAGCGTGTTGTGCGCGGGCCTCCCCTCGGAGTTTACCGCGTTGTAAGCCTTGTCCGCACGGTTGAACGAATAACTGAACTCCGCCGTGAAGTCGTCTGTGACGTCGATCTCCAGCACCTTCACCTCCATAAGCACCATCGGCGTGGGGACGTCGAGCTTCTTCACGAGGCCACGGATTTCGTCCATAACCCGCACGTCGCTCGTGCGGACCACGAGCATGTTGTTCTTGCGGGAGAGCGAGACGAAGATGTTTGCCGTGGCGGTGGTGGCCTGGGCGCGCACGCTGTCGAGCAGATTCGTGTTGCCGTCATGGTAGGCGCCCTCCATGAGGCGGGCGTCATCGGCTCCAAGCGGGATTTGGTCGCCGCCAAGGCGGTTACGGCTGCGGTTTCGCTGGCGCAGCTGGTCCCACTGCGTGAGGCGCGAAGTGGCTCCGCCGCGCGAGAAGGAAAAATTTCCGCCTGAGCGCGAACCTGAACTTGAGACTTGCGAGGCCATGCTAGACATGAATTGCGAGCCGCCGTTGTCGTTCAACACGCGGAAACGGCGGAAGCGGCGCGAGAGGTCGTATTCGTCGTCCTCGTCGAACTCCTCCTCGCCGAGCGAGATGAGGGTGCGGTCGGGGTAGAGTCCCATCGTCATGATACGTATCACGCTTCCGTTCGGCTCGCGGCGGAACCAGAGTCCCGTCGCGCGGCAGATCTCCTCCACGGCGGCATCGACCGTCACGTTGCGCAGAAAGATCGATACGGCCTTGTGCGCGGCGTCGTCCGAGACGGATATGTTCGCGCCCGTCTGGTCGGCAACGAGGCGCATTAGGTCACTGATCGCGACTTTTTCGCTTTCGATGTAGCGCAGCATCTCCTGCGGAGGATCCGCCGGCATTTCGAGCGGCGTGAAAGAACCTGGCAGAAACAGGCCGGAATCTCCTCTTGACGTGGCAAGTTCAACGCCTAGCGGCGTGACGGACTTTATCGAGACATCCACCTTGACGCCATCGACGGTTTGCGTGAGTCTGCTGCCGCGCCGCACTGCCGTCGCCTGAGTGGAGTCCGGACCGATCAGGGCGACGCCTTCGCCGCTTGATCCGACGACGAGCGCATGCATTCGCATGTCGTTTGCTTCGGTGAGCCTCTGCCTGAGAACGTCGGCCATGGCGTCGGTGGCCACGGTAGGGTCCGTAGCCGCATGCGCATGCGCTGCGGCTATGCAGAGCGCAATGGCTGCGAGGCGCGAGATGCGGAAGGGGTGGGGTGTCATTTCATTTTCTCCTCAATTGGTTCCCGCGATAGCGAATAGCGCCATGAAAAACGCGATGTACACAAAACCGACTATGCCGCCCGTGACGACAATCATCACGGGTTCGATCAGCATTCCAAAGCGCCTTACGGCCATCGTGAGCATCATTTCGTGGAATTGCGCCGTTTCGCCGAATGATTCCGGCAAAGAGCCGCTCACCTCGCCAACGGCGGCCATGCGAACGAGCATTGGCATGAATTCAACCGCAGGCGATAGCGAATCCGCCAGGGACTGTCCCCTCATTACGCCGTCATGCGCGGCATTTGCGCGCCGGCGGAACCTTCTGTTGGACATAAGACGGGCGCTTGTCGACAGCGCATCGAGAAGCGGCACTCCTGATTCCGTCATTATCTGTATCGACCGGGCAAAGAGCGCGGTTCCGGAAAGCCGCAGTATGCGCCCGGCGACAGGGAGTTTCAAAAGCATGGCATCTTCGATTTCCCGCCCGGTTTCGGCTTGCCTTAGCGCGAACCATGCCGCAACGGCACCGCACATAACCGCCAGAATCGTCAGTCCGTTTACGCTCACCCATGCCGAGAAGTCCATGAGCGACTGGGTAAGAGGCGGCAGTTCCGCGCCGCCTGCCAGCAAAAACTCCGACACTTTCGGGATTACCGCTACCACCAGATACGCGCTTACGCCTATCGCCATCAGTACGGCAAGAATCGGATAGCACAGAGCGTTGATCACGATTGTGCGCAGATTTCGGCGCGATTCCATCTGATCGGCCGCCCTGGTTATGGCGTGTTCCAGCTCGCCCGACTTTTCGCCGACTTCCGACAGCCTGACCACTATCTCGCTAAAGCGGCGCGGCTGCGCACCGAGAGCCTCCGCGAAAGATTCGCCGCGGAATACTCGCTCTTTTACGCGCAGCCACGTTTTTTTGGCGCGGGGCGAAAACGCCTGTTCCTGCACGGTCGCAAGCCCCTTGAGAAGTGTGATTCCGCTTCGCAGCATCGATGCCAGCTGGCGCAGACCCGTTTCGATGTCGAAGCAGGTGACCGGCCTTAGCCAGGAAGGGTGCCAAACAGGCGGCAGCTCGCGGGGCTCGACTTCTTCGCGCACGTCCAGCACGACAAGTTTTTGCGCGCGCAGCCGAGAGATAAGCTCTTCACGCGTCTCCGCAACCTGCGAAAACGTCTGACGAACCCCTGCGGAGTCTTTTGCTGTGATAGAGAATCGCATTTAAGTATTAAACGCAGTCGAATCGCATTTGGTTCTGCGCCTCCGCGTCTCCCTCTCTGGGGGAAGCGGGCGTCTCCCTCAGACGGAGGCGCGGCAAATGTGGTATAATACTCTCTTCCTATGAACCACAAGAAGATGATTGCTCTTGCGGCGGGTGTCTTTGCCTCCGCCTATGTGTTTGCGGGCCATGCGGCGCCGCCTCCGTATCCTAACTTTGGTCTTCCGCGCACCGAGGAGATGATGTTCCTCGTCCTTCAGATCGGCGTGATAATCTTTGCGGCCAAATTGGGCGGGATGGTCGCTTCTCTCGTGCGATTGCCGTCGATACTTGGCGAGCTTGCTGCAGGTATTGTGATCGGACCGTGGGCTCTCGGCGGGATCGGATTCGGGGACGGTCTCTTTGCGCAAGGCCTTTTTCACGGCGCGGCGCTTCGCGACATAGCATCGTCCACCGGGGTGGCCTTTGACGCGGCATCCCCAGCACTGTACGGCATTGCGACTCTTGCGTCGGTGATACTGCTTTTCCTCTCAGGCCTTGAGACCAATCTCAAGATGTTTCTCAAGTACTCCTTTGTCGGTTCGATGGTTGGCGTGGGCGGGGTTGCAGTTTCGTTCGCGTTCGGCGACCTTTGCGCGGTTTATCTGCTGCCTGAGTTCTTCGGGCACTTTGCCTATTTGAAGGGGCTGCCTCTCGCCGAGGCCATGACCAGGGAAGCGCCGCTCTACATGGGCATAATGTCCACGGCGACTTCTGTCGGCATTACTGCGCGAATCCTCTCCGAGCGCAAGAAAATGGATAGCGAGGAGGGTACTACAATCATGGCCGGCGCAGTTATCGACGACGTGCTCGGGCTTATAGTCCTTGCAATCGGAAACGGCATAATCGCCGCGAATGCGCGCGGCGGGGCGTCCGGTGCCGACGGGATGGACTGGGGCGAGATCGGGCTTGTGGCGGCCAAGGCGTTCGGAGTGTGGCTCGGCGCGACGGCGATAGGCGTCTTCGCCGCGCGGAAGATATCCGATTTCCTCAAAAAGGCGTTCCGCTCGCCTGTCGTCATTGCGACAATGGCGTTCGGGCTTTCGCTCATCCTCGCCGGCTTCTTCGAGTTCATGGGGCTTGCGATGATAATCGGCGCGTACGTTATGGGTCTGGCGCTTTCGCGCACGGATCTGAAGCACATGATCCAGGAGACGCTTTCGCCCGTGTACACGTTCCTCGTGCCGATATTCTTCTGCGTCATGGGCATGATGGTGGATGTGACCCAGCTTTGCTCGAAACCGGTGCTGGTCTTCGGCGCGATCTATACGGTTCTTGCGGTGGCGGCCAAGGTTTTGGGATGCATGGTGCCGTCGATGTGCTGTGGCTTCAACATGCTCGGCGGCCTTCGCATCGGCGCCGGTATGGTTCCGCGCGGCGAGGTTGCCCTCATTATCGCGGGAATCGGCCTTTCGTCGAAGTATCTCACGCAGGAGATCTTCGGCATCGGAATTCTGATGACGCTCGTTACGACTGTCGTCGCGCCGCCTGCGCTCGTCGCGCTGTTCAAGCCCAAGGCCCGCGGCGTGCGCCATCCGAAGGCGAACCATTCCGATTCGCGCGAAATCTGCTTCGAGATGGAGTCGCTGGATGTAGCCGACTATGTGCTTTCCAGGCTTGTCGCAGAGTTCCGCGAAGAAGGGTTCTTCACATCGCTGCTTTCGAAGGAAGACAACATCTGGGAAATTGCCATGGACGACATGGAGCTCTCCGTGCGCCGCGAAGGCAGCCAGATATTCATACAGTGCACGCCCGAAGAGGAGGCAATGGTCATGACGGCGTGGATGGAAGTCGCCAGCAAGGTGAACGATCTCGCCCGCTCGATTTCAAAGCCGATGCGCCGCGACGAGCTCGACAAGCTTCTGCAGGATACCGCCAAATCGAAGAAGACGAACGGTTCGCGGAACATGCTGCGCTACCTTCAGGGCTTCGTGATGCTGCCGGCATTCAAGGCCGCGAACAAGCGAGAGGCGCTCGAAAAGATGGTCGCGGCGGTCGCGAAGGAGTGTCCGCGCCATGTTCGCGACGCGGCGGCTGCGACTGCGGCCGTGCTCAAGCGAGAGGCGTCGACCTCGACGGGGCTGGACTTCGGAATTGCGGTTCCGCACGGACGCGACCCGTCCGTGATCGGCGTCGCAGGCGCCGTGGCGATCGTGGACAACGAAGGCGCGGGCGAGAAGGGGGCGCTGGCGGACTACGGTACTCTCGACGGGAAGCCTGTCCGCATAATCGTGTTGCTGTTGGCGAACGATCAGGCGCAGACCCCGTACTTGCAGCTCATGGCGAGCATTTCGCGCGTGCTCAGGGCGAACGACGGCTATTCGCGACTCGAGAAGTGCAAGACCGTCGATGAAATGAAGCGGTTCTTCCGCGAGGCGAAGTGAACCGTCGGAGATTTATGGTTTTAAAAGCATAAAGGAAACAGACAATGGCAGAAAAGAAAGAAACCACCAAGACCGGCAACACCGCTCTCGATGCGGTGATGAGCCAGATACGCAAGGAGTTCGGCGAGATGGCCATCATGCGTCTCGGCGATCAGGAAGTGAAGGAGATACCCGTAATACCGACGGGTGCGCTTTCGCTCGATATGGCGCTCGGCGTGGGCGGTCTGCCGCGCGGAAGAATCGTGGAGTGCTACGGTCAGGAGTCGTCCGGCAAGACGACCCTCGCCCTGCATGTCGTCGCAAACGCGCAGAAGGCTGGCGGCATTGCGGCCTTCATCGACGCCGAGCACGCGCTCGATCCGACATACGCCAAGAAGATAGGCGTGGATCTCGACAATCTTGTCGTGTCCCAGCCGAACTCGGGCGAGGAGGCGCTTACGATATGCGAGCAGCTGGCGAAGTCGGGCGCGCTGGACGTGATTGTCGTCGACTCGGTCGCCGCGCTCACGCCGCAGGCCGAAATCGACGGAAACATGGGCGATTCGCACATGGGCCTGCAGGCGCGGCTCATGTCGCAGGCGATGCGCAAGCTTACGAGCGTTCTCGCCAACACCAAGACGCTTTGCATATTCACGAACCAGGTGCGCGAGAAGATCGGCGTGATGTTCGGCAACCCCGAGACGACGCCCGGCGGCAAGGCCCTCAAGTTCTACGCGTCGTGCCGCCTTCAGGTGCAGCGCATCGGCGCGATTAAGAACACGGCGGGACAGGTCGTCGGCAACCGCACGCGCGTGAAGATCGTGAAGAACAAGGTAGCGCCGCCTTTCACCGAGGCAGAATTCGACATACTGTACACGTGCGGAATCTCCTACGAGGGGTCGGTGCTTGACGCTGCGCTCGCGCGCGGAGTGGTGGAGAAGCGCGGCAGTTGGCTTTCGTTCGGCGACAGCCAGCTTGCGCAGGGTTCGCTCGCGACGATCGAGTATCTCAAGGAGCATCCGGAGGTTACGGCCAAGATCGTGGAGCTCGTGAAGGCAACGCCCGTAAATCCTGCTCTCGCAAAGAAGAAATAAGGCCACGCGGGGGAAGCGCGCTTGAGAGAGAAGCTTGCAAGTCGGCTCGGGTTTCTGATGCTGGCGGCTGGATGCGCCGTCGGACTTGGAAACGTGTGGCGGTTTCCGTTTGTCGTCGGACAGAACGGAGGCGCGGCATTCGTGCTTGTTTATCTCTTCTTTCTGGCGTTGTTCGGCTTTCCCATTCTGCTTGCCGAGCTTGCCGTCGGCCGTGGCGGCAGAGCCGGCATAGCGGGATCGTTCAAGTCGCTCGGCGGTGTATCGTGGGGCTGGATAGGACTTGCCGTTTTCGCGGGCAACCTGCTGCTCATGATCTACTACACCGATGTCGCCGGGTGGCTCGTAAAGTTCGCGGCCGACTATGCGTGCCGCGGTGCGCCGTGCGGTTTTTCCGCACTCGTGTCCGACAAGCCGGCGTGTCTCGCGGCCATGCTTGTCGCGGTGGCGCTTGCGACGGCGGTCTGCGCAGTGGGCGTTCAGCGCGGAGTGGAGCGGGTGACGAAGTGGATGATGATTTCGCTTCTCGCGCTGATGGGCGTTCTGGCGGCGAAGGCCGTTACGCTCGATGGCGCCGCGAAAGGCCTCGCATTCTACTTGAAGCCCGACTGGGCCCCTCTTCTTGAGCATCCGGGGCGCGTTGTGTTCGACGCCATGGGCCAGGCGTTCTTCACTCTTTCCATAGGCGTGGGGGCGATGACGATTTTCGGCAGCTACATCGGTCGCGAAGAGTCCCTTGTCAAGGAGAGTTTCTGGATTATCGCCATTGACACGTTCGTGGCTTTCACGGCCGGTCTGATAATCTTTCCCGCGTGTGCGACATATGGCGTCGATGTCGCGTCCGGACCTGGGCTCATCTTTGTCGCGCTGCCCAAAGTGTTCGGCGCGATGGCTGGCGGGCGCGCATGGGGATTCGTGTTTTTCTTGTTCCTGTCGCTGGCCGCGCTCACGACGGTAATCGCCGTTTTTGAATGTCTTATCGGCGGTCTTCTCGACATGTCCCGCAGATTCGGGCGCGTAGCGATATCGCTGTTTGTCGGAGTTGCTGTCGCAGTGCTTTCGTTGCCGTGCGTTCTTGTGGACGGAGCGCTCGATGTGGAGGATTTCGTATTCAGCAAGTTCTGGCTTCCGCTCGGCGGGCTTTCTCTGACGCTCTTTGTATCATGCGGTTTCGGCTGGGGATGGACGGCCTTTCGCGCGGAAGCGTCTGCCGGGCGCGGCGCGGCGCTTCCCGGCTGGACAAAGCCGGTATTTCGCTATGTTGTGCCCGCAATGATAATTCTAGTTATCATCGGCGGACTTATATGATATAATACACACTTGATTTCACGGAAGGTTGGCGGAGTGGTTGAACGCGGCGGTCTTGAAAACCGTTGACTCGAAAGGGTCCGGGGGTTCGAATCCCTCACCTTCCGCCAAGGAAATCACGCCCGCAGGCTGATTTGGCGTTCATCAGCGGAGAACAGAGGGCGGCGTTTGGCGCGTGGACCGAGACGTGGACCGACCCAGATACTGGCCGTCGTCTCCAAGAGTAAACGCGTGTTCTGAAAGTAACCGCACGAAATTCAACTCCGATCGTTTGGGGCTGCCTTCGGCAGGTCTTGAGGGCATGACGACCAATCCGTCGAGACAGGGCAGAGTTTCGGTCGTTGCTGCTGGACGGCAGGGTTTCGCTCCATTCGACTATGGCTATATTGGCGGGAGCCTTGCGAGGTCGAACGTTTCGTACTGTATTTCAGGTCTGCCGAAGTAGATCGGCATTACGCTCTATTTAAACAACTCCGATGGTAGGCAAAAGACCTCCGCTAACGCTCCGGTTCGTGCTTCGCGCCTTTCAACCAGTATCATGTCGCATTTCTGCGTTTTTGTAGCTGGTGAATGAGACGAAGCGCCAAGCGAAACGGTAGTGGAGCCACTTTGCCAGCCGTCGGAGTTATTCAAAACTGCCCGAGGGTGTTGTGAACCCGCATGGCGCAGCCCAATCTTGCCGGACTTGTATGCTTTGCCGAGTTCGGACAGATCATGGATATCCTTCCAGATTTCTTTCTCGACTATCGCGAAAGACTTTCCACCGATACGCGCTGGACTGATCGCGTCGCCGCGCATGACGCTACTTGGAGCGGCAACATCGTCGATTTCTTCTACAGGATATACGACAAGGTGACGAGCGGCGTAAAGACTCCTTTTGCGCTTGACGAACGCGACAGGCGTATCGATGAGACGGACATCCATGAGGCTGTGCGGGAGGTTGTCGCGAACGCGCTCATACACGCCGACTACCATGGGCGGCAGGGAATTGTGGTCGAGAAGAAGTACAACGAGGTCAAGGTTTCGAATCCGGGAACGATGCGCATCAGCAAGGAAATTGCCATCGAGGGCGGCAGAAGCGATCCGAGAAATGCGCAGGTGTTCAACATATTCTCCTTGATTGGAATCGGCGAATGCCGCTCCGGTCATTCGCGAGGAGTTCGACCCTGAAAAGACAATTGTGAACATCGCCACAGAACCAAGCCAATCCATTTCGGCCAACACCCGTACAGAACCCGACCATAACCCGGACACAACCCGTACAGAACTGGGCAATAATTTGGCTTCAACCCGTACAGAGCCCGTACAAAAACCGTACAGAACCCGCATAATACCCGACCACGGCGAATCAGTTGATGCTGGAATCAAAAGTTTATTGAATTCATTAAACTCATCAACTCGTAGGGTTTATCATGAGCTGACGAAAGATGGGACTATTACGATGCGCGGTTTGGCAACCAAACTAGGCGTCAATAAAGATACGATTAATATTGCAGTAGGCACCTTGGTCTCCAAGAAGCTCATCCGCCGTGTCGGGCCAAAGAAGGGTGGCCATTGGGAGGTCGTGAAGTGAGGCGGAAAGGTAGGGCGCGATGACCCCATCGCGCCGTAAGGAAAACGATTTGAAAGGAACAACGAAATGACAAAGAAACTGATGATGATGGTTGCAACGCTTGCCGCATATCCCCCTCGCGAAGCGAGCGCCGAAGGCGGCTCAATGCGGGGTGCGTTCGGCGCATGGGCCGCGACGGAAACGGTTGGCGTCTATACATGGACGTACCGCATCAACGGCGATACGGCGGAGAATGTGATATAATATGCAGCAGATGTTATGAAACGTCAGCAAACACAATTGGCAGAAATTACGACGGCGATGCCGATGACGCGGGACTGTGTCAGCGACATAAGGAATATCATTGTCCTTGCGCGGCGGAGTGTCGTTCGCCACATCAATACCACGATGGCGCTCGCGTACTGGCTGATCGGGCGGCGAATCGTCGTGGAGGAGCAGAAGGGGAGCAAGCGCGCAGCATACGGCGAACGACTGCTGGAGCGAATATCCCGCGAGTTGTCGTCCGAATTCGGCAACGGTTTTGGGGAGCCTCATCTGCGGAATTGCCGACTGTTCTACAAGGCGTATCCAACCGAAGCGGAAATTCGATACACACTGTGTATCAAATTGAGTTGGTCGCATCATAGGCTCATAATGCGCGTGCCAGAGCCGAAAGCAAGGCGATATTATCTCAAGGAGGCAGAGTCACAAGAGTGGAGTGTGAGAGAACTACAGCGCGAAATCAGGACGTTCGCCTACGAGCGCGTTGTCGCGAACCAGATAGAACCAGATGGAACTGCGGATAACGAACGACATGAACTCACGCCCGAAACCTTGCTGAAAGACCCTTGCGTAGCGGAATTCCTTAATTTGCGGGAAAATCTGCGCGGCAAGGAGAAGAAAGTAGAGAAGCGGATAATAGACCACATCGAGAAGTTCATGCTTGAACTTGGCAAGGGCTTTGCGCTTGTCGGACGACAGTTCAGGATTCCTGTCGACGGCGTGAACAAATACATCGACCTTGTATTCTACAACTACATTCTTCGTTGCTTCGTGCTTGTCGATCTGAAGACGGCGAAGCTGACAAGCCGAGACATCGGGCAGATGGACGCCTACCGGCGTATGTTCGACACATTGAAGCGCCAGGAAGGAGACGCTCAGACGATCGGCATCCTCCTTGGGACGGAGATAGATGAGCCAGAGGTCAAGTATTCGATCATGGCTGAATGCGAACGCATCTTTGCCACGAAACTCATGCCGTTCTTGCCGACAAAGGCGGAACTTCAGTGCGAAATAGAACGCAGCTGCCGCCGTACCAATCTAAAGAAGCGGTCTGACAAGCCCACAAAACCGGTCATTGGGAGGTCGTGAAGTGAGGCGGAACGGTAGGGCGCGATGACCCCATCGCGCCGCAAGGAAAACGATTTGAAAGGAACGCTGAAATGAGAAAGAAACTGATGATGATGGTGGTGGCGGTTGCCGTTGCATTCGGCGCGTGGGCCGAGACCGAAACGGTCGGCGGCTACACGTGGAAGTACCGCAGCAACGGCGACACGGCAGAGATTTACAACAACGATTATTCTGCCGCCATCTCGCCGAAGCCCACGGGTGCCGTGACGATTCCCTCTACGCTCGGCGGCAAGCCCGTGGCGAGCATCGGGTCGTATGCGTTCTACGGTTGCAGCAGTTTGATGAGGGTGTCTTCATTTTGAAGAAGCTGAGGCGGAAGGCTCTACTCCGCAAAAAGCGAATCGCAATGTTTCTTTGAGTATAAGTAAGTGTGATATGGAGATGATTAAGGCATGGCTCAGATTGTGACAGAAAACCTAATGCAGTTTGACCCAATCCATGTTCGATCATTTTTCATGGAACACTTCAAAGTTCCAGATGGCACGGGAATGGCAGAATGCTGTTACCATTATACTACTGCAGACGTGCTTGAGAAGTTCCTCGTGGATGACGGCGATCTTCTTTGTACACATAGCAGGGCGTTGAATGACTATAATGAGTATATTATTGGCGTCAGTGTTCTTGAAAAATATATGCGTGACCGAAATTGGAATCAAAATCTTTCAAAACGAATTACAGATCAATTGAAGGGATTTGCTCAATTGGATTTAGGTATGCCCTGGATATTTTCTTTTTCCATTTATAACGACTCATTGTTCCAATGGTCAACCTATACTGATAAAAGGGAAGGTGGTTATGCTGTCGGTTTTTCCTTGGCAAGGTTACAGCAATTGGCTGTTGGACGCACCATTAAGGCAAATCAAAATCCCAATTATCCAGTTGCAACATTCTTGTTGCCGTGTTTTTATGTTGGGATAGATGACATCTATAATTGGTTGGATGGCTTTTTAAAAGAGCATATTGATTCTGGTGCGGTGTATGCATCTCAACTTGATGTGGAACATATGCGCAAAATATTTCTACTCGCATCAGTCGCACCATTATGCATCAAAGAAAGATCCTTTTTTATAGAAGGTGAATGGAGACTGGTTTTAGAGCCCAATTGCAATGCGGCCTATGATAGTGTCGTGTCGATCGCAGGAAGGCCGCGTTTATGGGCACGTGTTAGAAATGATATTGGTTTATTGCGTGATACGATAAAGTCCGTGATTGTTTCGCCGCATGGCAGGCGTGAAGCATTGTATCTTAATGCGTTAAACTTAAAGAGGAGGCACAGAGCTAATTTCAACATTGTGTACAGCACTTCGTCATATAGAGGATGAATCTTGTGTTTAGCAAAAGGAGACTGATGATGAAAAAGGTGACTGCAATCTATATCTGTTTCATGATCTCGGTGATAAGCCACGCCGACACGGAGGTTGTTGATGGCATCACATGGAGATATACTATCTCTAACGGCGAGGCATCACTAGGTGGAGGCTCATCAGATTCCACCGCCGTGCCAATATCTACCACAGGAGCATTAACGATTCCTTCCATGCTTGGCGGCAAGCCCGTGACGAGCATCGGGAATTATGCGTTCTACGACTGCAGCGGTCTTACGAGCGTGACGATACCCGACAGCGTAACGAACATCGGGTATATGGCGTTCTACGTTTGCAGCGGTCTTACGAGCGTAACGATCGGCAACAGCGTGACGAGCATCGACTCTTATGCGTTCGGCGGCTGCCGCGGGCTGACGTCGTTTACTGTTGGCGATGGCAATGCCAACTACAAGTCGGTCAACAGGCTGCTGCTCTCGAAAGATGGTAAAACGCTTGTAAAAGGCATCAATGGTGATGTGGTTGTTCCGGACGGTGTTACGAGCATAGGGCAACTGGCGTTCGACATGTGCGACTGTCTTACGAGCGTGACGATGCCTGACAGCGTGACGAGCATCGGGAATAATGCGTTCTACGGCTGCAGCAGGCTGACGAGCGTGACGATACCGGACAGCGTGACGAGCATCGGGGGCTGGGCGTTCTACGGCTGCAGCGGGCTGACGAGCGTGACGATACCGGACAGCGTGACGAGCATCGAGTGGGGGGCGTTCCGTGGCTGCATCAAGCTTATGTCAATATCTGTTGGTTCAGGGAACGATAGCTACAAGTCGGTCAACGGGCTGTTGCTAACGAAAGATGGCAAAACGCTTGTGCAAGGCGTTAATGGCGATGTGGTTATTCCTATCGGCGTTACGAGTATCGGGCATCTTGCGTTCGAAGGCTGCAGCGGTCTTACGAGCGTGACGATACCCGACAGCGTGACGAGCATCGAGGTTGAGGCGTTCCGTGGCTGCAGCGGGCTTACAAGCGTGACGATTGGCGCAGGTGTGACGCGCATTGGGGGTAATGCGTTCTCTGGCTGTAGCGGGCTTATATCGTTCATTGTTGGATCGGGAAACGCCAAATATAAGGCGGTTAACGGCCTGCTGTTGACTAAAGACGGCAAAACGCTTGTTCAAGGTGTCAAAGGTGATGTGGTTATTCCAGATGGTGTGACGAGCATCGGGGATAATGCGTTCCATGGTTGCAGCGGGCTTACGAGCGTGACGATACCCGACTCGATGGCGGTAATCGGTCAAAATGCATTTGCATCGTGCAGGCGTTTATCTTCGGTAATGTTTCAGGGAGATTGTCCAAACAGTGTGTCGCCAAGCATCTATGAAAACACGCAAAGTGATCTGACAACCTATGTGTCTCGATATGCAAACGGGTGGGGTGATGCCCTTTCTGCAGGGACATGGAGGGGAAGGCCGATTGCTTTGATGGATGCCGCTGATGATGTTCCTCCTTGTGTGCTCGCGGACAATGCCGATGGAACGGTAACGTTCGCCGGGTACACAGGGCGGGATGTCGAAGAGATATTTATCCCAGAGAAAATTGACGGCAAGACTGTCTCCGCAATCGCGGCGAATGCGTTTTCTTCGTGTGCAGGATTGAAGGCTGTTGTAATTCCCGCAACGGTTACATGGCTTGACGACGAGGCGTTTGCCGGTTGTAGTTCGCTTATGTCCGTAACATATCTCGGTGATGCGCCGGATACTGGCAAGAACATCTACAAAGGAACACCGCGCACACTCGTCTCGTATGTGTCTGGTGGCACAATCGGTTGGTCGGGCGGCATATCGGCTGTCGTCCCCGAGATTTGGAATGATCGCGGAATGTCTTGCGGATGGACTGTGACATTTGATGCTCAGGATGGGACATCGAGCGAAGCGACGCGGGCGGTGACAAACGGGTGTGCAGTAGGCGAATTGCCGGCGGCGACGCGTGATGGCTACGAATTTCTCAGTTGGCGCATGGGGAATGAGGCATCGAGCGCGGAAGTGACGGCATCTACCATCGTAACGGCGGATATGACTGTGTACGCCTCGTGGCGGCAGATGTTTGAGGTAGCGTTTTACAACAACAAAGGATTGCATGTCTTGCTCGAAAGCCGCAGCGTCGGTGAAGGGTTGACCATTGGTGCGTTGCCGGACGCGCCTGAATTCGGTGCTGGCTATTCGTTCGCAGGATGGAGAGAAGTGTCCAATCCAAAGGTGGCGATAACGACCAATACGGTCGTGACGGGCGACATGGTTGTTTACGCGATCTGCAACGCCAACACATACACGCTGTTTCTGGATGCGCAGGGTGGAGATTGTTCGCCTGCATCCGTGGAGGTGGAGTATGGAGAAGAGATTGGGGAATCGCCCAATCCAACCTTTGATGGCTATACATTTGACGGTTGGTATGTCGGCGACATGAAACTGACGGCTACAACCCTTTATGAGACGGCTGGAGATTCCATTGCTGTGGCACATTGGACGAAGAATGCTGAGCCAGAACCGACGCCGACTCCTACGCCGGAACTTTACGAAGAGACGGAGGCAATAGCCGGGGTGGTGCCTGCGACGGCGGCAAGCGAATATAACGGGTATTTGGTTTCCACAAATGGCAATGTTGCTGGGTCGATTCAGATCAAGGTCGGGAAACCGAATGCGAAGACCGGGCTTGCGTCCGTCAAGGCGACGGTCGTGGTCGGCGCGGCGAAGGCGTCGCTCAAGGCGGACGGCGGGAAGGTCGCGATTGCCGCGGACGGCCCGACGACGATGCGTCTTGTCGGCGGGGAGCCGTGCGAGGTGACGCTGGGCGCGGAAGGGCTCTCGGGCTCCTACGGCTCGTACCTGATCGACGGCGCTCGGAACTTCTTCTCCTCTAAGGACAAGGGCGAGCAGGGCGCGGCGAACGGCCTCCTCGCGAAGTGGTTCGGCCCGGTGAACGTCGTATGGAGCGGTGGCACCGTCTCGGTGTTCATCGGGAAGAAGGGCAAGGCGAAGGTGGCTGTGACGCTTGCGGACGGCACGAAGGCCATGGCGAACGCCCAGCTGCTTGTCGGCGAGGAGTGGCTGTGCGTGCCAGTCGTTGTGACGAAGAAGATGAACCTCGCGTTTACGCTCTGGCTGCCGCGCAACGGCGGCGCGGCGCTTGTCGATGGACTTTCCGGCGATGTGGTCGTCGGCAAGCCCGGCACACTTGCCGCGAACGCGGTGTTCAGCGTGCCGACCGACGCCGCGCTTTGGTCTGCGATTCCAGGCACGGTTCTCACCGAATATCTGCCCAACGGCGTGCCAGTGACGAAGAAGGGGACGAAGTGGACTTTGCCCAAGGTCGGCAGAATCACGATGAAGAAGGGCGTCATCGACGTCTCGAAGGCGGGCCAAGCTTAAGGCGACGACGGTCAATGTGACTGGCTTCCTGCTCAATGGCATTGGTTTCGGCACTGCGACGATCAAGAAGGTCGGCTCGGTATCGGTTAGAATCGAGTAGTTGTACTGCAGGGAGAGCCTCCCCATCTGGGAGAGCGGGCGTCCCGCCCGCGAATAAGGAGGGGTTTCATCTTCCATGTGAGCGGGCGAGACGCCCGCTCTCCCAAGGGGCGGTTATGCTCTCCAAAGCGGGGCCTCGGAAACGTTTGGGGACTGTTGCCGAAGAGTATTGCAAGTCACTTATCTGCATTGACATTGATGTAAATTAATGCTATACTGCTTCCCAGACAATTGAGAAAGGATAATTTTATGCCACAAGTAATGGACAGGCCTGCAGAAAAGGCCGTCCGAACTCCCCGTTCGGGTGTGAATTTCAGTGTCCGCATGAGCAATGAGCTCAAGACTCAGAGCGAGGAATTGTATCGCTCTCTTGGCATGCCACTAACCACTGCCATACAGGTGTTTCTCAAGAAATCCCTGGCCGTTGGCGGACTGCCGTTCGAGTTGAAGGTATCGCCGCCGCCAATACCAGACATGGCTACGATGACTCAGACGGAATTTGACGGCGAACTCCAGAGAGGCTACGATTCGGCGATGGCGGGCGACTTGGTTGACGCTCATCAGGCACATGCGGAACTCATGGACAGGATTGCATCATGGAATACACGCCGCAACTGACGCCTCAGGCCATTGCAGACATAGATGACGCCTGCCGCTACATCGCGCTTGACCTTGAGAATCCTCAGACGGCATCAGACCTCGCAAACGGCATCTACGAGGTCATATTCGGTCTTGACATCATGCCTTGCCGCAATCCAGTGTGGCCCCGCGAACCGTGGCGGTCCAGAAAGGTGCGGTGGACAGGATACAAGAACTACAACATCTTCTATTCCGTGGACGACGAAACATCCATAGTGAAAATCCTCCGCGTATTCTACAATCGCAGGAACATATAGCAAAAAGGCGGCCCAGACCTCCATCATCACCGATGAAGGCAAAAGAGGGGCTGTCCCCGCCTGCTCTCCCATAAAAGCGGGGACAGTCCCCCATTTTAGGAGTGACTGTCCCCAGTTTCATGGGGGCCTGTCCCCAGTGTGGGTGGGGGTAAAACCTAAACCCTATATAGGCTTTACCACAAATCCTATATAGACATTGCCCAAAACCCTATATAGGCGTTACAATAAACCCTATATAGACTTTACCCAAAAACCTATATAGGGTTTACCATAAAGTCTATATAGGGATTGCACCTAAGTCTATATAGGATTTGCCTTCTGAGGGGTCGGGGTGCTCGGGGGTAGGCTCCCGTGAAACAGGGGACAGTCCCCTGTTGGGAACTGGGGACAGTCCCCCACTGAAATATATATAACTGCGCAAAATGGCTTTTGCGCTAAATTAAAAACGTCAATTATAGCGTTTTACGCACACAAGGAAAGTGTGCCTTTCGCCGGTGGCGGCCCTTATTTTACGTCGCTTGCGGCGTATCGGGCGTGAATGCGGGCTGTCCGGCAAGGTTTATAAGGTGTCCGTGAGCCACCGTCTTCCCGAATCGCACGAGCTTTAGCGGGGCGTTTTCCTGCGGTGGTTGCGGCATCTGCGGGGGGGTGTCTTCTGTGGCGTTGAAAAGCGTGCCGAGCGTAATGCCGGAGGGTAGCGCGGCGCAAACACGCAACAGTCCTTCATCCTTCCATGGCGCGAGTCCGTTTTCCGACAGGACGAACCTGCCGTCCGCCACAATATGCGGCGCAAGAGAGCCTATTTCCGGAAGCAGCAGCGCGTCGCCCGGCGCGAGAGAGGAAAGCTCGGCGGCGGAGAGCGCGAAAGAAGCGTATTCGACTTCTGCGGCGATGGTTGCATCCGTGATCGATGGATGCCCGGTATCGATGTTGCGCAACTGCCCGAAGGTTTCAACCAACATTGGCGAGAGATCCAGCGTGAACGAAACCGGCGCATCGCCGTCCAGCTTCAGGCATTCGCAGCCTTCCGGGCCGGAATCTTTGATGCCGACTATTTTCAACTGCCGCCGCGCCGCGTTCTCGAGAAGCTGCAAAAACGCGCCGCAGTCTTTTTCGACGAGCGCTAGAAGAATCTGTTCGGGAACGTCGGCACGCGCGTTCCATACGGAATGCAGTTCAGGGAACGCGGGGGAGTCTGTCAGACCGAGAGTATGGTCTTCGTCTTCGAAACGAACGGCGAGCGGCAGAACATCCTCCGGACGCGTTTCGTCGTGCCGCAGCATGCACGGATTGTCGCCGAGACGGCACGGCATCGTCCACGCGGGAGATGAAAAGATGTTTTGCGGCGAGGCCTTGGCCCACTGAGGCAGAGCGGAGAGTATTTCAATCGGTTTCATTGCTTGTCGACTTTCTGACATTGTTTGGAAGGCTGGCGATCGATATTGCGAACTGGAACGATGGCATGCGCTCGACAAGCCGCTCAGCGAGCTGGGCTGTCGATTGCTCGATTATCGCCGCGACTGAGGGTGTCGCAGGGGCGATAGCCACAGTTATTGTCGAGCCTTTCGCCTCAAGATGTATTTCAGAACCGTCCAAAACGGTCGGTTTGAGGTGGATTGCCACTTCGCCGTCGCCGCGTACGATGGCAGGCGTGATGCGGATTGTGTCGGCGATGGCGGATGCGACTTCGACGAGTTCGCTCGTCCGTGCAGATGCAGCCTCTGGGTTGATCTCAATTGTCACGCCTGGCTGTATCGCCGTAATGTCGCGCAAAGGCGATGGAATGGCAGGCGTTGAGTCGATGGCGTGTAGCTCACGCGGCGCAGTAGGCTCGTCATGTTCGGCGGAAACCTTTGCGTTATTCTCAACAACTGCATGTGGCGTCCTCGGCTTTGCAATCGTCTCCTTTGTTTCGACAACAGCTGTCGGCTGCTCAATTGTTGTAGCCTTGGTCTCAACTATCACAGGAGCCTTGGGCTCGACCGTCGCCGTTGTTACCTTAGGTTCGACAGTCTCGGCTACAACCTGCGGTTTTGCCTCAACCGTAGTCGTTGAAACCTTGGGCTCGACAGTCTCAACAACAACGGGTCGCTTTACCTCGACCGTCGCCGTTGTTACCTTAGGTTCGGCGGTCTCGACGACAGTTTCAGCAATAACCTGCGGCTTTGCCTCGACTGTCGTTGTTGTCACCTTGGGCTCGACAGTCTCGGCTACAACCTGCGGTTTTGCCTCAACCGTAGTCGTTGAAACCTTGGGCTCGACAGTCTCAATTACAACTTGCGGCTTTACTTCGACAGTCGCCGTTGTTACCTTAGGTTCGGCGGTCTCGACGACAGTTTCAGCAATAACCTGCGGCTTTGCTTCAACCGTAGTTGTTGACACCTTTGGCTCGACTGTCTCAACTACAACCTGCGGCTTTACTTCAACCGTAGGCGTTGAAACCTTGGGTTCGACAGTCTCGGCTACAACCTGCGGTTTTGCCTCAGCCGTCGCCGTTTGCACCTTTGGCTCGACAGTCTCAACTATGACTTGCGGCTTTACTTCAACAGTCACGGTTGGTACCTTAGGTTCGACAGTCTCAATTACAACCTGCTGCTTTACTTCGACAGTCACGGTTGGTACTTTGGGTTCGACAGTCTCAACTACAACCTTCGGCTTTACTTCGACAGTCGCCGTTGATGCCTTTGGCTCAACTGTCTCAACTACAACCTTCGGCTTTGCTTCAACCGTAGTTGTTGACACCTTGGGTTCGACAGTCTCGGCTACAACCTGCGGCTTTACTTCAACCGTCGTTGTTGGTATCTTGGGCTCGACAGTCTCAACTACGACCTGCGGTTTTGCCTCGACAGTCACTGTTGGTGCCTTGGGTTCGACTGTCTCAACTGCAACCTTTGGCTTTGCTTCGACAGTCACTGTTGGTACCTTTGGCTCGACTGTCTCAACTACAACCTGTGGCTTCACTTCAACAGTAGGCGTTGACACCTTTGGCTCAACTGTTTCAACTACAACCTTTGGCTTTACTTCGACAGTCACGGTTGAAACCTTGGGTTCGACAGTCTCGGCTACAACATGCGGTTTTGCCTCAGCTGTTGCTGTTTGCGCCTTTGGCTCAACTGTCTCAACTACAACCTGCGGCTTTACTTCAACCGTAGACGTTGAAACCTTGGGTTCAACAGTCTCAGCCACAACCTGCGGCTTCACTTCAACCGTAGGCGTTTGCACCTTTGGCTCGACAGTCTCGGCTACAACCTGCGGTTTTGCCTCAATTGTCGCCGTTGATGCCTTTGGTTCAACAGTCTCAACTACGACCTGCGGTTTTGCCTCAGCCGTCGCTGTTTGCGCTTTTGGCTCAACTGTCTCAACTGCAACCTGCGGCTTTGCCTCAACCGTAGGCGTTGAAACCTTGGGTTCAACAGTCTCAGCTACAACCTGCGGTTTTGCCTCAATTGTCGCCGTTGATGCCTTTGGCTCGACAGTCTCAATTACAACCTGCTGCTTTACTTCAGCCGTCGCCGTTTGCACCTTTGGCTCGACTGTCTCAACTACAACCTGCGGTTTTGCCTCAATTGTCGCCGTTGATGCCTTTGCCTCGACTGTCTCAACTACAACCTGCGGCTTTACTTCAACCGTAGGCGTTGAAACCTTGGGTTCAACAGTCTCAACTACGACCTGCGGCTTCACTTCAACCGTAGCCGTTGGCATTTTAGCCTCAGCAACCACAGTCGCCTTTGTTGCGACCATCTTTACTGGCGCTTTATCCGCAATTACTTGCGCTTTATCCGCAATTACCGGCGCATTTGCCTTGGTTGATGGCGTTTTGGTATCAACAGGTTGAGCCTTGAATTCGGCGAACGGCAATTTTGGTTCTTGTGTAGGCGCTTCATGCTCAATCGGCTGAGCTATTGTAATAAAAGGAGTCGCAATCTTCGCCGTGCTTTGCGGCATGCCTGGTTCAATTGCCGTCTTTTCCGCCAGAGTTGCGGAAACATGCGCCTTGCGTGGCGGATTTACGGACGGCTCTTCGCTCGCAGGCGAATTCATTACCGCTTGGAAGAGGTCAATCGATTCTTGTGAAGGTGCGCGGCTCGGCAGCACACATTGTCCATCAGTTGCATCGCTCGCAATCAAGGCATCAGGTATAATGAGCGGTTTCAACCCCGCCGCGTCCGATATGGTGAAAAGCTGCGAAGATGGCATGTCGGCGCAGAAAGAACCGCCTGCGTTAAATGAAATAGCATCAATCATCAAGATTTTGCTTCCTTCCAGTAAAGTCTTCCAATTCGCCTTCGGCCCTGAACTCTTGCTCCTTGGCGTCCACTTCAAGCCAAATGGCTTTGTGCTCGTCGATTTTCATCCGGTTTTTGGATGCCGCCACAAATACGGCGCGCGCCTCGTCTGCGGCGGCTTCTCGTTGCGCAAGTTCGCTCTCCGCCCGCCGCACGTTATCCAGTTTCAGCGCCCCCTCTTCGTCAATTCTGGCGACGCCTTCGTTTGCGAGGTCGATTTGTTCGCGGCTTACGGAATGCCCAATGATCGCATCGTATATGCGGTCGCGGCGCTCCTCTTTCGTCTGCTCGTAGTCTGCGAGCTCGCGTTTGCGGCTCGCGACGGACTCCTCCGCCTTCCGAACCGCCTGTTTTGCCGCCGTAAGTTCGCCGGATGCACGGTCTTCTCGCATGACGCGAATCGAAAGAAGGGGTTGCAGAATATATGCCATTATGCACCACCCATCTTTTTGCAATCGGCGAAACTAGAGAGAAAATCGGGTATTTCGAACGCAAAAGCGGAGTTTACGAGCTTGCCCAGCTCGTCATTGCGATCCAGAACCGTCGCCAGTTCGGAATCGGTCAAAGTAATTGTGCATTCATCTCTGTTCACTAAAACAATAACACGCGAGCGGCGAAAAGGTTACAAACATTTTTCTCGCTTGTTTTGCGTTTTGATTTATGCCATCCTATTTGGTATACTATGCACAACTAAAAGGGCTGAAAAGGCTTATCCAAGGAGGTGCGGCGATATGGCAGGCGACGACAAGGATGTTCAGGCGTATCTTGCTCGTATCCGCAAGACGATTGCGGATAGCGAACGCCTTATATCTAAGGCGGAGCTCCGCATGGCCGAGACCGACCGTATGCTGGAGCAGCAGGGGTTGACGCGCGAGCAGGTTATGCAGATCCATTTCACCGAAGCTCAGCGCGAGGCGGCGAACGCGGAGCTCAAAAGGCGCGGCATGGAGCCGATCGACTGGAAAGAGGTGGATAGCAACGGCGAGGATGACGTGTCCAGCGCATACCGCGTCTCTGCTGATGCATCCTCTTCCGATGAACTTGCCGAGCGGCAGAGAAAATTTGGCTTGATGATGAAACCTTTTCAGCTTTAATGTGTATTCAACGCAGAAACAGCGGAACAACTTCTTATAAAGGACAACAACAATGGCACTACCAGACGTCAGCCTTGCCCAGTTCAACAAGATCGCGACCGGCGACTACAACGCCGGGCAGATAGATTTCAAAACCAACAACGACGGCTCGACAGAGCTCGTCAAGGTGAACAACCATGTTTGGAGGAAGTCCCTCAACAACGTCGAGCTTTCGCCCGAGCGCATTCTGGAGGTCAAGGAGGCATTCCTGAACGCGCTCCAGAAGGGTGGCGTCGGGGAGGAGGCGATGAAGGAAATCCGCGACAGGCTCGGTCTTTCGTCGGAGTTGGACGTTTCGGCCGACAACACGCAGCGCGTCGGGATAATAAAGGCCAGGTTTGCCCCTCTTACACGCGCGCAGGTGCGTTCGATCCTTGACGAATACGCCAACAGCGGCCTTGGGTTTACGCAGGAGTCGCGCGCAGCCGTCTCGCGTAACGATTTGAGGGAGGCCGCCAATACCGCGAACATGAGCGCCAGCGGCGAGGCGATGAACCTTCACGACAAGCTTGGCACGGCGGCCGCGAAATTCACTCTGACGGACGCAATAAGCCTTCTTTCGACGACGCGCTCGCTGGCCGATTTCGAAGCGAGCCGCAACGCGCGCTGCAAGACCGGGAATGCCGTGAACGAGCGGATGAAACTCCATACGGCCATGGTCAACTCGTTCCAGGGCCTCGTGGCGCAGGCGCTCAAGCTTCT
>CACYQU010000044.1 GCA_902776615.1 uncultured bacterium
ATTCTGCAAGTTGTCAAAGAACGAATCCTTCTCCACCGTAAAGAAAAGGCTCGTTCTACATTATACCTCTGCGTGAGATTTATATGGGATGCTACTGACTTCGCGTACTTCGCGAACTTGGCGTGAGATAAACGGCTTCGGGGGCTGTCCCCGGTTGCTTCAAGTAGGCAATAGAATCGTTGAATTCCGTGGTTGTTGCTGCGGATCGATCTACTGAAAGAAAGGAATTGGGAAAAACGGGGGGACAGCCCCCCATTCTTCCGGAAGCAAGGCGGGAACTTGCCGTCAGGCCTTTTCTGGCGGCACCCCTACAATCCCGCTTGAAAGACCGGTGCGCACAAGCGCATAGCGGCGCGAACCGTCAGGAGCGACGATTATCGCCGCAGCGTCCAGAAAACGCGGCCATGTATCACGAGAGCGCTCGTTATACGCTCCACGCGTAGAAAGGAAAGCCGCAATGTACAGGTCATGCGTGGCTGCAATCATGAGTCTGCTTTTGAATCTCCCGAAAAGCCAGTTCTCCAGCAAATCGGAAGCCTCGTAGAGATCGTTGAATCCACGCATGCGTCCTGTGTTCATATATTCAATGCTCGCAGGAAAGAAATTCTCAGGCGGCGTGAACACATGAAGCACCTCAAGCGTGTCGCGGTAGTAGAAACTCTCGTTTCCAAGGCAGCCTGCGCAGGGTATTTCCGCACCTTCGACACCCATTCCACCGGCTATGCGCTCCGCAGTCATGCGAGTGCGCCTTAGAGGGCTCGAAACGAACTGCACATCGCCCGCGAACTCCCTAAGCGACTCGCCCAGCAGCCTCGCCGTGCGTTCGCCCTCGGCAGTGAGGGGCAGTGCGTCGCCGAACGTAGGATCGGTAGGATCCATCTTGGGACGCTCGCCGTGACGAACCTGCAGGATGACTCGCGAGCCTTCGGCGAGGGCCCTTTTCACGTCTTCAAGCGATATCTCGACGTTGCGCACTTGGGCTACCGCTTATTGCGACGGACCACGATAGTGCGATTCGAGCGGCTTGAGCCGATGCGGCTCCAGTCCTTGAGCATTCCGAAATAGTCGCGCGCGATGATGGTCTGCACGCGCGGAGCACGCTCGCGAACGACCTCGACAACCAAGCGCCCCTTGTCGTCAAATCGCTTGATGACGTTGCACTGGTACCAGACGTGATAGAAATCAAGCGTGCTGCGGAAGGCGAATCCGCCCGGAAGATGCTCCACCTCTGTATAACCTTCGGGGAATGTGACAGTGTAGGCCACGCGCTCGCCCTCGACCGCGCCCAGGCAGAGCGGACCCTCGCGCAAAACGCCGGTCAGCGGGAACAGCGGCGCGTAGAAATCGGGCAGCGCAACCGTAATCGTATCATCCTCGACCGTGGCGAAATAAGGCACATAGCAAGAGAACGACCTCTTTGCGGGATATCCCTTCGTATCCGTCTCAAGTTCGCCAGTCGCGCTCGCAGACTGCGCCACGCCACCAAGCAGTTCCTGGAAGTGGCGGCTACGGTCTTCGGGGAGCATCTCCTCGTATTTCTTGCGGAAAGCCCCAACGCCAACGCCCCATATCTTGCTCTCCACATCAAAATCTATCGCACCGTTCTCACGCACATCGATACGCGCCTCGGTGGTTCTGTAGGAATTGTAGTCGGCTATGGTGTTTGTAACCTTCTCGAACGTTTCCGACACTGGATCGAAGTAGTCCGATCCGGCATAAGGAGACGCCCCGACCGGGGTGAACTCGTTTTCGGTCCCCACGAAAACGGTCGTTACCGTGCGCCCGAACGGCAGGAGGCCCCACAGCCATCCGCCCTTGTACTCGCGAACGCGGCAAAGCGGTATGGCAAACGCCCGCACATTGGGGAACGTCTGCATCGCCAGCGTCTTGAGCTGGGGGTCAAGGCTGCCGTTGGCGGATGAAAACACGACATCGGCTTCGAATCCCGCGCCGCGCAACAACGCGCACATCGTTCTCACGAAGTCCAGGCGAGAGGCGTAGTGATCCTTCAGCACGACCTCCGGATCCGTAAGATGGCGCTCGACAGCTATCTCGTACAGGTCTGGACCTGTCACGCGCACGTTCTTCACCATCCAGTTGCGAATGTCGCATATCGTGCCGAGGCCGTCCTTTGCGAAAGGCTTTACATCAGCCGCCTCGCGAAGGCGCGCCGCAATGCCGGCAAACGAGTTGGAGCTTACAATCCACTGGTCGCGCCAAAACTCGCCAGGTGCCGTCATCGGCTCGGCCTTGAGGAGACGCGGATGCATCACGGTACGCGAATGCCCGTTCACGCGCACAGTGTATTCGTCGGTAGGCTCGAACACGTCGAAAGTCCACTTCCCGTAGAACGGAGCCGGCGCGTTCCATGCTTTGTGCACCACCGTATAGGATATCACGCTTCCGATTTCGACCGACGGCAGGTTTACGACCATCTGCTTCGACGCGGGGTAGCGCGGCGCGGACGAGGCCCAAGCGCAGTCCATCTCGTTGATCTCGCGATCCATGAGATGCGACACCTTGCCGTCGCGGTTGGAAACCGTGGCCGAGACTATCTCGACGCTCTGCCATGTGGGATTGTAGGAGAACGTAAGCTCGGACGAGCTCTTCTTGCCGTCGTAGGTGAGTATCTCCTTGACAATGGTGTTGGTAACGACCCAGCAGCTGTCGCCCTGAAGATCGGTCTCGGATTTGTAGAGTCTGAAACGCACATTTGCTTCGGAAAACTCGTTTTTGCCGAACACGGGGCGCTCGCGCTCGGCAGACTCGATTTCCTTGATCGCTTCGCGCACGCTCGCGTACTCCCCGGGAGAGAACTCTACGTCGTTCACCGCGGCGCGACGCTGCACCACAAGAGTGTCGCCGTCAACGCGGAACGTACGGGCATACTCGTACTTGCCTTCGATTTTCCTGTCCTTGGGAAGCGTAAGCGCCGCGCCAAGGTTGCCGTCGAGCGAAATTCTGAGCGACTCCATCACCGACGCAGTGGAGCTTATGACGAGAGGATACTTGCGCGTCTCAAGCGAGGTTTTGCCTCTGAGCAGCCACGTCACCGCGCCAAGCGAAGGCGAAAGCATCGGCGCATTCAGCTCGTCGCGCGTCTCGCCGCGAAGGACGGCTTCCGGAACTCTTGAAAGAAGCTGCACCGAAAGCGGCTTGCCGGTGTCGCGAAGATCGACCGGAAGTATCTCGCACTGCAGAAGCTCCGCACCGGCGAAGCGGGCGCGCAGAATCGACTCGAAAACCTTGCGGCGCTCTTCGGGACGCCTCCTCAGCAAGGCTTGGCGGTATTCGTTGTCGTTTGTGCCGCTGAACGTCAGCTTCTGGCGCAGGAGTATCGAACCATCCGCAGAAAGAGTTCCCGACGCCTCGATCAGCAGGGCATTGTCGTCCGCCGGCACAATCGGCGAAGTGCGCAGGGTCTCGCCGTCGGGCCGCGCCACGAGGTAAGAGCAGTTGCAAAGATACGACGGCATCAAGTCGCGGCTCGACTCGTTTGTCGGATCCATGAGAATGTATTTGTAATCCGTCTGGTCGGTCATGCCGTCGGCATGCCTGTATTCTGGGTTCGCCACTGCGACTATCGCGTGGTTGAAATACGGAGACGGCACTTCGCTGTCGCGCTTGGCGCCTGCCTGGATGAGAACCGGATACGCCTCCACGCCGGCTATGCGCAACATCGCAACCAGCAGGGCCGCCTTGTCGCGGCACACGCCGTAGCGGTTGCCGAAGGTTATATCCACATCGTGCGGCGCATAGCCGGGGGACGTATCCTCCATCGTGAGGCCCATGTAACGCACCTCCTGGGCGACCCACTTGTATATAGCGCGCAGGCGGTCGACGAACTCCGTCTCGGGAATGTCGGCGACAATCTCCGCGACCTTGTTGGATATCGCGGCGTCAACCTTGGCGAGGTGCGGCACGCAGAGGTTCCAGTACCAGCGCGAAAGCTGCTCCCAGCTTTCGACCGTCGACACCTGTACATTCTGCACGAGCAGGTAGAAAGGCGGGGTGTCGGGCTCGCTGAAGGCCTGGGCGGAATTCACGGCGCGCCATGTGTGGACGACCTTTCCGTCCTCGCGAGTCTCGACGCTCTCGGTTACATTACCGAGAGGATTGCGTATGACGGTCTTCTTGAGAGGAAGCTCCTTGGGCGAAATCACGCGGAAGGTCGAATCCAGAATCGGACACTCCCATTCGAAAACGGACAAATCCGCCCATTGCCCCTCAATGCGAGACTTGAACGCCGAGCGCTCGTATATGTAGTGAATCGTCTCGCCGACCTTGAGACCGGGAACGTTGCACACGACCTGGCGGTGCATCGGGTCGTAGATGTTTTCGTCCATCGCGGAGTTGTCGGTCGTCTCCTTGGTCGTAGACGACACATCGACAGTGCGCTCAACGCCGTTGGTACCGATAATCGAAACGGCGATCACTCTCGCCGCGCCGTAGCGCGAACTGTATTTGAGGGAAAGAGTGCTTTCATCGCGTCGGCCCTTGTCGGTGAGAACCTTCACCCATTCTTCGTCACGGTCGACGAACGTGCCGTCTGGCTGGTACTCGACTTCGCGCACGCTTTTGACCGACACCGAGTCGGCATCCGGAAACCTCTCCAATGTTATGTCATCCGCAAATGCAAATACGGGGAAAAGCGCCAAGGCGCACAAAAAGGCTGCGTCTGTTTTTTCGATAGTCATGTTCTGTTGCTCTTGCTGTGAGGCTGTTTGATTTGATTGGCTCCAAAGTTTGAGTGAGGGAATATTATACCAAATTCCGTCCGAGCGTGCCGACGCATCCTTCCGATTTTGCAATCGCGGCAATTCGCTCGCTATGTCACAAGGATAGTATGCGGCAGTACTCCCCCATGCCCAGTTCAAATGTCGCGCTAACAAGATTAAGCAAACAGACCGGCTGGGGAAGGTGATGTTTCTTCGTCAGAGACCTGCACGCGAAAGGCGATATGTCATCATGCGCGGCGACACGCCCAACTCGCGCCCGGCCGCCGACCTGTTCCCGCCATGCCGCGCAAGGGCATCTTTTAGAATGCGCTTCTCAAACAGCGCGACCTGCTCGTCAAGCGTACGCGTCTCGTCCGGGCGGAAAGGATCCTCTGCAAGCTCGGGCGACTGCATGGCAGGCGGCAGGTTATAGCTGTGGATGCAATCGTCCTTTGCAGTAAGCACGGCACGCTCGATGCAGTTCTCAAGTTCACGGACGTTTCCTGGCCACGAATACGCCTGCAGCATATTCATTGCGGGCGTGGATATACGAGCCACCTTCTTGCCGTACTTGACGTTCATCCGAGACAGGAAATGCTGCGCCAGAAGCACGATGTCATCCGATCTGCGGGCTAGATCTGGCAACACGATCGGAAAAACGGAAAGCCTGTAGTACAGGTCTTCACGGAAAAGCTTTCGCGCCATCAAGTCTTCAAGGTTGCGGCTCGTCGCGGCGATGAATCGCACGTTGCTTTTCAGCACTTCGTTAGAACCGACGCGCGAAAACGTGCGCTCCTGAAGAAACCTGAGCAGCTTGACCTGAACGGGAATCGAAAGATCGCCAATCTCGTCCAGGAAAAGTGTGCCGCCGTCTGCCGCCTCGGCGCGGCCTATGCGGCGCTCGCGCGCATCTGTGAACGCGCCCTTCTCGTGACCGAACAGCTCCGATTCGACAAGCGCTTCGGGAAGAGCTGCGCAGTTCAGAACGACGAACGGCTTGTCCTTGCGGGCGGAGAGCGACTGTATCGCGGCCGCGACGAGCTCTTTGCCTGTTCCGCTAGCTCCGCGCACAAGCACGGTTGCCTCGCTCGGCGCGACCTGGCGGATCTGCTCGTACACAGCCCTCATCTCGCGGCAGTCGCCTACAAGCCGCCCTGGGTTTGGCGAAAGCACGATATCGCGCAGTCTGCGGTTCTCCTCGACGAGCGCCTCGCGCTCCGCACACTCTTCGCGGCATACAGCCGCGGCTTCTGCCGTTATGTTGGCAACAATCTCAAGAAGCTCCAAGTCGTGCGCAAGCGACGTGGTGTCGCCGCGCATCTCACGGTCGACCGAAAGAGTACCTATCACCTGGCCGAGATGCACCAGCGGAACGCATATGTAGGAAAGAGGCTCGTCAACCTTCCTCGACTTTGTGCGGTTTAGGAAGCGCTTGTCCTTGCGTATGTCCATTATGACTTCCGCACGCCCGGTCTTGGCCACAAGCCCGGTTATGCCTTCGCCGATCCTATACCTCCCCAATGCGCGCTCTTCGGCGTTCAGCATGCGAGACGACGCTTCTATGCGAAGCTCGTCGCCTTCCAGAAGCGTGATCGAACCGCGCAGCATGCCCATTTCGCGGTGCAAGATATCGATAACCTCGTCAAGAAGACGCCTCACATTGCGTTCCCTGACGAGCGCCGACGAAACCGCCCTCAGCACGGCGATTTCCTGCGATCTCCTTGACTCTGCCAACTTTTTCATCGGTGGTATTTTACCATATTATCTCACCTGAGGGCCGAAAGAATGGCCTCGGGAGTGATGGGTTTGCCCTTGACACGCAACACAAGTATGCGCGTTATGAGCGCGCTTTCAAGATCTGACAGGCACACGCCGTCCTTGCGGTCCTGCAAAATGCGCAACAGATCCGAAGACGTAAGGCGGTACTTCTGCTCCCTGCGCGGCATGAACAAATCGGTGAACTTCATCGCCACCGACGTGAGCGGGCGCAGTATCAGCGACATCGCCTCCAAAACATCAGCCACATAGAGAATCCGCCGTAGCGGCCTCGCGGCAAAGAGAAGTTTCGGCATGAACTCCGAGACATACAGAACCGTAAATGCCGCGAAGAAGCTCCAGACAAGACTTGCGACGGATCCCTTGGCGAAGAGCGCCGCGGAAAGCGCCGCCGTAGACGCCGAATACGTCACGCTTGCCAAGTTATTGCCGATGAGAAGCATAGTCGTCGTTCTGGACATGTCTTTTAGCGAGCGTTGCACCAGCGCGGCCTTCCTGCCGCCTTCGCGCGCGAGATGCAGTATTCTCTCGCGACTTACGGAAAGATAACCCGTCTCGGCACCAGCGCAAAGCGCGGCGAGCGCGAGGGCGAACAAAGCGGCCACGAACAACAGAAACAGTGTCATGCGTCATCCTCCTCGGTCCGTTCGATCGCTTCATCGGTTTCGGCCATGATTTCTTCGTCGGTATCGGCCTCGGGCCTCTTGAGCACCTCAAGTTTCACAAGCGTTACGCGACGGCGACGGCGCTTCAACACCGTCGCACGGCATCCGTCGGCCTCTATCTCCTGCCCGATATGCGGAATGCGTTCGGCATGGAACTGCACCCAGCCGGAGAGACGGTCCGCATCCTCGGCCTCGAGTTCCAGATCAAGCGTGCGGTTGATCTCATCAAGACTCGCGCGCGCATCTATCTCCCACTCGTTGGCGCCCTTCCGCACTATTTTGGGCTCCTGGCCGGCATGGCCGAGAACGTCCGGACCGACAATCAGCTCCAACACGTCAGTCGGGGTTATTATTCCCGCCGTTCCGCCATATTCGTCGAGAACGATTGCAAGCGGCATGCCGCTCTTCGCAAAAGTGACGAGCAAATCGTCAAGAGTTACCGTCTCCGGCACAAACAGAGCCTCCAGCCTTCGACCCGTCCTGGAATCGAGAACCCCTTCAATTGCGTCTGGCGTGCGGCGGAACACGGGCAGGTAGTGGTGCTTGGCATTCTTCAGGACTTCGTTCCTGAATGATTCGTCGCGATCCACATCGTAGCCCTCAATGTCCACGCGAGGCGTCATTTCATCGTTGGCGCACAACTCCGAAAGCCGCAACACGCCTTCGACCATCTCTGCATCGGCGGCAGACACCGCCCCATCGGCAGCGGCCGACTCCATGACCGAAACAAGCTCGTCGTCGGAGAGGGCCCGCCTCTCGCGCTCGAGCGCAGGCGCGAACGCACGCGACGTAAGGCGCAACACGGCGTTGAAAGGAGTAAGCACGGCGCGCCAGAACCATATGAGGCGTGCGACATGCGGCGCGATCTCTTCCGTATACTTCAAGGCGAGTCTCTTTGGCGTTATCTCGCCGAACACCAGCAGCAGCGCAGTCACAACAGGAATCGCAACCCAACCAAAGCCGGGAAGCCACCGTGCAAACAGATAGTACGCAAGCGTTGAGATGGCAAAATTCACGAAAGTGTTGCCTACGAGTATCGTCGAGAAAAGCACGGCCTTGTCGGAGAGACAGCGCGCTATCCGCTGATCGGCGGCCACATTCTTTTCGCGTATCCGCGCGCGCTGCGCGCCGGTAAGCGAAAAGAGAACCGTTTCGGCGCTCGAAAAGAACGCCGACAGGATGAAAAGCACGGCAAGCGCAATGACTGTCAAGCTTCCTCCATGTTTGTTGCTTCAAGCGAGGCGAGCCATCGAAGCTCCCGCCTGCGCATGGCGGCACGGTCGCGCGACGAATGATCGTCGGCTCCCGAGAGATGGTCCATGCCATGCGCCACATAAAGCAGAAGCTCTTTCGCCGGCGACCATCCCTTGCGCTTAGGCGCGGCCGAAAGTGCACGGGCGCAGTTGACGTAAAGCTCGCCGTAAACGCCAGGCTCCTCGCCGGGCATCGCATCAAAACCCTGCGTTATCACATCTGTAGCCCCTGTGATGCCCATAACCGCCCTGTGGGCTTCGTCGCTGGCTGCGTCGTCCTGTAAAATCACCGAAACTTCCCGAAAAGGCCTGCACACGCGGCGGGACGACATGGCGGCGAAATATTCGGCCGCGCGTTTGAGATCGCGCCGCGATATTCCAATCTGCACCGGAATTCGGCCTTCAATTTCGACTCTGCACAGCATCGACCGCGCCCTTCTCGTCCCTTGAATCATACAGGTAAACACCGTCTGGAACTTCTGCGCTCGAAAGTTCAAGCAACGTTCCATCCTTAAAGCGCAACGACGCTCGCCATTCCGAGCCTTCCCAAGAAAACTCGTCAAGTCTCACCGCTCCTCTCAGCAGCAGGCCCTTTATCCTGCCTCTTCGCCATCCCGCCGGCTTTGCAGGCAAAAACCGGATTCCTTCCTCTTCGGAATGAACCAGCATCTCGGAAACAAGGTAGGGATATCCGCCGGAAGCATCCATGTTGAACGCCAATCCTTCGGCGTGAAAGGAGCCGCCGCCATCCGTCCAAAATCCATCCGTAAGCGATCTCAGGCACTTTTCTGCGCGCAAGGGATCGCGCAGCTTGCATGCCGCGAGCCCCAGCCCGATATAGTCGATTGCTTTTTTCGCCAAGCCGTCCGCGCCATCGAGCCTCGACGCCAACTCGGCACGTGCTGCCGCGACAAGAACGGCGTTCGTTATGATTTCGCGCGGTCGGTCGTCGAACAGCGCACCTATAATCCCGTCCGGGTCGTCTGCCGAAACCGGAGGTCGCCTGCCGTACTCGCTCACAACGGGTTCAACGCGCTTCAACCAATCTGCATCGAGCGTGTGGCGGTAGCCGTCCATCAATCGCGCCGGAAGCCGCCATGTTCTGTTGTGCGCGTGGCGCGGATCCTTGCTTTTGCGCACCATCCATTTCAGCAGGCATTCGTTGAATTCCGTCGTGTCGCCCCTGTTGTAGAACGCTATGGCGCACGGCAGATGCCCGCTTTCCTTGTATACAGAACCCCATGGTTCGCTCCACGATGCGGCCCACAGACCTTGAAGGTTGGGAACATGGTCGCCTCCTGAAGACGATATTATGTTGTATCGTCCGGCCGAAAAGTAGCGCCCTATCCGAAGATCGTCGCAATCGAGGTCGAGTGAAACGCGGGAAAACAGCGCGCTTTGCGCAGGTGCGTGGCGTGAAAGCAGCACGTCGTATCCGTCCGCCACGGCAGCGGTGAGACGCTTTCGCATCGCAGGGAACGGATCAGGCGCAAGCGGATCCTTGGAAACAGGCTCGATCGCGACAAACGCCTCTCTCTTCCCCTTCCCTGCCGCAAGTGCAACAACATATCCAGAAAGATCGTTCCACGGATTGCGGTTCGAAAACTCGCAGCGGTAATAAAGGCATCCGTCGCGCTTGCCTACTTCGAAACGGCGAACCCCAGACTCGAAAGTTCCGGCGTCTCTGACGCCAGTGATGGGCAAGGCGTCAAGCGCAAAGAACGGCTCTCTTTCGGCAGAATCCTCAATCTTCAACGCAATTACATCGTCAGGGCGGGACGCAAACACCTTTCTGCGATAGGAGCGGCCTTCTCCATCCGTCGCCTCCACGACGCACTCTCCCGTGCGGAATATGGTCTGCCTGCGATAGCCAGACCACGTCTTGATGTCGGTCGAAATCTTCAGATCGCACGCAGCCATGAATGGATCGCGCGCGCCATTGTCGAGTTCGGGATCCATCGGCATGTACAGGCTGGCGTGGCTAAGATGTATTAGTTCGTCGGCAACATGACCTTCCACCATGGCACCGATCGTGCCGTTGCCTGTGAGGGACGAATGGCGCCAGTCGCGCGCGGGGGCGTCGGCGTCAAACACCGTCACTGGCGCGGCGGAATGCGCGAAAGAGGCGTGCGCAAGCAGCGCCGCCGTGACATAAAGCCTCACTTCTCGTAGCATGTGAATATCTCGTCCACTTTCGCTTCGGACAGCTTCGGGCTGACAAGGCTTGCGAGCGGCACTACCGCGAAACCACCCAGCATCGCCAAAGCGCCGCAGTCTATGGGATTGATCGGATTCCCAAGCAACATGTTGACGACCGTCAACCCCACGCCCCACACGAAACAAGCCCACACCGAAAAGCGAGTCACACGCCTGGAGTAGAGGCCCAGCAAAAACGGCGCAAGAAACGCCCCGGCAAGCGCACCCCACGAAATGCCCATAAGCTGCGCGATGAACGTTGGCGGATTGAGCGCGATCATGAGCGACAATGTTATGAAGAATATGATCAACACTCGCATTACGACGACTTTGCGGCGCTCTATCTTTGCGGCGACAGAATCATCAAGCTGCCCAGATGCGACTTCGCCCTCGCCAGACGCCCTGTCGCGATATATTATATCCAGCGTTAGAGTAGACGCCGATGTGAGCACGAGCGACGCAAGGGTAGACATTGACGCAGAAAGCACAAGCAAAACGACAAGCGCAATCAGAACATCAGGTAGCGTCGCCAGCATGGAAGGTATTATCGAGTCAAACGCCAAAGCACCGTTAGGAAGGCGCGTCGGCTCGAAGAGGCGCCCGAATCCGCCGAGAAAGTAGCATCCGCCAGCGACCAGAAACGCGAAGACGGTAGATATCACGGTTCCGCGACGAATTGCGCTTTCGTCCGTTATCGAATAGAACTTGCCGACCATCTGCGGCAACCCCCACGTTCCCAGCGAAGTGAGAACAACAACTCCGACAAGACCACGCGGATCAGGACCGAACAACGAGGCGAAGCCGCCATTCACAGCCGCATTCGCGTCGGACGGTATCTCTGCGAGTCGGCGCGTAGCCTCCACCAAGCCCCCCTTCAAGCTCAGCACGGCAATGATTACCGCAGTGATGCCGAAGAGCATTATTATGCCCTGAATGAAATCGTTTATCGCCGTCGCCTTATATCCGCCGAGTATCACGTAGACGGCAGTCAGCGCAGCCATCAGCACAACGCAGTATTCGTAGCGGATATGAAAACTCATCTCGAACAAGGTCGAGATGCCCTTGTACACACCGGCAGTATAAGGGATCAGAAACACGAACGCGATTATGGAAGCCACTATGCGCAACGCCTCGCTGTCATAGCGCGTACCGAAGAAATCCGGCATTGTGCGGCTTCTGATCTTCTGCGTCATAAGCTTGGTTCGCCGCCCAAGGATCAGCCACGCGAGCAGCGATCCTATGATCGCATTGCCGATGCCGATCCATGTGGAGGAAAGGCCGAACTTCCATCCAAACTGCCCTGCGTAGCCGATGAACACGACAGCCGAGAAGTAGCTGGTGCCATAAGCGAAGGCCGTAAGCCACGGGCCTACGTTGCGCCCGCCAAGCACGAACCCGTCGACAGAGCCGGAATGTTTGCGACTATACACCCCAACCCCGACCATTATGGCGAGGAAGGCCAACGTCAAAACAACTTTGACAAACATAGTGGTGGATATTATATCAAATTCGCAGTGCGCGCGCTTGTCTGAAATATGGTAGAATATCGCGCATGGGAAATAGGCTTGAGAAACTTCACGGACGAATCGGCGACTTCTGGTGGTACTCGCTGATGATTTTCATCGCATGCCGCGCGGCTGACTGCATGAATGCGTTCGTGGGCCTGTGGCTCGTTCCGAAGTATGTGGATCCTTCCGAGCTGGGCGCGGTCGCACCGCTTGCGAACTTCGCCAACTTCATGGCCATTCCCGCCGCAGTGTTCGCCGCTACGTTCCGCAGCGAATTCTCACGGCTTGCCATAGGGCGCGAATTCGGCAAATTGAAAACGCTCATGCGCGGTGTATTCATTGCAGCGGGCATATTCCTTGTAGTGGCGATACTGGCGTCACGGTTCATGCTTCCGGTCTTTCTCAAGCGAATCAGGATTGCAGAAGGCACTCTCGGCCTTGTGATACTTGCAGCGTCTTTCACAGGGGCGGTTGCGCCAATCTACAGCAACGCGCTGCAGTCTCTGAAGAAGTTCAAAAGCTATTCGCTGATCAATCTCCTTGGCGCGCCCGTACGCCTTGTCACTATGCTTGCGGCCATTCCGCTGCGCGCTCTGACCGGATATTTCGTAGGGCAGGCTTCCACGCCGGCGTTCAACATCGCAGCCTCGGTCTTCAGCCTTAGGCGAGAGCTGTCGATCAAGGCCGAGCCGTACTGGAACAGACAGATCATGAGGAGATTCTCGCGCTTGTTCCTCATCTTCGCGGCCAACTCGTTCGCTGGCGGAATGGCGTCGCTGGTCGAAGCCATGGTCCTCAGACAAAGGCTTCCCGACATCGACTCGGCAGGATATTACATGGCAACAAGATTTTCTGACATTGCATGCTTCCTGTATACGACTATGGTATTCACCATTTTCCCGTTTACTGCCGAGCTTGCCTCAAAGAATGCCGATATGCGTCCGCTGCTGCGCAAGACGTCGCTGGCCACGGTATGCTTCAGCCTATTGGTAGCCGTTCCGTTTTGCTTCGCCGGCGAGTCCATACTCTCGATCCTTCCGCACGGAGACCAATATGCCGCATACTGGTGGGCCATACCGTGGCTTGTCGGGATTACGGCCGTGGCCAGCATGACAGGCCTGTACACCACGGCGGCGATATCATGCGAACGCTTCGGATATCTGAAACGTCTGATCCCCTTGAACCTCGCCAGCGCGGCCGTGTTGCTTGCCGTTACGGGCTATGGATACTTCACGGCCTTTATCCCGGAAAGCTGGTCTGCGTTTCTTGCCGAGCACAACATCACGAGCCTTAAAGCCATGCTGTCGTGGCTGTCGGCGATGGCGCTTCTGCGACTCGCAGCCGTCGTTCCTGAAGCATCGCCGCAGACTGCGCGCTAACACACATCGCTTTTGCGCGGCAGGACAAGCGCCGACAAGAAAGCGAATACCAACGGCGCAACGACAATGTCGGCAATAGTCGCACGGACGACTTCTCGCGCCTCAATGCAAGTATCGTCGGAGAGTTTTGCCATTGGCTCCAGCGAACTGACAGGGTGCGCCAGCTCGGCCGCAGCACGTGTTATCTGCAATCCTATCGCGTCCACTGGATTTGTCTCAAGTTCGTCCGGATACTGCTCCAGCACGCTTGGGCTTATCTCGGCGACGACAAGCGCCGTAAATGCGGCGAAAAGGGCAACGGGTCGTGAAAGCGCCGCACCAAGGAACACGCCGAACGACACTATCAGTGCAATGATGGCAACAAGTTCAATACTCGCCCTCGTCAAGTTCCAGCCGAATGTGTCGGCCGGGACAAGCAGTTTTACATCCCTTCTCGGACGCAGCATCATTACCGTCTTGCCGCAATTACGAAACTCGAGAACTCCTTTTTCGGCCTCACCTGCCGCAGACGAAACGGCAAGAGGAATATCAACCACAGACTGGGTCACATTGCTTACCGCTGCCGTAAGCGAGACTCCCCCCGTCGAAAGCGAAAGCTCTCCGGCGACATCCTGACGCATGCCGAACTCGCTTGCAAAGCGCATCTTCGCAAAGGCGCTTTTCGCCGAATCGAAAGTTTCAGGCAAGGCAAAACGCCAGTGCGCCGAAGCACCGCACCTGACAGATTCGTAACGGTCTAGCGCTCGTAGTGCCAGCAACCGCAAAACGACATCTGGTTTGGTCTGCTTCACGGCTTTGGGAGTATTCGTATCACTCATGTATGCAGCATACATCCTATACGCCTCTTCGCGCGGACTCTCCATCATTGGAGAAAGAACATGGCGGCACTGGCGGTCCAGCGGACTTCGCAACGCCTCGACAACGGCGGCGGCGACTATCACTATCGCCCCTGCAAAGACAAGTGCGGCGATTTTCGCAAGCGCGACGACAGTATATCTTACAGGCCTTACAAGCGTAAGTTGCAATCGCTTTGCGGCGCGTTCGCGCGCGAATGCCCCTGTGGCGGACGATAGAAGCGCCACGGCCGCAAGCGCCGCTACGCCACCAAGCGAATTGCGGACTACGAGTTCGCGCATGCTTTCGCTTGTTCCGTCTCCAGTCAGGACAAACGGCGCGGCGAACATCCATCCGGTAGTCGCCGCCAAAAGCAGAATCAGCGATTTCGACCGGACGAATGCCGTCAGCTCAAGAAAGAAAATCCGCCAGAACGAAATCATCTACGTCACCCACCTTCGCCAAGAAGAAATCCTCCAACGACTCCCCTAGGTCCGACACGCGCCCCTCGGCTACTGATTTCCCGTGGTTCAAAATCATCACTCGATCGCATATGTCTTCGGCGTCAGCTAGAAGATGCGACGTGATGAGAACCGTCATTCCGTTTCTGGCCAGAGCTTTCACAAGAGTCTTGACCTCTTTCGTAGAAACCGGGTCCAACCCAGAAGTCGGCTCGTCAAGGACAAGAAGCTCAGGCTTGCCTACAAGAGCGGACGCAAGCGCCACTCGACGGGCCATTCCTTTCGAAAACCCGCCAACGGCGCGATTCGACACATCCTGCATCTTAACCATCTCCAAAAGTTCGCGAGTTCGGGTCTTTGCGACGGACCGCTCAAGCCCGCAAAGCCCGGCATAATACATTATCGTTTCACGGGCGGTCAAGAACGGGTGGAGATAGCTGAGTTCGGGCAAATACCCCAACTTGGCGCGCGAAGCAACAGATCGGGGCGACATGCCGAAAAGAGAAACATTTCCGGAAGTCGGCGCGAGAAGACCCAATATCATCTTGATGGTTGTGGACTTGCCGCTGCCGTTCGGTCCCAGCAGACCGAAAACCTCGCCTCTGCGGACGGTCAGATCAAGTCCGTCCACGGCGTTTACAGTTGGCCTAAGCCAAAAATCCCTAAACGTCTTCTTGACGCCCGTGAGGGCGATAACTGCATCATCGTTCATTGCACATCCTGTCCGTTTATGAATGCGACACCAACAGCCAACGGCGCGACGATGGCAGGCAAAAGCGCCGCAAGAGCGGCCACAATATACATCCATGGCACGCGTCCTCCGTCGGCAAGCGCGTCCGACAGGCAATAGTTGCCGAGAAGAGGAAGCATGCAAGCCGCAACAATTGCGACGAGCGACGAAGCGGCATTCGCCTTGAAACGAACCGCAAACGCAGCCGCAGCCGCCACAATCACGAGAGCAGGCGAGGCGGCGAGCATGAACGCCGGGACGAGACGCCCTGCAAGCGCCGGGTCAAAATCGTACATTGCGCCAATCGCGGCGACAACCAGAGAAATCACGTTTGCGACAAGCACAAAGCGAAAGCGCGCGAATCTGTTCAGTGCCGCAGAAGCCACAAGCGGCACGACGGCGACTGCGACCGCAAAAGCAAGCGACGGACCCCAAAGCCGCGCCACATCTCCCTTTTCGGCGGCTATGGCGCCTCCTATCTCTGCGCCACGAACGACGATAAGCGAGACGAGCGACATTATAGCGGCGAACAAGGAGTACGAAACCGCACAACCTGCGAACTTCCACAGAAAGAAAGCTGTGCGCGAGACGGAATGAGCGAGCGCCGCTTGCGCCGTGCCAGTTTCCATCTCACGGCGGAACGTACGCACCGTTCCCGAAAATGCTGTTGCCGCGCCGCCTAGAAGCAGCGCAGACAATCCGGCGTCTCTTGCCATGCGCGACGGATCGCCGAATTGATGGTAATGCATTGCGGGAGCAAGAGCCGCAATCGCAACGGAAGCAACAGTCACGAGGAGAACCAAAGGCTCTCCAAGTATCTCAAGCACCGTCGCGCAGACAATGGCACGGCCGCGTCGCATCAAAGCTTCAGAACAGTCTTAAGATCGAATCTTGATACAGAAACCACACAAGGGCGCCCATAGCAACGCACGCCGCAAGCTGCGCCACAAGGCCGAGCGTGGCGACAGCGGCCGGAACATCCGCAACCGTGTCGTTCGACGAACCGCTGGACGCAAACGCGGATACATTTACAGGCATGGCGGGCATGTCTGGAATATCCGCAATATCCGCGACAGGCGCGACTTCCGCACCAGGCTGGTCAGATGCCTCATTCACGGCAGTCGCCGCAGACAAAGCAGGCTTTTTCACGCCAAACTTGCCGGCAGGACGCATTGTTCCACCGCTCGGCCGGGATATTTTCAACGTCTTGCGCTGGGTTGCGGACACTCCGGCGCCAGCCTGTGGCGCAGACGGCTCGGCGTTGACGACCGACGGCGGAGGCTCTACGATCTTTGCAGTGGCCTTCTTGGCGGAAGGCGCAGAAGAGCCAGGCCCGCCAAGAGGAAGATCGACAGGCCGCTTTATTCGAATGGTCTTCATCGGAGCGCCGTCGTTTTTGACAGGCGCCGCACCTACAGCATCGGCAAGCGATATTCTCGACGTCTTTGACTTGGCGGCTTGCTTCTGCGCATCCGTAAGCGCTTGACTCTGATCGGCAATAATGCCAGTCTTCCGGAGAATTGCCTGTTGAGGTATGGGGGAAGTCAAGCTCTTGAGATTCTTGGTGATCGTCTTAAGCGCGGAAAGAGCGTCTCCCGCCGCAGCAACAGGCTTTTCGACTTTAGCAGCAGGCTCCACAGGCGCAGGCTTAACCGTTTCTGCGGGAGTTGCAGCAGCGGTAACCGGTTTCTCCGCTGGCGTTGGCGCAACGGCCGACACTGGCGAGGCCGATACGGCGTCTCCCTTGGGAGCGCCGGCAGAGGGAACCTGCGGCTTGACCGGCGTAAGCCCCGAACCGGGCTTCCTGATAACCGGCTTTGTGGGCAACTTAAGACCGCTTTTCAACGCAGGCGCAGCGGGCATTTTCAAGCCCGGCTTGAGCGGCGACGCCGTCGATACCGTCTTGAGCGGCGATGCAGGCTTGGGCGGAAGTTTGAGCCCGCCGGCCAGGCCTGGCTTCGGCGGAAGCTTGAGACCAGGTTTCAGCGCACCCTGCGACGCACCGCCGATCACCGGCTTTTTTACAGCGGGGCCTAGCGGCGCACCACTCGCCGCAGCAGGCTTGGCGAGCGGATTGGCCTTAGGCGGCTCATCAACGGATGGCATTGCGGTAGATGTTTCTTCAGACATTACTATAACCTCCCTTGCCCTCAATACACATGACGGATCAAACCGCCATAACTTCGGATTCTTTGGCTTTAAGCTCGGCGTCTATCTTGGCTATCGCGGCGTCGGTCGCCTTCTGAATCTTGTCGAGAAGACCTTTCAAGTCATCCTCGGATATCTTCTTGTCCTTTTCAAGCTTCTTGGCCGCATCGTTGGCGTCGCGCCTCACATTGCGCATGGCCACCTTCTGCGCCTCGGCCTGGGTCTTGGCGACCTTCACAATTTCTTTGCGGCGCTCTTCGTTGAGCTCTGGAACCGTTATGCGCAGCACTTTTCCGTCCGTCTGCGGCGTAACGCCGATATTCGCGGCAAGAATCGCTTTGTTCATCTCGGCGAGCACCGAAGGATCAAACGGAGTTATCTTGATCTGGCGAGGCTCGGGCGTCGAAATGGTTCCGAGATTTTTTATCGGGGTCGGGCACCCATAGTACTCGACCTTTATCTGATCGACCATCGCAGGACTCGCTTTGCCCGTCCTGAGACCGGCGAACTGAGCCTTCAGCGCATCGAAACTTTTCTGGAGCTTGGCGCTGGCGTCATTGAGAACTTCACTTGTCGTTTCCATCTTAGTAGCCTTTCATTGAGAAATCTTGCAGAGGTTCAGCCGTTGGCGCTCACCAACGTACCGACAGATTCACCCTTTACGACCCTTTCAAGCGCGTCGCCGTCAAAGAAATCGAACACGACAATCGGGATTCCATTGTCCATGCAAAGCGCGAATGCCGCAGAATCCATCACTTTCAAACGCTTCTCCAGCGCCGTCTCGTAACGCAGCGAGCCGTATTTTTTGGCTTTTGGATCTTTGTGCGGATCGGCCGTGTACACACCATCGACCTTGGTCGCCTTAAGCAGCGCATCTGCGCCGATTTCGCTGGCGCGAAGCGCGGCCGCCGAATCTGTCGAGAAGAACGGGTTCCCTGTTCCGCCGGCGAATATGAGTACGCGCCCCTTTTCGAAATGGCGAAGTGCCTTGCGCTGGATGAACGGCTCGGCAAAGCTTGGCAGATCCACCGCCGTCATAACCCTGGTCGGAACGCCGATCGATTCAAGCGCGTTCATCATCGCCAAGCCGTTTATGATCGTCGCCAGCATACCCATCGAGTCGCCGGTTACACGGTTGACGCCTTTGCCTGCACCAGTCAATCCGCGGAATATGTTTCCGCCGCCAAGGACAATGCCGACCTCTACGCCAAGTTTGTGTATTTTCTTGACTCGCTCCGCCATGAACGCAAGATTTTTCGGGTCGATGCATTCACCCGTTTCGCGGTTGCCAAGAACTTCGCCGGAAAGTTTTAGCAGAATCCGACGGTACTTCAGTTTGCGTGATACTTTTTTCACGTTGGGAATTATACCATAATGCCCCACAGAACGCAAATGCAGCCCCCCTCTGCCCCCTCTGCGCGACCAGCATAACTTGAACGAGCGGGCGAAAAACCGGGGGAGCATAACTGGGGGCGCTCCCCCAGTGCTCCCCCAGTTCTCCCCCAGCGCCCACTTGAGGCTTAGCCGGCCTTTACCGTCACCTTTGCAGGTTTCGAGATGTAGGCGCGGCCGTCGGCGGCGACGCGCTTGACCGTCACCGACCACTCGCCAGCAGTCATGTCGCCCGCCGAGGCGAGGACGATCTGCTCGGCACTCTGCTTCTCGAACGCGCCCGGACCGAAGCTCTGCGTCTCGTCGCCAAGCTTCATCTCGACCGTCGTCTCGTCGCCCTCGTTCACTTGGGCGAGGTTC
>CACYQU010000045.1 GCA_902776615.1 uncultured bacterium
ATGCACGGTTCGAGCGATTGCGGTCAAGTACGACTGGAAGGATTCGACAGAGACGACTGCGACATTCACGCGCGGCGAATCGCTGAGCGAGGCGGCGAACTTTTATGGCTATACGATGGAGACTGATTCTGCCGCGCCGTGGACGGTTGACGCGGCGGTCTCGCATGACGGCGTTTCGTCCGTGCGGAGCGGGGCAATCGGCAACAACGGCACGACGTACCTGATGGCGTCCGTCAAGAAGGCGGGGACGGTCTCGTTCTGGTGGAAGGCGCAGTGCGAGGAACCCGACGAGGAAGACGGCGAGGACGGCTACTACGACTACGGTGCGTTTCTGGTGGATGATGTCGTAAAGGCGTGGATCGCGGGGAATGATACGGGCTGGCGGTTTGTGTCCGTGGAAGTTCCGACGGGCGGAAAGCACGTCCTGCGTTGGGAATACCGCAAGGACAACGCGACGACATACGCGCCGGACTGCGTCTGGCTCGACCAGGTGCAGTGGGTTCCGGCAGATGGCAGCGGCTATACGCTGACCTCGCCTGAGCCTGTGCCGTATTCGTGGCTGTCGCAGTATGGTCTAGGTGTGGCGTCCGGCGACTTCGAGGCGGCGGCGAACGCGGCAAGCGGCAAGATGAACTGGGGGCGGCCGACGTCGATATGGGAAGAGTTTGTCGCAGGGCTTGACCCGACGAATGAGAACAGTCGCTTTGAAGCAAAGATCGAGATGGTGGATGGAGCGCCTGTAGTCACTTGGGAGCCGAATCTGAACACAAACGGCATTATCCGCCTCTACAAGGTCTATGGCCGCGAGTCTCTGACAGATGGCAATTGGCAGTATCCGACCAACTCCCTCCACCGCTTCTTCAGGGTAACGGTCGAGATGCCGTAGGGGCGCTAACTGTCGCTTCCTTAGTCGCGGGCGGGACGCCCGCCGTACCAGTTGGGGGCTACTCTATGCTAACGACGCACGCAAATGCGTGAGCTGGAACCATTCGCACGCAAGGATGGCGAATACATGGCCTCAACCGCCGGAGCAGGCAAAACGAAGTCGCCAGGGGAAACGACGCGCACGGGATAGTAGAAAATTGCGGCATTTCCTTTTTCCAGCAAGAACCTGTTCGAGAACACCAACATTCTGTCGTCGCGCGCATCGCTACGCATGACCCACTTCTCAGGAGTGGGTTTGCACCACTTGAATTGCGTCGGATCAAGTGGCGAATGTATCGGTTCCAGAGCCCCGGCGAAGAGATCTTCGACCACAAGATCCGAAAGAGTGCGCGTTTCGTCCGACGAGACAGAAATTTCGACGACCAGCATGTCGCCGCAGACCAGGTCGGACATGTCGGCGAGTGTGCCTTCCGGCGTAAAGAATCGGCGCGATACCGAAAGACCCGATGACGTCTCCTTCACCTCGGACAGATCCGGCAGCTTAAGCGCACTCCACGAGACGAAAGCCGTCGCGTCGCCTGTGTTGACAATCTGTATTGCGCCCTTCGCAGTGTCAAGTCCGTCCTGAAGCCGGAATGTTTCGCGCTTTGCGATATCCCGCACGAAGCTGGCGCCTTGAAGCGTCACTTTCGGATTGCCGCCTTTCGCCGGATGCCGGCTGTAGTACGCGCCGAGCGCCATGAGAGCGTGCGCGTTCTCCGCCGTCGTGCCCCAGCTGAACTTCGCATTGTCGCGCTTGTCGTCGAGATACTGCACAAGAGATTCCGCGCGTGCGTCATTCGGGTCGAGTTCAAGGATCGAAATCAGCTCGAACGCCGCTTCTTTCACCGATGCGGGCGAACTTGCGTTTGCGAGAAGCGCCTCTGCACGCTGGCGGTCTCCAATCGCGGCAAATGCGCGCGCAAGCCTCGCCTTTGACAAGAGAGACAAATCTGCGCGTCTGTCGAAGAGGCGGAACATGCGGTCCTTGTCGGGCGATCCCGCAAGAGCAAGCGTATGGCATGCGTAGGCGGATACGACATCATTGGTGGAAAGCGCCCAACGGCCGAGAAACTTCATTACGTATCCCTTTGCGGCATGGTTCAGGGCGACTCCGCTTTTTTCCGCTTCGACGAGGAAGTGCGCCGCATAGAGCGAAACCTCTCTGTCCCATGGTGCGCTATTGCAGTCCGGCCACATGACGAAGTCGTTCGCCCGCACCATCGATTCCACACGGCGGACGCCAGCCTCGACGTAGTCTGCTGCACAGCGATTGCCGTTTCGGAAGGGAATGGCCGACAGAATTCCGCCCGACGTGACAAGCGGAAACATGCGGGATGCCGTCTGCTCAAGACAGCCGTGGGGATAATCGGCCAGCCAGTCCAGCGCGCTCGCAAGCCTGCCGACAGGAGAATCGGAAAGCGAAAACGTCCTGCGCGACGCATCGAAGGCGGGGCATTCGGCGCTCTCGCCAGGCTCCAAACGGATCACGCCGGCCATTTCGCGCCATGCGACTGCGGGCCGCACGGGCAGTTCGATATCCGAAGTGTGCGTCTCGCCGAATCCGCTGGCCTTGAAGCGCAGATATCCCTCGCCGGTTCTCGCGCCTTTCGCGCGGAAGTGGAGGTTTGTCGACGCATCCTTCGCAAGCGTCAGCACGCCCTTTGCCGGGTCCATCTCCACGGCATGCCATCCCGTAACCTCATATGCAACCTCGCCGTCGCCTCCACTGCGGTTGGAGAGCGGCAAAACCACTTCGAACACATCGTCTGGCGCGACAAAGCGCGGGGCGTCGGGCTGCATGACAAGCTTCGGCGATACTTTGCGGCGGATTGACGCGGAGCCTGCGGCGGACGGAGTGTAGACGACCGCAGTCACACGCACCTCGCCCACGAATTCCGGAAGCTTGAAGGATGTGACGGCGCGCCCCGTCTTCAGCGGAACCCTGGCCTGCCACAGAGCAAGCGGCTTGAAGCGGCGCGTCGGCACCGGGCTGACGCGGCCAAGCATCTCCGCGCCAAAACCGCCGCCGGTCTTGACGCCATTTGCGGCGAGACCGCCTTCAAGCACCGGCAGCAATTTGTGGTAGAGATCGTAAAGCGGATGGTCGGCGGTGCGGGGCGTTGCGAAACGGCTTACCGGATCAGGCGTCTCTTCGCCGGTCAGCAGGTTTATTCCTTCGTCCACGACAGTGATGACGGCCACGGCATCCGACGCATCGCCGCCTGCCGCGGATGCGGCAGAGACGGTGGCCTCCACAACCGAGCCTTCGACGCCTTCGGGCGGCTGACGGACCGACGCATCAAGCGAAACATCGAGTTCGTTCTCTGCACGGCGCACGACAACCGTAGTCTCGCCGTGTGCGCGGAACGCCAAATGACGCGTGTTCGCTTCGACTCCCTGCACGACAGAAATCGCCACGTCCACATTCGGCGCCCAAGATGCGTCTGCCGTACGCATAGGGATTTCGGTCGTGGCATTTGTCAGCGACACCACCTCGCTGTACACCTCGCCGTCGCGCAGCACGCTCAGAAGCGCCGCGCCCGCAAACGGCGACTTGACGATAAGACGCGGAGTTTCGCCGGGCCGGTAGAAAGCTTTGTCGGGACGAATCGCCACTTCGGTCGGGTTCGCAAGCGGGGCGCGGATGGCGTCGTCGCCCCAGTCCGCAAGATAGAACGTGCGACCGAACGACGCGCCGGTTTCGGGGTCTGTGAGGGTGAGCGCGTAGTCGCCGCACTCTCTGAGGGGAATCGTGAACTCGCTCACGCCGTTGGTGGAGGTTGTCAGCGTAACGCCGTCGACTGCGACGGTACGCGTGCGCGTCGCATCCCACGTGCTCCAGCCGTCGTCCCTGTGGCGATAGGCATAGACCGTGTCGATTCTCTCGATTTTCATCTTGAGCTTCTTGGGGCTTGTGACGGGCGAACCGTCCGGCGCGACGCAAACGAGCGCGGCCCTGGGCGCACCGGTCTCGGGCAGTCTAAGCCATTCGGGCAAGGTGGTTCCGATATAATAGGGATAGTAGTGCAGAATTACGCTCTTGCGCGCGGTTGCGGGGCGCCCGCCGTCTTCAAAGACCGTCCCTTGTCCTGTAGCGCGAACCGCCGCGCAGGGAAGACCGCTGTCGGCCCAGAGCGGCGCGTCGAAGGCAAGGCGGCCATGTTCGTCAAGCGTCCTGCGCGAAAGACGGCGGAAACTAGGCTTGAGACCGAGATCGTCATTGCCGAAACGAAAGCCCTTCCACGCTGCGGGCGCAAACGGAACATCTTCAAAGACGACGGCCCCCTCCACACCGAGAGCGCGTGCAGGTCCGCCGTAAAGGTGTTCGGCGGAAACGGAGAAAGCAAAGTTCGACGGAGTCTGGTTTTCCTGCACCTCGACCGCAACGCGTATCTGCGGAGGGGCGAACTCCTCTATCTTCACATCGCGCACGCCGAGTTCGCGTCCGTCCTTGCCGGGAATCTTGAGAACGAAAGTCCAATCGCCGCTCGGCTGCTCGGCTGGCACCGAGAATCTGTCGCACGCGATCGCGCCCGATTCATCCGGCATCAGCATCATGCGGGAGTAGTCGCCGCCCTGCGGATTGCGAAGCACCAACTCCACCGGGAAAGGCGCCGGGGCTTTGAAAGTTCCGTCACGCAAGAGCGCATGGACGAATATCTTTTCGCCGTGACGGTAGATTCCGCGTTCGGACCACACGAACGCCGTGCATTGGCGCGGCGAAAGGTATTCGTCGCGCGCGCCGTCGGGATACGTCTCGTCGACCTCCATGGAGCCTCGAAGAGCCATGAACGACATATCGTCGGCATTCTCCGAAATCGCCACGACTGCGAAAGGCTCCCCTTTTGCCACACGCTTCGCAGAGCACCAGCCGTTTGCGTCGGTACGGCCCTCGGCGACACGCACGTTGGCGGAGGAATATATTTCTATCCATGCATTGGCGACCGGACGGCCCGTCGTGAGCGACGTGACCCACACGCCTGTCGACTCGCCGGCCCGACGCACACTGAGGCCGAGATCCGAGACGCACACAAGCCTGTAACGGTTGGGGTTCGCGGGCGTATCGTCGTCGCGCCACCAGTATACATTGTCTTTGCGGGGCGCATCGGCGCTGCGCACGGCCACGAGAAACACGCCGCGCACAAGACCTCCGTCACGCATGGAGAGCGGTATGGCGAGCGTTTCCTTTGCATTCGCCCTGTTCACGCAACGGATGATGTTCGTCTCCGCTTCGCCGGAAAGTTCGGTCGTGGACTCCTCGTCGACATCCCGATGCCATGTATGCGAATAAACTCCCTCGTCGCGGGCAAGCAGCTGCACTACATTGCGCGGCTCGACCCGGCGGATTTCGGAATAGACATTAGTAATGTTGACAACATCGATTGCAATTGCACGCATGCCGCCAGGGGGCAGGTAGCGGCCTTCATTCGCAAACTTGACCGACGGGTCGGCGTCTTTGCGGACAAATGTCATGCTCCAATCCTCGGCCAGTGCGCCGGTACTCTCGACATCGGCGCTTTTCCCGTAAAGAGGCAGACCTTTGCGAATCAAAAGCTTGACGTCCGTTCTGTATGCGAAATCGCCGAACACATGCAGATGAGGTTCGTAGAGACCGGTTTTGTAGTTGTACTTGGCGTGGTAACTGAAGCCTATCACACCTTCGTTGAGCGGAGAGACTTCGACATAGCGGCGCACGGCGTCCATATCAGGACGCTGCGAAAGATGGATGTCGAGAAGACTGTCGCCATCATAACTGACGTCGACAACCTTCATTTGGATCTGCTCTTTCGCATTGTCGCAATCGTTGGTCGTGGTGTTGTCCGCTATCGCCGCTTCTTGTATCTCGCGTTTTGCCAAATCATCCGGGCTCTCGTCAACGCGAGGAACAGCGGTGGCAGGCCCGGTCTTTTCGCGGGGCATCTCTTGACCTGAAGCGCTTGATGCAAGAATGCGGCAATCATGCTCTTTTTCATACGCTTTCACCTTCGCAAGCGTCCAGCCTAGCGCTAAAAGCGAGGCGAGCGATATCGCTGTTGTCGCCGCCAGCCATCCGATCATGAATCTCTTGTTCATTGTTCTACTCCATTCTTGACCTTGATTCTTTGGCCCACCTTAAGCCGACCTAGCTCCTTTATCGACTTATCGTTCAATTCTGCAAGCTCCGCCAGCGTACTGCCGTCCAACTTCGCTATTTTGGTTAGATTATCGCCCGCTTTTACGGTATAATACTTGTCTGCAACGGGGACAGTCCCTGTGTCGGCAGTGGGGACAGTCCCTGTATCTGCCGCGGGGGCAGCGGGGACAGGCACTTGACTTTCGGGTGTTGTGGCTGCGACTGCCGCCGGCGGTTGTTCCGATGGCGCGGATGGTGCGGGCGGGGTGGATGACGACAGGCTGCCGAATCCTATCAGTGCCGCCACAACAAGAACATGCAGGCCAAGGCTCGCGACAAATGATACCGTCCAGATTTCCGCTTTCATGTATGCTCGCTCGCCTTCGTTCTCACTCGCGACGGATCGTCAGCTTGTCTATGTCGGGCATACTCGCCGATGCGTTCGCAAGCCGCACCGTGTGCATGCCAGGCGAAAGCCGCACCGCCTCCTCTACCGTCGAAATCCTCTCCCCGCCCTTCACCGCAAGGCGGCGGGGCTCTCCTTCGTCGATCGTGAGGAAAAACTCCCTCTCGTCAGGCGAACAGCAGTCAATCGAAAGCACATATTCCCCTTCGGCGTCGATTTTCACCTCGCGCCATGCGAGGTCGTTCGTCGCACGGTTGCCGAGATTGCGGACAATCATTCCTCCGGACGCGTCTTCGCGCCGGTCGGGGAAGGCCGTTCCCGCCTTCAGCGCATCGCGCAGTTCCTGATAGTCGGCAAGATACGCGCACTCCGCCTCGTAGACTTTGCGCTCGATGCGCCGCGACGCATCGAAACGGTAGAACTTCGACGCATGCGGCGCGAGCTTTACGAAGACATGGCCGGTGAAGCAGCCGACATCCGCCATCTCGACCAGATCGAATGCGTCTACAGTGCCGCCGAGATCGAGCGCGTCCGAACGCACCTCGATTTCCCGCGCCTCGTCGGACGCATTGTAGAGCGCCACGTACCGCGAAGCGCCGAAGCGCGTATCGGCGTCCTTTACAAGCACATACGTTTCGCCGTCGCGCTGCGCGACATACGCCTGGCAGCCGAGGTCGTTCTGGTTGACGGCGAGCAGATACGGATTCGTGACGAGCGCCTTTGTCGTGGCGGGCATCGTGCGAACGTCGCAGCCGATGAGAAGCGGCGACGACATCATGCACCACATGCCGAAGTGCGTGGTTTCCTCGGTTTCCGAAAGTCCCGTGTCGCCGTGTCCGCCGAAGACCGTCTTCATGCTTCCGGAATACTGCCCCGCCTCAAGCATGTCCATGTCGTTATAGTGGCCGGGCTTGGCGTAGGCGCTCAGGTAGAGGTTCTCGGCGATGAGCTTTTTCACCGAAGTCCAGTTTGCGCGTATGTCCCCGGTCGTGCGCCACGACTCGGCGATGTCCGCCGCCCATGTGCCGGGAAACGCCCAGCGGCAGAGGTTCAGCCTCACGTCTGTGCGGCCTGTCGCCTTTATCGCATCGGCGATTTCGGTGTAGCGCGTCTTCTCGTCGAGCTTCAGCCGCTTGCCGCCGCAGTAGTCCACCTTGATGAAGTCGAATCCGAGATCATTGAAGTGAAGCTTGCAGTCTGCCGCGTCATGCCCGTAAAGCCCGCCGCCGATGCCGCCGGTGTCCTTCCCATCCTTGCCGCTGCCTCCCCACATGCTGCCGCACGTGTCCGCCCCTGCGTCGGAGTATATGCCGGCCTTCAGGCCGAGCGCGTGGATGCCGTCCACAACCGGCTTCATTCCGTTCGGAAAGCGTTTCGGATGAAAGCGCAGTATTCCGTCTTCGCCGTGGCCCCAGAAGAATCCGTCGTCGATGTTCACATACGTGTAGCCAGCGTCCTTGAGGCCGTTCGTCGCCATCGCGCGCGCCGTTTCGAGAATCAGCTCCTCCGAAATGTCCACGCCGAAGGTGTTCCAGCTCGACCATCCCATGAGAGGGCGTATCTTCACATCGGCGGCCGGCGGAATCTTCGCCGCGTCGAGCAGGCGCGCCGCGCGCGCGGCCATCTGTTCCCTGCCCGCCCCTTCAAGCCTGGACAGGTTCACATACGCCTTGTTCGCGCCGAGATCGATTCGTATGCGCTTGTCGCACTTCGGGCATTCGCGGAATTCCACGCGCCCGTCTCCGCTCCAGGTCTCGCCGGAAGACGGCTCCGCCGCCGCAAGCCCCGCGCATGCCGAGGCAGATGTCGCAGCCGCCGCAATAAAAAGCATTGTCCGTTTCATATTACACTCGCTCCATTCATGGTTTTGTTTTTGTTGTATCATGTTCATGCTACCAAAAGCCTTGCCGCCGCGTCAAGACGCCTCATGCCGCTATTTGCGGTAGCGGTGGGTGGATTCTCCTTTGGCGAGAATCGCATCGTCCTCGCCTACGCGCCCGATCTCGCGTATTCCGGGCGTATCGACGATCATCGCGCCGCACGGCAGCATCGCAAGCTCGCGGCTGGTGGTGGTGTGGCGGCCTTTGCCGCTCCACTCCTGTATCTCCTGCGTCGCCATCCAGTCCTCCCCGGCGAGCGCGTTCAGCAATGTCGACTTGCCTACGCCGGAACTGCCTATGAAGGCGATCGTGCGCCCTCTTTTCACGTATCCGGACACGTCGTCCATCCCCTCGCCCGTGACGCTCGATATGTGCAGCACTCTTGCGCGGCCCGCGACCGCCTCGTCGAGCGCGCCGAGGAACTCCCCGTCGCCGTCTTCCCGAAGGTCCATCTTCGTCACGACGACCACTGCCTCGGCATCTCCGATGTCGGCCGCCAAATCGAGATATCGCTCGATTCTGGCGATGGAGAAGTTCTCGTTGAGGCTCATCATGATGAACAGCGTGTCGAAGTTGACGGCGAGCGTCTGCGACTTGCGCCGCGCGGTGGGATCCTTGCGTTCGAACCTCGAAAACCTCGGCAGAACCTCGGTGATCATCGACTCGCCATGCGCATTGTAGCGGAACCTCACGAAATCTCCCGTCGTCGGGGCGAGCGCGCCGTCGCCTATTTCTCCGCGCTCGACGCGCCGCAGCGCGCCGCGTTGGGTCACGTTGCCGATGCGCTTGGCGAAGGCGCTTTTCTTCTTGCGGGCCAGTATCTCGCCTTCCGCCTCGTTGCAGACGAGATGGTAGTAATCGCCGTGTGCGCTCACTATGCGCCCCACGCCCGGCTCTACCGCACCCTTCCATCCGAAATCCTCTATGCGCGACATTTCTCAGCTCCTCCCCGCGTACGCCGGAAGTTTCAGCGTAAACACGCATCCTTTCGTGCCGTTCGCCTCCACCGAAAGATCTCCGCCCATCGATCTCGCGCACTCGCGCGACGTGCAAAGGCCGATTCCGAAGCCTCCTTTGCCTGTCTTCAACACCGTCTTTGCGCGCCAGTAGCGGTCGAACGCCTTCTTCATCTCCGCATCGGTCATCCCGCCGCCCTCGTCCACAAGCTGCATCACGGCGAAGCCGCCATCGTTGGCGAATCGCGCGCAAACCGGGCCGAACGGCGCGGCGTACTTCAAGTCGTTGCCGAGCAGGTTCCACAGTATCTGCGTGGTCAGCTCCTCGTCGGCATACGCGCATACATCCATGTCGCCGGCGGTCTTCACCGGACCGGACGTCTCCTCCGCATAGTCCGCGGCGAAAATGCGATATGCCGCATCGAACGCGTCGCGCAGGCGGAACGGCTCCGGACGGGGGCTCTTGCGGCGGCCGCCGTGCGAAAGGAAATCCGAGATGTTGTCAACTATGCGCAGCATGCGCTCGTTGAGGTTCGCGGCCTCGGCGTCGTCGCGACCGATCATGTAGCGCATTCCGACGAGGGGCGTGCAGAGGTCGTGCGCGGCTGCGGCGAGGAAGTCGTCGCGTAGTTTCGCGTATTCCAGAAGACGCCGCACGGCGAACACGGTGGCGCACAGCAGCGCCGCCATAAGCGCGGGGCACACGGTCCAAAGCCAGAAAGCATAGTCCGTCTCGGATATGCCGGTGGCTTTGCCGAGCACGGTGGATTTGTCGATGCGCACCCATACTATGCGGCCGCCGGGGGTTTCGCGCCAGCCCCACTGCGCCTTGCCGACTTGTCCCTTCGCGTCCCATTCCTTCCATGTCGTTTCCGCCGGGAACATCTCCGCGAATGCGCCGCCGCCTTCCACGCCCTTTTCATAGATCCAGCGGAAATCCGGCTCGATCATGCCGTCCTTCAGCTGTTCCACCGCCTCTTTCGAGGCGCTTCTCGCCCCGGCGCGCTCGTTCGCCACGATGTTCGGCACCACGCGCACGAGAAAATACGCGCCGAGCAGCATCAATGCCGCAGTGGGCAGCATAAGCAAAACGCAATGACGCACTAGCCTGCCGTCGTTCATACGCCCATCAGCGAACGCGCGGCGGCAAACTGCGCCGAAAGGTCGATCTTGCGGTTTCCGTCCACATAGCCGTCGCGCCGCAGGTCGGACACGAAACGGCGGAACTTGTGGGGCCCCGGGTTCAGATTGTCGAGCGCCACAACCTCGGCGGAACCGAAAGTGCACGCCTCGGAAAGCATGCCTGTCGATTCTGCGGTTACGTACAGCCTCTTCGCAAGCTGCACAAACGCCGGTATGGGGTTGAAATGGTCCCGCGAATAGATCAGCTTGTACGCCCACGGATACGAATCGACGACGGCCTCGACATCCGCAGGCGTGCGGCGCGAGGTGGTCACGCACAACTGGGCGCCTTTGTTGGCGGCGAACACTTCGTCAAGCCGCGCCTTCATCCAGTCGGCGGTAAGCGAAGCGCATTTGTTGGGGCCTCCTACGATGACGCCGACGATATTCTCCATCGGCCCTTCGTGGTGTTCTCTGAAGGCGGCGACACCCTTCTCGTAGAACGCCGAGTCGCTTGCGACGAGATTTGCGGGAACCTCCACTATGTTCGGACGCTTCGAAGGCGAATCGAACGACGGCGCGAGAATGCAGTCGAACGTCGAAAGACGGTATCCGCGCGGATACAGCACCACGCCGCACCGCGCCCCGAAGCGCCGCGCGAGGGCTTTTGCCGCGTAGAAAGTGCCGGACCCGGTCCCGATGACCCATTTGGCCGGCTCGCGCGGGCTTTCAAACTCCAAAAGCGAGGTCGTCAATATGTTCATCCGGTCCAGGAGATACGAAAGCGCCTTGCAAAGGGACGATTTGAAGCGAACCGGCACGAGCCGCACGTCAAGTCCAAGCGCACGGGCAAACGCGCGCGACTGGTTTTCGTGGCCGGCCTTTCCGTCTGTAAGGACGATTGCCGTCATTGCGCACCTTTCACGGCTGTATCGTCCGGGGCGGGAGCGGGGACGGCGGCCGGTTTCTCTGGCGACATGCCGGATATGTTGAGCTTGTCGATCGATATGCGAACCGTCTTGCGGCATGCCGACTTCAAAAGCTCCTTCACGGCGGCGCGCATCTGGCGCTTGGCGACGCCCATGGGCGCCTTTATGGTGCATCCGGCGGCCTTTCGGTGGCCGCCGCCGCCGAACTTTGCGGCAAGCACGGTCGCGTCCCAATCGCCGCGCGTGCGGATGGAGCAACGCGTCTCTTTTGTGCGATCGGGTATCTGGTAGAAGAAGAGCGCGATCTCGTTGCGCATCACCGAACGGGGTATCTCGATGACGTCCTCCGCGTCGGCTTTGGTGCCGCGAACCGCGCGGAAATCGTCGCGGTCCAGAGTGACTTCCGCGACCTTGCGGTTTTTCCAGATATGCAGCGAGCGCCACGCGATGCGTTTCAGTTCGATCGCCTTGCGCGGAAAGGTTCCGTAGATGATGTCGTTGATGAGGGCCGTTCGCACGCCGTGTTTGAGAATGTCGCCGGCCGCGCGCATGGTTTGCGGCCCTGTGGAATCGTATGCAAAGCGGCCGGTATCCGTAACCATCGCAACCCACAGCGCTTCGGCAGACACCGCGTCGAGCTTCCAGTCCATCCATTTCGCGAACCGCCAGACGATCTCGCCGGCCGACGACGATTCGGGTTCGATGATGGACGCTTTGGCGAACTCGCCGGTGGAAGTCACATGATGGTCGAGGCAGACGACCGGCAGTTTTTCCGCTATCGGGCGCACTTCCGGCGGCAAACGGTCAAGCGCGCCGCAATCGACTGCGATGAAGAGATCGAACTTCTGGCGCTTCAGCTTGCGAACCGGTATGAGCTCGTCCGTTCCGCGCAGAAAGCCCAGCTTGCCGAGGGCGTTGATGTCGGCGGTGGCCGACGCCGCGTGCCCTGCATTGTTCAGAAGCCGGGCCATCGCGATCATCGAGCCGAGGGAATCTCCATCAGGGCTCAGATGCCCCGAAACGAGGATTCGCTTCGACTTCTCGATCAGCGCGCGAGCCGCCACATAGTTTTCTCTGTTTTCTGCCATTGGGTGTGGATTATATCATATTTATCCGGGGAAGTGAAGTTCGGCAGGCGACAGAGGCGAAAAGCTGCTGTTTGTGCCGCTGTTCGCGGACGCTGCGGGCGGATTTCAGAAGCCGGCGAGGTCCAGCGCTATCTGCCGCTTAAGCTCGTCTACGGAGGCGAACTTGCGCTCCGGCCTGATGAATCTGCCGAACCCGACAGTCAGGCTGTCGCCTGGTTGCGAATGCGGAACTTCGCCGATGAAGTGCATTTCGAGAATAGGCGACTTCCAGGCCTTGTCGCCGAACGTGGGCGCGACACCGTAATTCGCCAGCGCGCGGCAGCCTGAAACATGCACATCGTACACGCCGAGGCGCAGTTTGAGCGAAAGACCGTCAAGGCGCACGTTTACGGTTGGGTAGCCAAGCCCCGCTCCAAGCCCCTTCCCGACGGACACGACTCCGCGAACCGACCAGTCCCGGCCGAGCATCGAAGAGGCGTCTTCCATCTCGCCCGATTCGATCGCCGCCCTGATTCGTGTCGAAGAAACGCGCTCTCCCTTGTACTCGGCGTACGGCACGACCTCGACCGAAAGCCCCATAGACCGCAAAAGCGCCGCATCACCGGCGCCACCGCGGCCAAAACGCCAGTTTCCGCCGCAGCGCACGACACCACCCCATCGCGGAGAGGCAAGATAATTTGCGGCGAAGTCCGCAGGCTGCATGCCGGCAAGATCCTGCGTAAAGTCGAGGGCCAACACCTCTTCGACACCGCAGGCGCGGATTGCCGCCATGCGCTCTTCCACGGACATGAGAAGCCGAGGCGCCTTATGTGGCGCCAGCAGCGAAAGCGGATGGTTGCGGAACGTAAGCACGGCGGATGCGCCATGCAAAATCGCCTGATGGCCGAGGTGCACTCCGTCGAAGAAGCCTACCGCAAGCCCGCGCCGAGCGGAATCACGCATGGGAAAAAGTCCTTCATCTCGGTTTCGAGCAACCGGTCGAACGGAATGGCGTCGTCGATCTTGAATTTGCCTACGCTCACGCGCCGAAGGCTCTCGAGCGCCGCGCCGCAACCTAGCGCCGCGCCGAAGTCGTTTACGAGAGTCCTCACGATAAGACCCTTTGTGCTGCTTACGGAAAACGCCAGGCGGCCGTCTTCGCCCGGCTCTCCGGTGTCGAAGCGGTATACGTGGGAGAGAAACGGCTTGTGTTCGCCGGTATCGGCGATCTCGTACGCTGCGGAGCCTTCGCGCCTCACGCTGCACCAGCGGCTCTCGGTCTGGAATATGTCGCCGCGGAACTCCGGCAGAACTTCGGCCATGCGGGACGAAAACGAAGGGTCGCGCCATCCGCAGTCCGGCGCGGAGCCGCCGACGGCCTCGCCCTGCGCATCATGTGTGTTCGTCGCAAGCCCGAGGCGCATCACGCCTTCATAGACGCGATCGGCGCCCATGACATCGCCGACGAACTTGTTGGCGTCGTTTATCAGCAGCACCAGCAATCCGGAAGCGGCGGCGTCCAGCGAACCGCCGTGGCCGACCTTCACCAGGTTGAATTTGCGCTTGACCGTCTTCACGACGGACGGGAACGCGATTCCCGCCGGTTTGTCCACCAGCAGAATCCCGTCCAGATTCTCAAGCATCCGCAGTTGCGTCAGATTGGCCATCGAGTCTGGAAAGTATTGCCAGAACCTCGTCGCCCTTCTCAAGGGAGCGATCGAGCTGAAACAGGATGCGAGGCGTGAACTTGAGCCGCACCTCGCGGTTTATTATCTGCTGAAAGCGCTTCGCGTTGTGCTTGAGATGCCGTATCGCCGTCTCCTTCAGCGCATCGTCGCCGAAAATAGACACGCGAACGGTCGCGTCGCGCAGGTCTTTGCCGCACTTCACGTCCGTAACGGTTATCAGCCCCGGCTGAACGGTATCGCCCTGCATCACCGAATACATCGACTCGGCGATTACGCGCTTCAGGAGGCTGTTGACCCTCTCTAGTCTGTCGACACCCATGATTGCGCCTTCCGTCACAGTGTGCGAGGCAGCTCTTCAAGCAGATAGCACTCGATAATGTCGCCGACCTTGAAGTCTTCGTAGTCCGCGAAGCAAACGCCGCACTCCTGCTGGCCGGTGACTTCCTTGACCTCGTCCTTGAAGTGGCGGAGCGTCTGCACCTTTCCGTCCCATATCTGCTCGCGCCCGCGCTTGATGCGGAAGCGTTCCTTCGCGACGAGCGAGCCGTCGAGCATCTGGGAACCGGCGATCTTGCCGAGCTTGCCAATGTCGTAGATGGCCTTGATCTCCGCATGGCCCTTGACGACTTCGCGGTACTCCGGAGGAAGCAGGTCGAGCATGCAGTTCTTGACATGGTCGATCAGCTCGTAGATGATGCGGAAGGAATTGATCCTCACTCCGTCGTGGCGGGCCTGCTGCTGCACGCCCGAATCGTTCGAGATGTCGAACCCTACGATAACGGCCTTGCCAGCCGCAGCCGACTTTACATCCGTCAGCGAGACGTTTCCTGTTCCTGTGCCGATTACGTTCAAGCCGACCTTCTCCGACTTGATCTGTTCGAGCGCCTCGACAATGGCCTCGAGCGAACCGCGGGTGTCGGACTTCACAATCACGTTCAACTCGCGCTTGCCCTCTGCGGCCATGCGGCTCATAAGCATATCGAGCGTGGCGGCCTTCGAGGTGGAAAGCTCCTGCTCCTTGCGCTCCTGCGCGGTCTGTTCGGCGAGCGTGCGCGCGCGCTTTTCGTCGAGCATCACGCGGAATTCCGCGCCGGCCTCCGGCACGCCCGAAAGTCCCGTGCACTTCACCGGCATCGCGGGCGGCGCTTCCTTGACGCGGCGGCCGTGGTCGTCGATGAGGGCGCGAACCTTGCCGAAATGCTCGCCTATGAGAATCGCATCGCCGACCTTGAGCGTACCGCCGGTTACGAGCAGCGTGGCGCACGGACCCAGGCCCTGCTGAAGCTCGGCTTCTATGACATATCCGTTCGCGCGGCGCTTTGGGTTGGCCGTAAGTTCGAGAACCTCGGCCTGAACGAGTATGTTTTCCAGAAGCGCGTCGACGCCCATGCCTGTTACGCCCGACACCGGGCAGCATATGATGTCGCCGCCCCAGTCTTCCGGCGTGAGTCCGTGTTTCTGAAGCTGCTGCTTTACGCGGTCGATATTGGCGGTTGGCTTGTCGGCCTTTGTGATGGCCACCATTATCTGAACGCCCGTCTGGCGGGCGACGCGTATGCACTCCTCCGTCTGCGGCATGATTCCGTCGTCCGCGGCGATGATAAGAACGGCAATGTCGGTTATCTGCGCACCGCGCGCGCGCATCGCGCTGAACGCGGCGTGGCCGGGCGTGTCGAGGAACGTGATCTTCTTCCCGGCGATCTCCACCTGGTAGGCGCTGATCTGCTGGGTGATTCCGCCAGCCTCGCCTGCGGCGACATGCTCCTTGCGGATCCAGTCCATCAGCGTAGTCTTGCCGTGGTCGACGTGGCCGAGGAACGTCACCACCGGGGCGCGCGGCTGCAAAGTCTCCGGCGGATCTTCGGGTATGAGGTCGTCGGCGTCGATCGCCTTCAGCACGGGCTTCGCGGCGGCCTTGTCGCGGGCATGCTCCAGAACGACCTTGAAGCCGTACTTCTCGGCAACCTTGGTGGCGACATCCGGCTCGACGCGCTGGTTGATGGAAGCGAGCACTTTGAGACCCATCAGATCCGCTATGAGACGATTGGGCTTGATGCCGAGCTTCGTGGCGAGATCCTTCACGACAACTGCGCCGCGAATCGAAATCTCGCGGGACTCTTCGTTTACGGATATCCTGCCGCCCGGCTGAACAGGCCTGCCGGCCTGCGCGGCCGCGCGAGGCTGGTGCTTGTCGAAACTCTTCTGAAGCTCGCGGCCCTTCTTGCCCTTGCGGCCCTTCTCGTCTTCGTAGTCGTCGACCTTGATTGCGGGCTTGGAGACGGGCTTCGCCGGTTTTGGCGGCGGCTTAGCGGCGACGGTTATCGTTATCGCCGCGGCCGGCTTCGCCTTCTGAAGAGGCTTGAACCCCGCGCCGGCGCGAAGACCCGTCTGCGTAGCGGAAATGGCCGGCACGGGCTTGGGTTTTGCGCCGGGGGCCATGCGTATCGGCTGGGGACGCGTCGCGGCCGCGGCCGGATCCGGCTTCCCCTCTTTCGCCGTAGCGGGCGCGGACGCAGGCTCGACTGGCTTCTCGACGATGAGCGTGCTGTCAACCTTCTGTCCCTCGGCAGCCGCCTTGGCGATGTCGAGATGGCGTTTCAGCGCCGCCTTGGACCTTTCGCCGCCAGCGGCGCGCAACGCGGCGGCGCGGGCGCGCTTCTCGGCGCGGACCTTCTCCACGTCAGTCTTGGCAATCTTCTCGACGGCCTTTTTGAGCGCCGGCAAGTCGCCGTCGTCGATGACGCTGATTGCGCTCGTCGCGTCGAACTCGGCGGCTTCGGCCGCCTTCAGCACCGCAGCGCTCGTGACGCCCACCTGTTTGGCTAGTTCGTATACCCTCATCTTTCCAAACCCCTTACTCGGCTTCCTCCACCGATTCTTCGGACGGCGCCTCGTCATCATCATGCGTTTCGGAGGCGGTCAATTCGGCGACGGCCTTCGCAGCCGCGTACACGCCCTTGGCCGTCACCTCGTCAAGGCCGGTCGCGGCGATGAAGCTCGCTTCGTCCTCCTCGACGATGCCCTCCACCGAAAGATAGCCGGCGTCGGCCATCTGCGTCGCGATAGCCGTGGAGACGCTGAACGTGTCGGCGAGTTCTTTGATGGCCTCGGCCTTCTGATCCTCGAAGCTCGCTGTCGCCATGGACTTCTTCACCTCGACATGCCAACCTGTCAGCTTGGTCGTAAGGCGCACATTCTGCCCGCGCTTGCCGATCGCCAGCGAATACTGGTCGGCCGCTGCGATGACATGTACCGTGCTGCGGGTGTGCGGATCGACCTCGATGGACTCGAGCTTCGCCGGCGCGAGAGCGCCTGCGACATACTGGCGGATATCCTCGCTCCAGCGGACAATGTCGATCTTCTCGCCCGACAGCTCGTTGACGATCGCCCTTACGCGGCTGCCGCGCTGGCCGACGCACGCCCCGACGGGATCGACGTTCTCGTTGGAAGTTCTCACGGCGAGCTTTGCGCGATAGCCCGGATCGCGCGCGACGCCCATTATCTCCACTACACCGTCGGATATTTCGGAAACCTCAAGCCTGAAAAGCGCCTCAAGGAACTTGCCGCTCGCGCGGCTGAGAATCACGCTGGGCCCCTTCGCCTCGGGATCGACCCTGAGGATGATGGCGCGTATCGGATCGCCGACCTGATAGTCTTCGGTGGGAATGCGCTCGCGGTTGGGCAGAATCATCTCGGTCTTGCCGACGGTAACATAGGTGTCGCGATGGGAAACAGCCGAGACCGTACCGCTGACAATATCGCCAACACGGTCCTTGTATTCGGAGAAGGTGTTTGTGCGCTCGGCCTCGCGTATCTTCTGCATTATCATCTGGCGCGAAGTCTGCGCGGCGATGCGGCCTAGACGCGAGGCGGGCATTTCGACGCGGATCGTCTGCCCCTCTTCGACGGGGTTGCCGTGATTGAAGCGCTGGGCTCGCGCGAGCGAGATGAAGCCAGGGCCCGTCTCTTCATCGGACGCGACCAAAGTATCGTATACGTGAAGCGAAAGATCTTTGCGGTCTATTACGACCTTGAGGTCGGTTGTCACATCTTGGTTGCGGCGTGCAGCCTGCTGAATGGCCTGCTCGATCGCCGTCACGACAATCTCACGGCTCACACCGCGCTCGCTTTCAATGTGCTGTACGACAGCCAGCAACTGGTTGTTCATCGCCATTTCTTTCGCTCCTTACTTGTCAAAAAACAATAACAAATCCTCGGCTCGACCCACCTAGGTCGCCGAAAATCGGTGTTAGAATACCAAAAATACCCCCCGCCTGTCAAATCGACAACCGATAGAATACGGTCGCTTGACCGGGAGAGCGTACGTCTCCTGGTCTGGGACACTCCCCGGTAGTTTCCTGTGCCGCCGCATTTCTGCGCCACCGCATGCGATGGCGATTGCGTACTTATTGCAATAAGCGTTCCAGGCTTTCGCGGATTTGCTTCCCCTTAAGGGTGGCTTTTGTTTACCCTAAGGGTGAGGGCACTTCCCCCTTAGGGTTTCTTTAACTCACCCTAAGGGTGAGGTCGCCTCACCCTTAGGGGTTCCGAGACTTACCCTTAGGGGGAAATCACACATGCCGCCATACGAATCTGCCATGGGGGCCATGGCCGACTCGCCAGTCGCAACCGCCCTACTGGGAGAGCATAACCGCCCCCAGATGTAGCGCGCCCCCAGTTGGGGGCTCTCACGGGGTATGCTGCCATTGGGGCTGAGTCCATGGGACTCGGCGGGGTCCCTCTCCGCCTACGCTCTCCCTCCGCTCCTTTAAACCTAGATTCGTCAGTTGAATGTCTCACGCAGAGGTATAATGTAGAACGAGCCTTTTCTTTACGGTGGAGAAGGATTCGTTCTTTGACAACTTGCAGAAT